>JALVWX010000229.1:0-433 GCA_027023165.1 Thermococcus sp. | reverse complement strand
CCTGTCCATCGGTGAGCAGAGATGACGGTTTTGCTCGTTACTTCCCGGCAGGGGCGCGAGGGGGATGCGATACTCGAACTCGAGTGGGCTTTGGAGAAGGTCCGCGTTAAGGGGACCGACTGGAGAGGAGTTCTCCTGGCCGAAACGCCCCTGTCAAAGGAAGAGGCCCTTGATAAACTTAGGAACTTTGAAACCCAGGCGATTCAGAGGGTGGTTCCCCTCGATGAACTCGTGCCCGCAAAGCTTGAGGAGATTGAAAAAGCCGTACTCGAGCTGGGCAAGAGAATAGACGGAACGTTCGCCGTCCGGGCAAAGGTTAGGGGAAACAGGGGACTCTCACAGAGAAAACTTGAGGTCGAGCTCGGTTCGCTTTTGGTGGAGCGCTACGGCCTGAAGGTGAACCTCGGTGAGCCCGATTACCTGGTTCTGGTGG
>JALVWX010000228.1 GCA_027023165.1 Thermococcus sp. | reverse complement strand
ATTCTCCAAAGTTCTTTGAGACGCGGTAGACATAATAGACGGCCAGCGTCTGAAGAGCCGTGAATGTGAGGTAAACCGACCACCAGATGACGGGTGAAACCTTGATTGGCGTTATTCCAAGGGTCTTTGCCCAGCCGGAAATCCCGAGAAGTATCTTTGCGCCGTAGAGGGGTATCGAAATCCCAATTAAGATTGCTGACTTCTTCCATTCCTCGCGGAATTCCTCCCACTCCCTCGCTAGAAGCAGGAGGGGAACCACCGAGAGGGGGTACAGATACATCATCAGAACGACCGCGAGAAAAACGAGAATTCCTTTTCTCCTCATCGGACCACCTCAGAGAATAGGAAAAGGAGGTTAAAAACCTAAGGGCATCAGCCCCTGGCCCCGCGCGAACTTTCGTTCGCTGGGTCACGCTCCGCGCGACTGCTTGAACTGCTCCTGTATCTTCCTGTAGTATTCCATCGTCTCCTTGCTCACGCTCGGGCCAATCTTCTTGAGAGCCTCCTCGAGGTCCTTCATAGTTACCTTGACCTTTCTCCTGATTTCGTCGGCCTTCATGCCGGGTTTGATGATGCCTTCCTGAAGTGCCCTGCGCATAGCGAGCATTGCCGCTTCTCTCACCACCGCCTCAATGTCGGCACCGGTGTAGCCCTCGGTTCTCTTAGCCAGCTCCTCGAGGTTAACGTCCTCGGCCAGCGGGACCTTCCTGGTGTGAACCTTGAATATCTCCAGCCTGGCCTTCTCGTCAGGCGCTGGAACGAGTATCAGCCTGTCAAAGCGTCCTGGCCTGAGCAGGGCAGGGTCGATGATGTCCGGCCTGTTGGTGGCACCTATAACCACTACGCCGCTGTTCTCCTGGATTCCGTCCATCTCAGTGAGGAGCTGGTTGATGAGCCTGTCCGTAACGCGGTTGACGTCGGTTCCCCTGCGCGGTGCTATGGCGTCAATCTCGTCGATGAATATCACCGTCGGAGCCGCCTGGCGGGCCTTCCTGAATATCTCGCGGATGTTCTTCTCGCTCTCGCCGACCCACTTGCTCAGCACTTCCGGACCCTTGATGGCTATGAAGTTCGCCTCGCTCTCGTTCGCTACTGCCTTGGCGAGGAGGGTTTTACCCGTTCCCGGCGGGCCGTAGAGGAGTATGCCCTTCGGCGGCTCGATGCCGAGTCCGGCGAACGCCTCCGGGTACTTGAGCGGCCACTCGACGGCTTCGCGAAGCTCCTCCTTGACGTCCTCGAGGCCACCGATGTCGTCCCAGCGGACGTTCGGGACCTCCAGCAGGACCTCCCTGAGGGCCGAAGGCTCTATCATCTTGAGGGCCTCGTAGAAGTCCCTCCTGGTGACCTTCAGCTCTTCAAGCACTTCCTTGGGTATGTGCTCGGCCTCGAAGTCGATCTTGCCGTCCTTGATGAGCCTTCTCAGGGCGGCCATCGCGGCCTCTCTTGCGAGCGCCGCCAGGTCCGCTCCAACGAAGCCGTGCGTGACCTCTGCCAGCTCCTCGAGGAGGCCGTCGATGAGCTTGGCCTTGACCTCGTCGTAGAGTCTCTCGTCAACATCGCGGAGGGCTCTCTTTATCTCCTCCTCACTCTCGGCCTTCTTGACCTTCATGAGCGCCCTCTCAGCGGCGTCGCGGTAGGTCTCGTTCCTCTCAAGCTCCTCGAGTATCTCAATGACCTTGTCGCGCCTGAACTCCGGCTCGATGGGCATTCCCCTGGTGTGTATCTGGAGTATCTCCTTCCTGCCCTGCTTGTCCGGAACGCCGACCTCAAGCTCGCGGTCGAACCTTCCGGGCCTCCTGAGGGCCGGATCGATTGCGTCAGGCCTGTTGGTGGCGCCTATGACGATGACCTTTCCGCGGCTCTTGAGGCCGTCCATTAGAGTCAGGAGCTGGCTGACGACCCTCTTCTCGACCTCGCCGTGGGTCTCCTCACGCTTTGGAGCAATTGCATCGATCTCGTCGATGAAGATTATCGCCGGAGCGTTCTCCTCGGCCTCCTTGAAGACCTCCCTCAGCCTCTCCTCGCTCTCGCCGTAGTACTTGCTCATTATCTCGGGACCGTTAATGGCTATGAAGTGTGCGTTGGCCTCGTTGGCGACGGCCTTCGCTAGGAGTGTCTTGCCCGTTCCGGGCGGGCCGTAGAGGAGCACACCCTTCGGCGGCTCGATGCCGAGCTTCTCGAATATCTCCGGGTGCTTGAGCGGAAGCTCGATCATCTCCCTGACCTTCTGGATGACGTCCTTGAGGCCGCCTATGTCCTCGTAGGTGACGCCTAAGGCAGCGGTCTTGCTGACCTCTTTGACCGGCTTCTCACTGACCTGGAAGTCCGTGAACTCGGTTATCTGGACGATTCCAGCTGGAGTTGTCGCCGTGACGACGAAGGGCGGCTGCTGGCCGAGGATGCCGAGCTTGATGTAGTCGCCCCGGGCGACCGGCCTGCCGACGAGCTTGCTGTGGGCCCACTCGACGAAGTCACCTCCAAAGCGCATCGGCTCGGTCGGGGCAACGATGACCCTTTTAGCTTCCTTGACCTCGGCCTTCCTTATCGTAACCTCGTCGCCGAGTCCAACACCCGCGTTCTTCCTGAGGGTTCCGTCCATTCTGATTATGCCTAATCCCTCATCCTCAGGATAAGCTGGCCAGACCACGGCCGCGGTGTTCTTGGTTCCGATTATCTCGATTATGTCGCCGCTCTGGACGCCGATTTCACGCATGGCTTTGCGGTCTATCCTGACTATTCCCCTACCAACGTCGCGCTGGTAAGCGGAAGCAACCTTAAGCTTAATCTCCCTCTTCTCGGCCATTTTTCACCACCTCCAAACTTCTCATGACCGATGATCGTGATTGTTTTCCTGATTTCAACCCAACCCCCGGCGGGGTTGAAAATAAACGAAAAAGCCGTCATTCAATCTTGACCTCGAAGCCTTCCTTGTCAGTTTTGGTGGGCTTCTTCTTGGGGATCTCGATCTCAAGGACGCCGTTGTTGTACCTCGCTTTGGCCTTCTCCGGGATGACCTCCTCGGGGAGCCTGATGACCCTTCTGTAGCCGCTGTAGTAGCGCTCGATCCTTATTGCACCCTCCTCCTCAAGCTCCTTCTCGCGCTTGATCTGGGCCTCGATGTAGAGGGTGTCCTCGGTGACGCGGAGCTTGATGTCCTCCTTCCTGACTCCTGGCAGCTCGGCGGTTATGACGAACCTGTCGCCGCGGTCGAAGATGTCGACGAACGGCTCCCTCCAGGTCTCGCTGACGGTTTCGTACCTCTCAGCGGGTTCCCTGCCTCCCCAGAGCCTCGGACCGCGCATAACGTCCCTGAATATGGCGTCGATCTCCTCCTGTATCTCCCTCATCAGGTCAAATGGGTCCCAGTAGCGGTCCCTCCTCCAGGCCATCGGCACCACCCCCGTTATTTTGTTTACCGATAGTTACTAAAAGGAAAGGGTTTATAAAGTTTTGTGTTTCAATGTGTACATTAGAGCACACAAAAAGGCCATTCCTCTGACCGGAGTTGTTGGGATTTATGCAAGAACAATCAACAAACTTTGAAACACCACCAAGGCAAGAAGAAAAGTTCAGAAAGCCAGAATGGGAAGGGAGGGGGGAAGGCCCCTCGGCACCACCCCCTTCAGGCTGTTGTGGGGTTCATCTGCGATTCCGAGGCCGCGGGCGTCTCTGCCCCGTGCCCGCACCTTTCTTCTACAACGGGTGGGTGAAAACCTATGCCTTCCACTAATAGATAGTGCGTTGCAAGTATATTAACTTTTCGCGTCCAATGTTGGACATTATTTAATACTGCTCCAATGGTGATTGTGGAATTTACAACAAATTATCAACTGGCGAGTCCACGCCTATCGAACGTGCCTCGATACCCATGCCCCCAAGGATTTTCGCAAACTCATTGGCGAAGCCGTAGACCGTGAAGACTTTCTCCGGCCTGACCCGCTCAACGATTCTCACAAGCTCCCAGAAGTCAGCGTGGTTGCTCAGCTTAAGCCTCCCAAAGCCCGAGACAGTCAGCTCCCAGGGTGAGAGCGAGTTCTCGACCCTTGGAAAACGATAGGAGCGCAGAACAACGTCGCCTTCGCTCGCTATGTTCCCGAACCTAATTCCAAATTTTGAATACACGCGGGCAACCTTAATCATCTCCCCGCTCGGCCTAACCGTGTAACCGTGGACGTCGAGTATCTTCATAATCTCCTGAGCTTTCCCCATCTGGTTGACGTAGAGAACCGGTTTCTTCCCTCGATCCAAGGCCTCCTCCACGAAGGCAACCAGCTTCTTTTCTGCCTCCCTAGGAGCTGGAAAGGTGAAGCTCGGAACGCCGAAGGTGGCCTCGATTATCAGGAAGTCCGCCCTCGGGAAGAGGCTCTTCTCTGCAGTCCTCAGCTTGTACCACTTTGTGTCGCCGGTGTAGAAGAGCGTTCCGTTCTCGAGCCAGAGCTTTATTCCAGCCGAGCCGAGAATGTGGCCAGCGGGATAGAGCTTCGCCCTGTAATCGCCGAGGTAGAAGGTCTTTCCAAAGTCCACCTCGCGGTAGAAGCCGCCCTTCCTGAGGTGGCTGAGGTACTTTGTCGCCCTCGTCGCGAAGATGACCTCCCCGCTGACGAAGTGGTCTGTATGGGCGTGGCTCTGGAAGGCTATCCTTGAGGAGCTGTCGAGACCGACTTTTCCAACCAGCACATCCCATCTTATCTGCGGAGCTTAAAAGGCTAAAGGAATCAGACCCTGCTGAGCATGCCCATCAGCCTGTAGTAGACGTCGTCGGCCCCCTCGTCGTCACCAACGGGATAGCTGAACAGGACAAGGTTCTCAGAGATTTTGGTCGTCGGTTGACCCGCTTTTCCCTCCAAAAACTTCACCTCAAGGATTTCAATCATGTCGCTTCCCCTGAGGGCACCTTTGCCGACGATAATCCCTGCCCCATTCTTTCCCCTGAGAGCTTCCTCAAGCTTTTGCCTTAGCCCCGTTACCCACTTGGGGCGCTTTTTTAGCGTCTGCATTCCAATCCCTCCCGAAGAATCTACTGATTTGAACACTTTACACCAGAGTTTATTAGGTTTTTTGTCCACGATTTGGATATTTGTCAAACAAAACTGCGGGAAAGGCTTATTAGGTCCCGATTCGACAGCCATCTGGGGGTGTAGATGGCCGACTACATAATCGAAACGCGAGAGTTGACGAAGTTCTTCGGCAGGAGGAACGTCGTATATCACCTTGACCTGAAGGTTCCTAAGGGAGTCGTCTACGGCTTCTTAGGCCCGAACGGGGCCGGAAAAACCACCACCATCAAGATGCTCACGGGCGCGCTGAAGCCCACCTACGGCGAGATCAGGATTTTCGGCATGGAGATGCCGCGCGAGAGGGTTGAAATCATGGGAAAAGTCGGCTACATGCCGGAGAAGCCCATAGCCTACGACGACATGACGATATTCGAGTTTTTAACCTACATGGGGCGCCTCCTAGGGCTTCCCAAGGCGGAGGCGGTGAGGCAGGCGAGGGAGCTGATGGCCTACACAGACGTCGGGAGGCTCGCCTTCAACAGAATCAAGGAGCTTTCCAGCGGCCAGAGGCAGAGGGTCCTCTTCGCCACTGCACTCCTGGGGAACCCTGAACTGCTCATTTTGGACGAGCCGACGAGCAACCTCGACCCCCTCGGCAGGATGGAGTTCATAGGAAAGGTTCTCGAGCTTGCCAAGGGCGGTAGAACGATATTCCTAAGCTCTCATATAGTGAGCGAAATCGAGAGGACGTGCAACTACGTCGGGCTTATAAAAGACGGCCAGATCGTCGAGCAGGGCAGGGTGAGGGACTTGGCAAAGGTCGAGGGGACGGACTACGATGTGCTCGTTTCGGACAACGAGAGGCTCCTGGAATTCCTTCGGGACAAGGTCTACGTCAGGGAGGCGTGGGAGGAAGAGGGAATCTTGCGGGTGAAGCTGGACGAGAGGTTCGCCGATGAGTTCTTCATGGAGGTCCCCGCTTTCATAGCATCAGAAAAGCTCGCCCTCAGGCTCTTCAAGCCGCACACCAGCCCCCTCGAAAGGATACTCATGAAGCGCTTCAACGTGGGGTGGAAGGAATGAGTACCTTCGAAAGGGGCTTCTGGGTCGTTTTCGTGGAAGAACTCCGCAGAATACTCCGGTCAAGACGCTTTAAGGTGCTCTTCGCGGTGACGTTCTTCCCGTCGCTCATCTACCTCCTAAGCCCCAACCCTATTGGAGAGGGCGTGGAGCCGATGCTGAAGGCCTTTGAGGCCATGATGCTCGACCTGCTTCCAAACTACTGGCTCGGCATAATCGGCCAGCTGATAGCGATAATCCTAATGTGCGACCTCCTGGCGAGCGAGATGGACAGGGGGACGATCAGGCTCCTCCTCGCGAAGCCGCTGCGGCTTAGTGAACTCGTGGCGGCCAAGTTCTCGGCGGGGATTTCGGCCCTCGCGGTCCTCTTCGGAATTCCCTACACGACGATCTGGCTCTACAACCCGGTGGTTTACAAAACCGGCCTCAACGGCCTCTGGAAGGGGCTTCCCGACCTCCTGCTCGTCCTTGGGGTCAGCGTTCTCATCCTGGCCCTCCTGGGGGCGCTCTCGATGCTCGTCTCGGTCCTCATCAGCAGGCCACTCTACGCCTCACTCGCCACTTTTGGAATAGTCTTCGTCCTTCAGTTCCTCGTCCCTCAGATACCCTACATCCAGAACGCCGAACGCTACACCCTCCCCTACCAGACCGCAGTTCTGCTCAAAGCGGGCTTCGAGAGGGTTGACCTCTCCGCTTTCGCCGGCGTCCCAGCCCACTCGGCGGCGATTTTCCTTGCCCTCACCGTTGCGATGCTCCT
>JALVWX010000227.1 GCA_027023165.1 Thermococcus sp. | reverse complement strand
GCCAGGAAGTTCTTCGAGGACGGGAAGCCCGTCGCCAGCATCTGCCACGGGCCGCAGGTGCTCATCTCGGCCGGCGTGCTGAAGGGCAGGAAGGGAACCAGCGTGATAACCATCCGCGACGACGTGAAGAACGCCGGCGCCGAGTGGGTCGATGCTGAGGTAGTTGTCGACGGAAACTGGGTCAGTTCAAGGCATCCCGGTGACCTCCACGCCTGGATGCGTGAGTTCGTGCGGCTCCTCCGCTGAGCCTCTTTTTCAGATTATCGTCGCATGGGGCCTCCCAATAACTAATCGTAAGCGTAAGCCTTATACGGGGAAGCGAGTATAAAGAGCGGTGAGGGCATGAGGCGCGGTGGAGTTTTCCCTCTTATGGTGGGCGTCATTTTGGCCGTCGTTCTCATCGGGTCCATAGCGGCGGTTCTCTACATCGGTCATGGGCGCAAGAAGGATGCCGGCCCGGTGAGGGAGATCGGAACCTTCAACGCCAGCGAAATCGTCGTCAAGGCCGTTGTCGGGGACGTGAGAATCGTGAGCGCGAACGTGAACGGCGTTGTCGTGAAGAGCAACCTCCCTGTAAAGGCAGTCCCCTCAGGAGGAAGCCTGACGGTCTACTGCCCTACGAAGAAAATCCCGGGTCTCGGGGAAAGGAACGCCTGCAACGACTACCGGAACGGCAGAGTGGTCATCGAGGTGGGGGGCAGGCTGGAAAAAGTCTCAGTCAGCAAGACCGTCGGTGATGTCGAGGTAAAAGCAAACACTTCCGGGCTGATCATTGAGGACGTTGTCGGGGACGTCAGGGCCGATGCTCCCGCGGGGTGCATGGTAACGAAGGTTGTCGGCGACGTCTGGATAAGAGCAGAAGGAGACGTCAGGATGAGCAACGTTGTGGGGGACGTAAGGATAGAGGTTCCCGATAGCTTCTCGGTTAGGCTGAGCGTTGAGGACGTTATGGGCGACGTTGAGAACGACCACCGCGGCACGGGTAGGGTGATTCACGTCGAGGTCTCCCACGTCATCGGGGACGTCCGGATGGAATGATTTTTAAGTTCCCACCCAATTTTCCGCCGGTGAGAGAATGACAAAGAAGCTGGTGAGATCCAGAAAGAGTAGAATCCTGCTCGGCGTTCTCGGAGGCTTAGCAGAGCACCTCGACGTTGACCCCACCCTCGTGAGGCTGATATTCATAGTCCTCCTCGTCTTCAACCCGGTGGCGATGACGCTGCTCTACTTCATAGCGGCCCTGGTAATCCCGGAGGAGGAAGGTGGGAAGGAGAAGCCGCTCTCCGACAGGGTTGACGAGGTGCTGAACGAGACCACCGACAGGCTGGGCGAGATTTTCTCAGGAAGTGAAAACACCAAAGCGGCGGCGCTCGTCTTTCTGCTCGCTGGAGCGGTTCTCCTCGTCGGTCCTTTCGCCCCCTTCCTGATGCCCGCGGTCGATTTCAGAACGCTCATGGCGGTGGTCTTCCTCGTCGCGGGGACGGTCCTGCTCGTTAAGGGAGAGTAAGCTGATGGTGATGTGAATGAAGAGATTCAAACTGCTGAGGGCCTTCATCCTCGGCCCACTCCTCGAGGCAGCGGTTCCAAAACCCGGTAACGTCAACCGCTATCGCGACTTCGATGACCTAACCTTTTACAACTTCCTCTTTGCAAATACAGCGGTCATTGGCGTCTACTACGAGGCCGTAAAGACCGCCGAACTCCTCAGGAAAGGGGTTCTGGAGTTCAGTGAGGCTGGGATAGGCGAGCTGATAAAGCGCGCCGTCCAGGCATCGCACGAGGCCCAGGACGCAAATCCCAACTTCGGGGTCATAGCGCTCTCGGTTCCACTCCTCATGGGGTTGGTCCTGGGCAGGAACATGCTCGACGCGAGGGAGAAGGCGAGGCTGTTGATAGAAGAATCGACAGTGAGGGACAGCATGGAGTTCTACCGCGCGGTGAGGATTGCAAACCCTAAGGGAATCCCGAGCGGCGTGAAGTACGACGTTTACAGCGACGATTCCTTCAGGGAGCTTTTCCAGGATGGAATAAACCTCGCCCGGCTCGCCGAGATGAGTTGCGAGCGGGAGCTTATCTTCTGCGAGTGGCTGAACGGCTACGAGCTGAGCTACAAGACCTTTGGCAGGCTCTACGAGCTGATAAAGGAACTACCGCTTGAGGATGCCGTCGTGAGGGCCTTCATCGAGCTTCTCGCGGAGAGGGAGGATACGCTGATAGCGCGGAAGGCCGGGGGGGAAGAGGCGGAACTGGTGAAGGAGAACGCGGGAAAGGTGCTCGAAGGCAAGCTTTCACTGGAGGAGTTCGACGCCTTCATGCGGGAAAGAGGCGATCTAAGGAACCCCGGCAGCTTGGCGGACATCATGGCGGTTTCCTTAAGCCTGCTCGTCCTCCGGGGGCTGAGAATGGAAACCAGAAACGGAAAGGCATGGGGAATCATAGGACAACCCTGAAGCGCTTCGCGCCGCCGGGTCCAAAGCCGAGCGCCTTGCTGTCTATAACAACGGCGTCTTTCTCGAGTTCCTCGAGGATCCTCACCCTGAGGCCGGAAAGCTCTAAGACATCCTCGTCCCCGCCAAACTCCTCCCTCGCCTGCTCCTTGAGGAACTCATAGGCCTCCTTTCCCATGAGAACGAGGTCTGGCTCAAAGCCGTCGAGCTTAAGCTCGTTCGCCTTCTCCTCAACCGAACTCAGAATCCTTATGAGGTCGCCGCGCATTTTGGACACCACTGAGAAATCGCAACGGAGCCTTTAAGGGTTTTGCGGGGGGACGTTCCGTCCCCTATACCACCTCAAGATAGTGCCCTTCGTTTTGATCACAACTTCAAAACCTGGAGCTGTTAAAGAGTGAAATCCTGCCAACCGACTTTCAATTCTCCTGGAGTCTTATTGCACCACCTTTAGCTACTACAATATCAATTTTTCTTTAAGCCTTTCAATTGAGTACAATCGCGTCGTTTGGCAGAAGGTTATGTGTTCTCATTAGATGGTAAGCCTCTTCCACCATTTCCTCGTCCACAGGGAGAATGTGGAACTGCCCAATAAAGTCCCAAGGCTCTCTGTCGGTGATGAATTCGTTTATCCTCTAGAGTTCTTAACGGTAAATGGCGAAACACCAGATTTCAGAGGGAGGTAATGGAACAGAAACTCACTGGCAACAATATCGTTTATTATAGCAATGGCGTTTTCATCTGCAAGTGTGTTCATGATTTCGACTGCTTCTGGGTTCCCCTTCAGTCCTTCGATTAGAATGGAGGAATTCACAAAGACCTCAATCATTGGAGGTACCACTCCTCCTCATCAATGTTACCTTGGAACTTTCCCAAGTACTTGTTCAGAATTTCTCTTCTAGCCCTCTTCTTCTCTTCTCTCTTTAAAAGGAGCAAGATTTCCCTTTTGATGACCTTTTCAAGTCCGTTGGGCACGTTTATCACTATCCCCCCATGCCCTCACATTTAGTGGAAATATGTTAAGGAAAACTTAAACCTTCACTTCTTCCGCTTCTTGATCCTCACGTTGGCTATATCGCCGAGGGTCGGCTCGTAGTCCCTTGGAATGGTCTTCTTCTCTATCGGCTCGGCCTCGGACGTCTCAATGAGCTTTATCCTGAAGTACTTCTCCAGCTTCTTCGCCTCCTTTATGGTCGGCTCGCGGTGGCCGTGGGCTATTGCCCTGAGGTCGTTCATTGAAAGCCCTATTTCCTGGGCCAGCTCCTGGTAGCTCTTCTTCGAGCGCTGTATGGCCTGGTAAACCCTCTCGGCGTAGTCCTCGACTATCTCCTCCGTGTAGAGCGGCCTCTCTGTTCTGGGCTTCGGAGCCGGCTTCGGTCTCGGGCTTGAGTAGGTTCTTCTCCTCGGCTGCCTACCGGTTGGCATTATGCTGAACGTGCCGGGCTTCTTGCCCCCGTACTTCTCGTAACAGCGGTCGCAGACGAGAACCTCCGCACCCTCGATCCTTATCCTGTGACCGGGTCCCCTTATCGGTGCCCCGCATATCTCACAGTACCTGGGTTTGGCCTTCCCCATTCCTATCACCTTCTTGCTCCACTTAAGGCTCTGAGTCAGGCTTTTTAAACCCCACGATGAGCCTATATCGATGACGGAGGTAAAGGTGGAGAAGCTTAAGGAGTTCAACCAGGAGATCCTCGAGCGGCTGATAGAGATTTACATGCGCGGCTACGAGGGGATGCGCGAGTACGGCGGCGAGGGCGAGGGGTACGCGAAGCGCTACCTGCGGTGGTGCTGGGGAAAGGCCAAGGACGGCTTCTTCGTGGCGAAGGTCGGCGACGAGATAGCGGGCTTCATAGTCTGCGACAACGACTGGTACAGCAAGTACGAGGGCAGAACCGTCGGGGCCATCCACGAGTTCGTGGTGGACAAGAAGTTCCAGGGACACGGAATAGGGCACAAACTCATGGAGACGTGCCTCGATTACCTGAGCAGATACAATGACAGGATAGAACTCTGGGTCGGCGAGAAGAACGAGGGTGCGATGAGGTTCTACGAGGGCTACGGCTTCAGGAAGGTGGGCCAGAGCGGAATCTGGGTGAGGATGGTCAAAGATGTCCATGACAAAGGTTAAAATCCCCTCCACCTTAGTTTTCTCAGGTGATAAGATGCCGTGCATACATCCACCGGACAAGGTTGAGAATGTAAATGAGGAGAGCTTCATCCGTAAGGGCAGGGGTAGACTGAGGGTCAAGATAGAGAACGAAGGCGAGACCCTTGAGACGACGATGAGCGGCTCCCTGAAGAGCGTTGAGGAGATAGCCGAGATGCTTGGCATTGAGGCTCAAAACGGCAGGATCGAGGCGGTCGTCGACGGAGTGAAGGTCAAAATGGAGCGTGGGAAGCTCGAGCTTGAGTTCGAAAACGGAGAGAAGATGGAGATAGAGAAGGCCTGAGGTATCTTTGTCTCCTGGTTTGAACCTCTCACCGTTCCAGTATTATTGCGTTTCCACGGAGCTTGAAGTGGTGGTCCATCGTCAGGACTACCGCGCCGTATTTTTTCGCGGTTTCCGCTATTATACAGTCGGCAAGGGACACGTTCTTATTCTTCCTCTTGACCTTTGCGTGGAGCGCTCCGGCGTTTATCGCAACGTCCTTTTCAAGTGGAACAACAAAGCCGCTCTCTGCTACCATGTCCACTATCGAGACATCAAGATCGTTTCGCTCAAGGAAACTCCTCAGCTCCGCCAGAACAAGGGTGGGAATCAACACAAGCTCAGAACCGTTTAGTATTTCCTCGGCGGCTTTCCCCGCGTCGCTGCCCCTGATCAGCTCAACGATGGCAAAGGTATCGGGGATGACTATCGTAACTCGCATCCACCCGGTCTTCTTCTTTAAATTCGGGGGCGTTTTGAGCAATTCCAAGTAGCTTTGACCATGCCCCCCGCTTTTTCTTTCCCTTCATTAGCTTTTTGAGTTCTTCCTCGCAGAGAGGAACTTTAATCTCAACAGCCTCCATTATCTCACCATCAAATGTTGGAAGAAAAAGTAGATAAGGCTTGTGCCTCACTTCAGAACCGGCCTGAACTTGTAGGAGTAGAGGATTATTCCGTCCTCGTCGAACTCCCTGACCTTTCTCGTGACCATCTCGACCTCCATGCCGAAGTCTATCCCGTCCGGCTCGACGTCGGTCAGCTGGGCCAGAACGACCGGCCCCTCCTCGAGCTGAACCAGGGCAAGGGGGTACGGTCTGTAGTACTCGAAGCCGCTCGGCGGGTTCCTCACTATCGTCCAGCTCAGGACTTTCCCCTTTCCGCTGAACTTGTATTTCTCCACGTTCCTGCTGCCGCAGACCGGGCAGACCTCCCTGTACGGGAAGAATACGTGACCGTTCTCGCACTTGCCACCTATGAGGGCGTATTTCTCCTCAAAGTGTCTCCAGTGCCTCGCAACCTGAATCGGCTTCCCCATTTCAAACCCTCCTGAACAGGTTAACAGTTATGTTCGAGCCGGTACCACCTATGTTCTGTGTCAGGCCGATCTCCGCGTCAGGCACCTGGTTAGGAGCCTCACCGCGGAGCTGGAGAACCGCTTCAACCGTCTGGTAAACGCCTGTCGCTCCAACCGGGTGACCCCTGCTCTTCAGTCCGCCCATCGTCTGTATCGGGTAATCAGCGTCTATCGCTATCTGGCCCTCCTTGGCGAGCTTGGCCCCTTCTCCCTTCTTGGCAACACCGAGGGCCTCAAGGCTGAGGGCAGCCATGACAGTGAAGGCATCGTGAACCTCGAAGAAGTCTACATCCCTCGCCGTAACGCCGGCCATCTTGTAGGCCCTTTCAGCCGCAATCTTTGCCGCTTTAAGGGTGAGTAAGTCCTCCCTGTTGGCCAGGTTTATGGTGTCTATTGCCCTTCCCATTCCCGCTATCTCAACCCACTTCTCCGTGGGAACGCCAAGCTCCTTTGCCTTCTCCGGCGTGGTGATTATTACAGCGGCTGAACCGTCGCAGACGGGGGAGGCGTCGAAGAGCTTGAGCGGATCGGAGATGTAGGGACTCTTCAAAACGGTCTCAACCTTTATCGGCCTCTTGAACATTGCGTAGGGGTTTTTGGCTCCATTCGCATGGGCGTTGACCGCAAAGAGAGCGAGGTCCTCCTCGGTGTAGCCGTAGGTCTTCATGTAGTGCCTCATTATGAGCGCGTTCAAAGCGACGAAGCTCGCGCCGTGGAAGAGCTCCCACTCGGCGTCTGCCGCGTAGGCGAGGTACCTAGTGGCGTCGCTCGGCCAGGCATCCGTCATCTTCTCGACGCCGACAACGGCAACAACGTCCTCAAGACCGCTTAAAACGACTTTGGTCCCCTCCTGAACCGCGGCACCGCCGCTGGCACACGCCGCTTCCACCTTGACCG
>JALVWX010000226.1 GCA_027023165.1 Thermococcus sp. | reverse complement strand
GGACCGAGGAAGTCGGCGACCTTGACGAGAACGGTTCCCTTGCCGGTCTCGGGGTTGCGGACGTACATGACCTCCTTCTCGGCGATGTACTTCTCCTTTATCTTCCAGGTGCCCTTCTCGACGATGTACTCGTCCGGTGAAACGGCGCCGCTGACGACGGCCTCGCCGAGCCCCCAGGCGGCGTTGATCATGATCTCGTTCCTGTCGTTGGTGACCGGGTTGGCGGTGAACATGACGCCGCTGGTCTCGCTGTTGACCATCTTCTGGACGACGGCCGAGAGGTAGACCTTCCTGTGGTCGAAGCCCTGCTTGGCTCTGTAGAAGGTAGCGCGAGCCGTCCAGAGGCTGGCCCAGCACTTTCTTATCTTGTCAAGGAGGTCCTCCTCACCGAAAACGTCGAGGTAGGTCTCCTGCTGGCCGGCGAAACTCGCTTCAGGAAGGTCCTCGGCGGTAGCTGAGGAGCGAACGGCGACGTAAACCGCGTCCTTGTTGAACCTCTGGCTGAGCTTCTTGTAAGCGTCGAGAACCTCGGTCTTTATCTCCTCCGGCATGGGCATGCTGTCTATAAGCTCTCTGATGACCGCGGTGTTGTCGAGAAGCTCTCTGCTGTCATCGACGTTGGTCCTGCTGACGATGTCCATAATCCAGTCCTGGAGGGGTCTGGCCTCCTCCGGAGCGGCCGCGAGAACCTCGGCGAGAACGCCGGTCTTGGCCTTCTCACCCATTATCCTTTCGATGTCTGCCTTGCTGACCTTGACGTTCTCAACGAAGTACTTGTAAGCCTCCGCGGTAACGCAGAACCCGGGCGGAACGGGTATTCCCGCGTTGGTAAGCTCACCAAGGTTGGCACCCTTTCCACCAACGAGGGCAACATCGTTCTTTCCAAGCTCTTCGAACCACCTTACAAACCTGTATTCGCCCATCTGAATCCCTCCACAAGTTGTTACTGCGGGTGATATATCGAGGGTTCATTTTTAAAATTAACTATACAGAGGTGTTCTCCAGCGTACAGAAATGAAAGAAAAGCCCGGAGTATTCATCCGCGCCTTCAGCTCTCCCCATTCTCTTCCAAGAGGTAGACCTTAAACTTTCCGCGGTAGAACTCCTCGGCCAGGAAGTACCTTCCGCTCTCCTCTATGTTTAGGTGATTGGCAGGCTCCCTGAGGATGATGACCTCGTAGTAGCCTTCGTTGATTTTCCCGCGGATCCTCTTTGTGTCCAGCGTCATATCGACCCTTGAACCGGGATAGTAGAACCCTGCCATGGTGTAGAGACCCGGCGAGACGAGAAGCCTCCCGGCGGGATGTTCAACAGATACCCGCGAGAGCACCGTCGTCTCGGCCCTTCCCCCAAGGTTCCACCGCTCGTGAAGGCTGTGGGCGCTCATGGCCACCGGGATGAGGAGAAGAATCGCCAGGCCTGCAAGCAGGACGGCTTTCCACCTCTCACCGGGGGAACTCCCCAAGATCCTCCCCGCCGCCAAAAGGCCCTCTGCTACCAGTGAGACCCCCTCAACTGCCATAATCGCCATGGCCGGTGCCAGGAATGTTATGAAGCGCGTCTCCTTGTGGGTCACGCTCAGGATTCCAAACAGCCCCATGGAGAGCCAGCTTATCAGCAACCAGCCCTCTTCATCCTTCTTAAGTCGGAAAAACCCCAACACAGACAGGGCTGGCAAAACACGCCCCATGTCTTTCAGTATGAGCTTCAGGTAGTCCGAAACCGAAACGGGCCTGTCCAGAGTCACCACCCTCGAGGCAACGCTGAACGGCCGAAATGCTCCTCCGTAGTGGGCGTGCCCCATGTAAAGCCAGGGGAGCAGGGTCAGAACGAGAACCCCGAGTCCCATCCAGTACTCCCGCTTCCGGATCCACCTCCAGTCCTCGGTGAGCCATAGATACACCAGGAAGACCGCCAGTATGGAAAGCCCCGTGTACCTCGTGAGTATGGCCAGGCCCGCGGAGAAGAATGCCGCGCAGATTCTCACCCTGCTTCCGCTCTTTCTCCCGGTGTACAGAAGATAAACCGCGAGAGTATAGAAGAACGTGAACTCGCTGTGCACAAGCTCTCTGGTTCCCATTGTGAACGCCAGGGGATTGAACACGAAGAATCCGACGGCCGCGAGGGCCTTAACCTCTTTCCCCAGGATTTTCCGCGCGAGAAGGTACACAACGGCGGCGGTGAGGGCGAAGAAAACCGCCGAAACGAGCCTGGCAGTGGTTAGCTGGCCCAGCGGTTCGTGGATGAAGCGGTAGAAAGCAGAGAGGGTGTAGGGATACAGCGGCGGACGGTACATCATGTATACCCCCTGGTAGGTGAAGTTGGAGACGTCGTGTGTGAGGCTTCTTGCTATGTCAATGTAGAGCGCCCCGTCGTAGGTCAGCGTGCTCTTCGGGGGTAGTGACAACAGCTGAAGTGCCAGGGAAGCGGCAAAGAGCATTAGTGCGGTGTGGCTTTTTCTCATCCCTCCGCACCTCCTTCCAGCCTCGTCCCCAGAAACGCGGCATATGCTAGGGCCGCGAGGAAAACGCCCTCAATTCCTATCTCGGTCATCAGGATGAGCAGGGAGAACGCGAACGTTCCCGTTACTGCCGAGCGGTCCGCCTCCCTTAAAAGCACTCCCAGGAGAACCGCCTCGGCGAGTCCGATTATCCCGAAATCATAGGTGGGCTGTCCGAACAGAGAATAGGTGTAGCCGATGTTTCTGCCGAAGAGTTGACCGACGTATCCGGTGGGGTCTGTCTGAAAGAGAATGGTGTGCCTCCCGAGGGGCATTCCCCACTCGAAGAGGTGTTCGTAAACTGTGTAGGTCGAGCCGAGCCTGTATAGGAGCGTTCCAACCGGCCCGAGGCTCCATTCAGGGTAGAGGCTACGCGTCACCCAATAGCGTGTTAGGAGCATCGCGGCGAAGAGAATGGCCGTGATGGCTATCAGGCCCTTTCTTTTGGACAGGCTTTCCAGGGAAAATCCCCTGTAAGTCTCAGCGATGATGTACGCGGTTAGGACGCCTATTCCAACCGTTCTTGAGGCTCCCACGATTGCTATGAAGAGTCCCAGGAGCATAAGCCAGGGGGAGGGGTATACTCCTATCGCCACCATCAGCACGTCGCCGGCCAGCAGAAAGGGGACGCTTGCGCTTGTGTACCTCAGCCAGGGCTGTTTCAGCGGGATTCCGAAGGCGGCTATCCCAAAGGCGAAGAGCGCAATGGCTATGATCCCGCCGAGGATTCCGAGCCTCCGTGCCCTTTCCGTGTAGATCGCCATCCTGACGAGCCACGCCGTAAGTCCCATTATCAGAACCCCTATCAGGAAGTACACGGGTCCGAGGGAAATCAAGAGGGCCAGCGTCAGGAGTGTGTATGCAGCCCCGTTCCTGCCGTGGCTGGGCTTTTCGGCTTTCCAGAGTCTAAAAGATGCCACCATCACAATGAGGAACGCAAGAGCGTAGATTGCAGGGAATACTGAGGGCTTCCCGAGAGTCCGTGAGTAGAGAAGCTTTCCGACCAGGGATGCCCCCAGGTAGGCCCATATGAGTGAGAACGCCACGTCAGACGGCTTCACGCTCTGCCCTCCTTCTCCACCAGCCCCTGACCACCACGTACGCACCCGTTAGGAACAGCAGGTAAACCGGGAGGTCGAGTATCCCGGTCTCAACGCCTACCATCCCGTAGGCTAGGGTGGTATAGTAGAGCGACATCGTAAACGGGTCTCTGGCGTTCTGTATCATGCCGTAGTAAAGCCCAAGGAGGAGGCCTTCCAGAATTGCAAAGATTCCGAAGTCGAGGTACATGCCTCCGAGCAGGGTTGGGGTTATCGTGGCACCTGTGTGGACGTAGAGGAACTTCGCCACAAGCCCCCTCGGTGAGTAGCCGCCCCTGAAGTAGGAAGCGACTCCCGCCCACTGAAGCTCGCCGCCGTACGTTCCGGCCCAGTCGCCGCGCCAGACTATCACATCGAGAACCGAGGTGGAGCTTTGCACCCGTGTCCAGAGGCTCGAGAGGCCCTGCCCTCGAATTTCAGTCATTGCGGCTCCCACGATCAGGACTCCCACCACCACGGCAGCTATGTGGACGGGCTTAAGTCGCCCTTCGGCTCGCAGTTTCTCGTAGTAGGCCGAGCTTATCGCGAGAAGGTCGACCAGAACCGGCGTCCTGTAGGCGTAGAGGGCAACGATGAAGGGGTAGACCAGGGAGTAGCGCTTTCCCCGGAGGAAGAGGTAGACGCTCGACGGGATTCCGAGGAGGTACGTGAGGGCCGTCAGTCTTGGGTTCAGGTGGGTTCGTATGGCCGGGTCGAGGATGGGGACTTTTCCGAGAAGGATAATCTGGAGGCCAATTATACCAACCGATCCCCAGAACGCCCAGACTGCGTATTCTTCTTTGAACTTTCTGCATCCGTCCTTCCATTCAATCCCGTCGCCCCAGTATATACCCAGCACTATGGCTATGGCAAAGGCGGCCCCAACGGCCAGCGTCTTGAGTTCTGCAAGCCCTGCCGCTATGAATACCATGAACGCCACTGGAATCAGTAATGGCAGTCCCTTCATCCAGTCCTCACCTCAAGGAGCTTGAGGTTCAGGTTCCTCTCATCGGAGTTCACGTAGAGGATGCCGTACATGTAAACCCGGTATTCCCCGAGGTACTCCTTCAGGAAGCTCAGCGGGACCTTGTTGGCGGTGATTATGGCGCCGTTTGAGCTTATCTGGTTTATCGTGAGGGAGCCGTACGATTTGTAGTCCGCTTTATACTTCAGCATGCCGAGTGTTATCGGGCTTATGTTGCCCTCGATGTATATGGTCCCCCCGAACCTCTCGGAGTAAGCTGGGACGGTGAGGTTATCGAGTATATCATCCAGCTTCCCGAGCCGGGGCGGGAGGTCGTAGACGTACACTTTACCGCGGTAGGAAATGTGTATCTCCTCCGCCCTTATCTCCTCTCTCGTTGAGCTGGGACCTCCTACGCTCAGCACCTCCCCATCCTTTATTATGTATATTGTAGACCCCCTAACGCTGAAGAGCGTGCCGTTGATAATTTCCCCGTCCGTGGTTTTGACGGTCACAGTGACGTTGAACCCCCTGACGAGAAGGCCGTAGGCATGATTCGCGGCCTCGTATATCTCCCCTCCCTTGTAGTGCTGCGTGCGGTAGTTCAACACCACCCCAGCAACCGCTATGAGTAGAATCACGGTTATCGTCAGAATGAGGTCTTTCCTTTTCATCGGCCTCACCATCCGTCGCTCTCCTCTGCTTTCGCTGGTTTTATGCCTTTTGGTTGGAGTCTTCCAAAAGAAAACTTGGTTTCTCTGCAATTTTCTCTTGCAATCCATGTCCAATTTTCAAGTTATCTCTTCCCGGCATGGATGCACTTCAATGGCTTTGGGCTTTGTAGTTCTCTTAAACTCTCTAACGATGCTTTGTGGTCATTGAAAGCCGTTTATCCCTCTCTGTGAACGAAATATTTATATCCATGCGGATTTCACAGTAGTGTTGACCATTACGACTGGAGGTGTTTGAATGAATAGGAAGGCTCTGAGCCTTTTGGTCGCGGTAGTGATGTTGCTGTCAGTAGTTCCAGTGTTCCTGCCGTACACCGCAGCGGCACAGACTTCCAGCTCACAGGCGAGCGTGGTATCCACTCCAACTGGCCCCCTAACGCTCCAGGAAGCAAACCCCAACGTTGCAAAATACATAGACGTACTCCATGGAACACTGACGGCCTCCAATAAGAAGGAGGTTCGCCTTATAATGGCCCCCCAGAGGGGTTACAGTGACCTGGTTCTCAAGGAGCTGAAGAAACTTGGGGCCAAGATCGACCCGATAAGCAGGCCCAAATATGATTTCATCGTGGCTACACTCCCCGTTGATAAGCTTCCGCTTCTCAAGTCCATGAAGGGACTCTTCTACGTCTGGGAGGATAAGACCGTTAAGCTTCCAAAGCCCGTCAGGCCTGAGGACACACCCAAGGCCCCGATAAGCAAGATAACCTCAAGCGGCGCTGGAGGATACGACCCCTTCGCGTGGGACATGTACTCAATCAACGCCCCCGAGGCCAGGGAGGAGTACGGAGTTTCTGGCTCACATACGGTTGTCGCCGTGGTTGACACTGGTGCGGACGTTGCCCAGCCCTACCTCCAGCAGACCCCCGATGGAAGAAGGAAGATCATCTACTGGATAGACGAGACCGGCGAGGGCAACGCGTATCTCAAATACTCCTTCAACTCAAGCGAAGTCGTTAACGGCACGGTTAATATAGTCCTCCAGAACGTTACCATAGACTGGGGAGACTATGCAATTTACGTCATGAGACCCACCAGGTACACCACCGTTGGAAAGATCAACATGACCATAAACTTCGGCGATGTTAATCTCCTCAACGGAACCTACCATGTTGGATTCCTTCCGGAGAGGTACTTCGATATCAACTTCGACCACAACTACGATGAGATCTACCTCGTCCTCGTTGCCCCGGACAGCACGGTCTACTTCTATCCGGTCCCGCTCCAGCTCAACGCCACAGATGCCAACACTCTCCATGCCATCGTTAACGGGTCCCTGTACTTGAACGCTGTTGAGCAAATGATGACAGTTCCAAATGGTGGAAACTACACCTTCTTTGCCAACCTCAGCAACGCCTACCCGATGGCCCCATTTGCTCAGACCGGAAAGTACATCCTCCTCGGCCCAGGTACAGTTAGCGACAATCGCTACGTAATGTTCTCCGAGGGAGCTGTTGATGTTAATGAACTAGCCAACGGAACAATATACAACAGCATCGTCCTCTGTGGTGTTAATGGGAATACCGTAGTCTTCGGATGGGATGGCGGCCAGCACGGCACCCACGTTTCGGGAACCATAGCGGGATACGGCCTGCCGGGAACCTACTTTGATGGCCTTGAGGGCGTTGCACCCGGTGCCCAGCTCATGGAGTTCAAGGGACTTTCCAGCATCGGCTTTGGTAGGCTCTCCTGGGTTATTGGTGGTATGATAGATGCTTCCCTCAGCGGCGCGGATGTCGTAAGCATGAGCCTCGGTGGTCTCTGGAGCGGCTACAACGACGGCCTTGAGGATCCGGAGAACTTCTTCGCCGACCTCCTTACCGAGTGGTTTGGAACCACATTCGCGATAGCCGCTGGAAACGACGGACCCAGCACGACAACCGTTGGCGCTCCCGGTGATTCCGACCTCGTCATAACCGTCGGCGCACTCAGGAACGGAACCAGCTGGAGCTTCTTCTACGGACTCGACAACGTCTACACTGGCCCGGCCAGCTTCTCAAGCAGGGGACCGCGCCTTGACGGTATGGTCAAGCCGGACGTCATAGCCCCAGGTGAGTTTGTGTTCTCGAGCCTGCCTATATGGTCTCTTGGATTCTATGGAACCTGGGCCTCGGACTTCTGGGACGGAACTTCGATGGCCACCCCTCACGTCAGCGGTGCAGTTGCACTCCTCATAGACTACGCCAAGACCCACAACCTGACCTACGATCCGTTCATGATAAAGAGGGCACTCGAACTCTCCGCCAAGCCAATGGAAGGTGCCCTTCCGATAGACCAGGGTTACGGCCTTATACAGGTTGACAAGGCCATACAGGAGCTTATCAAGCTCAGCAAGGAGAAGAGCACCTACATCTACGCCGGAACTACCTTTGGCCCGTACCAGAACGCCCTCGGTGAGAAGGAGCTTCCGCTCGTTGCCAACATCCTCTTCAACGGATGGTTCCAGTACGCACACAACCTCCCGTACCTCTACAGGGGCGTTTACCTCAGGAACGAGAGGCCCGTTACCGTTCCGATATACATCTACGGAATGGAGTACAACAGGACCTCCGGTGACCTGAACCCCGTCAACGGCACCTACAGGATATCCACCAGCGAACCGTGGCTTATGGTTAACAAGGAGACCGTTCACGCCGCACTCGGTGAGGATGATTTCGGCTTCTACACCACCACCGGCCTCGTCTACGTCACCGTTGACTATTCGAAGCTTCAGAAACCCGGAACCTACGTTGGCTACGTCTACATCGACGACCCGAGCACCAGCTACATCGACGGTGCAGTTCCTGTCATCGTGACCGTTCCGATAAACAAGGACAAAGCCCCGACCGGCCACCTGGACGACACTGAGATATCAGGCCAGGCCAAGCACTACTACGTCGACGTCCCAGCTGGAACCAAGCTCCTCAAGATAACCATGAGAGTTCCCGTTGATGCTAACGGCACTCCTATGGGCAGGGTTAGGCCCATCATAGCCACCCCGCGCGGTATCGTCGAGTACATTGGAACTCAAAATTACTACTTTGTCGGTGCAGGAACCCCGTACCTCAACTACACATGGAATGTCACCAATCCACAGCCCGGAACCTGGGAGATAACCGCTTACTCGAGCGTCAGCAGCTACGCCAGAACCGGCTACGAGCTGTCCCACTACAGCATCGACGTCCAGCTTTTGGGTGTCACCGCCGAACCCGAGAGGATTTACAAGGACGTTGACGGCCCAGGAAACTACACAGTCAGCGCCACCTACACCAACACGATGAGCAGTGTAAACGTTACGCCCTTCGGCTACGGTCTTGGAAGGCTCGACAGGGCTATGGGATTCCTGGAAAAGATAAACCAGGGTGACTTTAACGTTGTGGACTTAATAAACGCTACGAGCGGCCAGAAGGTGTACTACCTCAGGATGGGTATAACCGCCCCGGAGGATGATAGCGCTGACCTTGACCTGTACGTGATCTACTTCCCGACCTACAGCGACCTTGTTAACTTCACTAACTTCATCGTCTATGCTGACCAGATCGGTCCGACTGCCTACGAGAGCTTCGAGAAGTTCATGCCGGCTCCGGGATACTACCTGGTTGCAGTCGATGGGTACTATGTCCCGGTGGAGAACATGAGTTACGTCTACTACCGCCAGGTTCTCAGCGACAACGGACAGATAACCACCGGAACATCGAAGTTCGCCCTCCCATCAGGTTCCTCCGCGGGCATTGATTACAACATCAACCTCCCCGACAACGGAACCTACCTCGGCGTTGTCGGCCTCAGCGACGCCGATACGGGAGTGGCCCTCGCGTACTCCCCGGTCATAATGCAGGCCGGCCTACCAGAGACTTACGTTGCCCTCATGGGTTCACTGACCATAGGAAAGCCCAGCCTCATGACCCTTAAGATACTCGACGCGGCAACTATGATGCCCATCCACGGCGAGGCAACCGTCTACATAAACGGCAAGCAGTACATAGCTGAGGATGGAGAGCTTCAGTTCTACTACACACCGACCAGCAAAGAGGTTAAGTTCAACGTTAAGGTCGTTACGCCTGATTACAAGGACTACGAGGGCACCTTCGTCAAGAAAGTCGCCGAGCCGTTCCACGAGTCAGTCACCTCAACCAAGCAAATGAGCGTCAACGTTGTCGAGGGCAACGCGAAGGTAATCAGCAGCTCCATCAAGTGGGGTCACGTGAGCCTGACTGTCAACGGTACCCACGGAACCAACGCCACAATAATGGTCGTCCTCCCGAAGAACGCCAAGGTGAGCGACGTCACGGTTACACCGAAGGACCACCTCATCTCATGGTACACCGTAAAGGAGACCTATGCGGTGTACCTGTTTGTTACAGTGGAGTTCGCTTCGCCGGTTAGCATAACGGTCGACTTCGCCATTCCGCACATCTCGCTGTCCACCCTCAACTTCATAGGCTACCGCTACTACAACATGTACAGTGAGCAGTTCGAGAAGCTCTACAGCGAAGCCGTCAAGCTCGGTGTCAACGACACGGTACTCCAGCAGGCCAAGGCCCTCAACGAGACCGCGGCCCAGTACTACCAGAAGGCACTCGATCTCACTGGCGGCAACATACTCATACACCTCAGCGATCCGAGCCTAATAATGCCGCTCAGGCAGGCATACCTGCACGAGATGAAGGCAGTGAAGCTCCTCCAGAAGGCGATCGAGGGGATTCAGGAGGGCTGACGCCCTCTCCACCCTTTTGTTTTGTTGGGCACCAAGCTTTTTAAGGCACCGTGCGTTTCTCCCGCTGGTGAAAGCGGTGATATACGTTAAAATCTACCGCACTCAGGGTGAAGTCCTTTTAGCGGCATGCGACGAGGAACTGCTTGGAAAGACTTTCCGCGAGGGTGAACTGAAGCTTGAGGTAAAAGAGCGCTTCTACAGAGGTGAACTCATGGAGGAGGATGCATTAGAACACCTCCTCGAGGAGGCGACGATAGCCAACCTCACCGGGGAGCGTTGCGTCTCGAAGGCCGTTGAGCTTGGCTACGTTGATGAGAACAGGGTGCTCTACATAGAGGGAGTTCCCCACGCCCAGATGGCCAAGATGTTCCTGTGAACTCTAACGTTTTTAAGCACGCTCTCCTTCTTACCGCCGGTGAGAGCATGGGTGAGAGATTTTGCTACAGATGCGGGATAAGCGAGAAGGAAGGAGGTCCGCTCATCGAGGGACTCTGTCAGGTGTGCTACCGCAAGGAGAACCCTGTACTGCTCATCGAGGGCGAGATAAACACAGAACTCTGCCAGAACTGCGGGAGCTACAAGAAGCGGGGTGTATGGGTTGATCCTCAGAGCTACGAGCTTGAAGAGCTTATCTTTGAGGTCGCCGACAACGCGCTCCTCGAGACTCTCGAGGACTCGCTGAGTGATAAAATCCGGGAGTACGAGGTCGTTTCGATGGAGGAGCTTGAGGAAGTGGAGAAACTCCCGGTTGGAAAAGCAATTGTGGCCTTCCAGCCGGTCGACTGGCACATTGATTACTTCCCGGCGATAATAACCTACGAGGTTAGGGTTAAGGCCAGAACCCACGAACTCCAGAGAGAACTCCACGACGAGAGGAAGCACGTCACAGTCTACGTCCGCCAGACAGTCTGTCCGCGCTGTTCGAGGTTCCTTGGAGGCTACTTCGAGGCGATTCTGCAGGTCAGGGCCGATGGAAGGCCGCTGACCGAAGACGAGAGGAAGGCCATAGGGAAGCTCGTGGAGGAGAAGGTTGATGAGATAATGCGCAGGGACAGGATGGGCTTCATCCAGGACACGATAGAGAAGGAGGAAGGCCTGGACTTCTACATGGGGTCAACGTCTTCAGCGAGAAAGCTCGCCCAGGCAATAAAAGAGAAGTTCGGGGGTACGATAAGCGAGGCCTATGAGCTTGTTGGCGTTGACAGGCTGACGAGCAAAGAAACGTACAGGACAAGCGTGAGCATCAGGATCCCGAAGTTCCGGAGCGGTGACATAGTGGTCGACAAGCGCGGCAACGTCTACGAGGTCGAGAAAGTTGATGGACGGGGCCTCTCGCTTAGAAACCTGGCCACGGACGACAGCGAGCATCTCACCTGGAAGACGGTTAAGCGGGAGGAACTCGACACAGTTGAACACGAGAGGAGCGAGGCGATGGTGACGAGCATCACTCCAGGAGAGGTTCAGATGATGGACATGAGAACCTACGAGACCTACGAGCTTGAGAAGCCGAAGAGGCCCCTCAGAGAGGGCGAGGTCTACAACATGGTCGAGGTCAGGGGGAGAAGGTACTTCCTCTCTAGGAGGGACTGATCTTCTCCCCACTTATCTCGATGGTCGTTTCTGCCCCTCAACCTTTTTAACCAAAGGTTTAGAACGCTCTCTGGTGGTGGAGAATGAGGAAAACGGTGGTTATCATAGGTGGTGGAGCGGCAGGAATGAGCACTGCCTCACGCGTTAAAAGGCTGAAGCCGGAGTGGGACGTCAAGGTCTTCGAGGCAACTGGATGGGTAAGCCACGCCCCCTGCGGCGTTCCCTACGTCGTCGAGGGCATCTCACCGAAGGAGAAGCTCATGCACTACCCGCCGGAGGTCTTCATCAAGAAGCGCGGCATAGACCTGCACATGAAGTCAGAGGTCATCGAGGTTGATGAGGGTAAGGTGCGTGTCAGGGAACCTGATGGAGAGCACACTTACGAGTGGGACTACCTCGTCTTCGCGAACGGCGCCTCGCCGAGGGTGCCCCCGATCGAGGGTATAGACCTTCCGGGGGTCTTCACCGCGGACCTCCCGCCGGACGCCGTTGCGATTAGGGAGTACCTGGAGAGGAACCCCGTTGAGAACGTCGTCATCATCGGCGGCGGATACATAGGCGTCGAGATGGCGGAAGCCTTCGCGGCCCAGGGCAAGAACGTCACGCTGGTAGAGCGGAACGAAAGGGTCATGGCCAAGGCCTTTGACAAGGAAGTCACCGACGTCCTTGAAGAAGAGATGCGGAAGAAGATCAACCTCAGGACGCAGGAGATAACGCTCCGCATCGAGGGCAGGGGGAGGGTCGAGAAGGTAATAACCGACGCCGGCGAGTACAAAGCAGACCTCGTCATCGTCGCGACCGGCATAAGGCCGAACGTTGAGCTTGCCAAGGAGATGGGCGTCAGGATAGGCGAGACTGGAGCCATATGGACGAACGAGAAGATGCAGACCAGCGTGGAGAACGTTTACGCCGCTGGAGACGTCGCCGAGACTAGGCACCTCCTGACCGGAAGGCGCGTCTGGATCCCGCTGGCTCCAGCGGGAAACAAGATGGGCTACGTGGCAGGTACCAACATAGCCGGAAAGGAGGTTCACTTCCCGGGCGTCCTCGGAACGAGCGTCACCAAGTTCTTCGACGTGGAGATTGGAAAGACCGGCCTTACCGAGGCAGAGGCCATGAAGGAGGGCTACGACGTCAGGACGGCGTTCATAAAGGCCGGAACGAGGCCTCACTACTACCCTGGTTCGAGGCCGATATGGCTCAAGGGTGTCGTCGACAACGAGACGAACAGGCTCCTCGGCCTCCAGGCGGTCGGTGCCGAGATACTGCCGAGGATAGACACCGCCGCGGCGATGCTCACAGCGGGCTTCACCACGAAGGATGTCTTCTTCACCGACCTGGCCTACGCGCCGCCCTTCGCCCCTGTCTGGGACCCGCTGATAGTTCTGGCGAGGGTTCTGAAGTTCTGACCCCCTTTTTCTTCCACTATTTTCTCAGAAGTGCCAGGCTTCCGCCGAGGAGCAGCAGTCCTAGGCCGAAGGCGCCGCCAAAGCCTGCCCCCGATATAAGCGCTCCACTCAGGGCGCTCCCGGTGATGTATCCCGCGGAGCTGACCACGTTGTAGGTTCCCATTGCGCTTCCCTTCTCCTTTTCACTGGCCTTCTCGCTCACTATAGCAGTCGAGGAGACGCCTATAAACGTCCAGGAATAGCCCGCTAAGGCGTAGGATGCGAGAGCGAGCGGAAGGAGCGCTGGGGAAACGAGGAGTCCGGTCAGCACCGCGAGGACGGCCCAGGCGCGGAGGAGAAGGCCCTTCTTGAGGGTGCCCCCTTTATTCCCGCCCATGTTCAGGCTCACACGGGTGTAGTTGAGGGCCGCCACTGCGGAGTTCGCTATGAGCGTGAGGTAGACCATCTCCCTGCCGAAGCCGTTCTCCGTGAGGAGGACCGGCATCTGGGGGAAGTACAGGCCGGCGGAGACCCAGAACAGGAAGAACGCCAGATAGAACCACCTCAGCTCCTTCGGCAGGCTGAAGTTGGTGTGGAGGATGAAGCTCGGGAAGTAGCGGGCCTTTTCGACGACGTAGTTCCCGAACGCCGCTATCGAGCGCCTGTTTATGTAAACCGGAACCTCCCTTATCATGGCCTTGCCCATGAATATCGAGGGGACGCCGATTGCCGCAAAGGTGAGAAGCAGCTGGGGTATCGTCAGGAACCGCGAGAGACTGAAGCCGAGGACTAAACCCAGAACCCATCCCCAGCCGCTTATCTCGTTGAACTTCCCTATCCCGTAGTCCCAGCTGTGCTTCCTGACGCTCCTCAGGACGAGGGCTATCGGGACGGAGAGCGTCGAGGCCAAGAAGAACGCGTAGATTGTGTTGAGGACTATCAGCTGGCCGGGGGTCTTCACGAACGCCATCAAAGTAAGGAAAACTGGAACGCTGGCGAAGCCGAGGAGTATGAAGGGCTTCCTCCTCAGCGTCCTGTCGCTCAGCCTGCCCCAGAAGAGGGCCCCGAGCATCGAGGCTAGGCTGGCCAGGGCGAAGGTCAGGCCGACAGTTGAGGCGCTTCCCCCGAGTTCGAGTAGGTAGAGGCACACCAGGGCGGAGCTTCCGCCGGTGGCTACCTTGAAGGGCACGAAGGAGTAGAACCACCTCGGGATGGAGGGTATGTAGCGGTAGCGGTTGGCCACCGTGGCGTTCCTAACTGCCACAGCCACTCTCTGACTCATTTTCTCACCTTGAAGGCCTTCCGGGTTGGTTTTGATTTAAAAAGGTTCCTGGAGGGATCGGGCCTGCGGTGAACATTGGTGTTCACAGGGAGAAAAAGTTTAATTAGTCCGGTGGGTACCCCTATTGATGTGCGAGTACATCCACGAGAACGGGCAGAAGTGCAGGCTGAAGCCCCTTGAAGGCTCGAAGTATTGTCCCCTTCACATTCCCTACGAGGAGGGCGAAAAGCTCTTTGGGGAGAGGATAAAGGAACTCAAGGCGCGGAAGTTTGAGGAGCGGCTTAGGGCCGGTCAGACGCACTTTGAGGGCGTTTATCTCTACGACGTCAGGATAACCGGACTGAAGCTGGAGAAGCCCATCGTCTTTAAGAACTCCCATCTCAGGACGGTTCTCATCGATTCCGTCTCTGCCCCTGGAATAACCTTTCACAACTCCCACGTGGGCAGGATAATCATCTTCGAGAGCGAGGTCGGCACTTTCCTGCTCAACCGCTCCACAGTGTTCGGACTCAACCTCCTCCGCCTCAGGTTCTCCAACGCTGTCTACGTGAAGAACTCCAGCGTCCGCTACATCATGATAAACTCCACCGAGTACACCGGGAACGGTAGGGGAAGCGAGGAGGAGTACGGTGAGAAAGGTCCGACGGGCAGGATAGAACTCAGCGGCCTGAGGGACGTCAGAAAGGTGGGTGTGAACGTCCGCTATCCCCTCCTCAGGGAGATACTGCGCGAGCACGGCCTGAACCCATCGTCCTCCGAGAGGAGCGTTAGGGCAAGCGTTCTCGTCCTCAGGGAGACTGATTTCGACCGCTCCGCCCGCTTCAAGAGGCAGGTTCGCCTGAGCATCCGCAGGTTCCACGGAGCGCTCGTGATGGAGGACATAGACGTCTTCGGACACTCCGAGATCGTCGGGAGCTGGCTCAGAAACCCGGAGTTCATCCAAACCAAGGTGGTGGGCAACATGATCTTCCGAAAGACGAGCTTCCACGGCGATTTTGCGTGGAGATCCACGTTCCTGCCGAGCCTTCCTGTGGAACTGAGCGTTGAGGGGTTCGTTGAGGTTAAGAACTGCCGCTTTGACAGCCCAACCGCGGCGGAGGTTTTCTACCGCCTCGCGAGGATAAGCTGGGAGAAGAACGGCGACTTTGATAGGGCCGACGAGTACTACTACCGTGAGATGGTGGCCAAGAGGGACTCCCGCATTTCGAGGAGGGCCAGCGGATTGCGCTCCCTTATCCTGAAGGCGGAGGTTCTCTTTGAGTGGCTCTTCGCGGACTTGACCTGCAAATACGGAACGGACTGGAAGAGGCCAATACTCATCTGGCTCGCCGCGGTCAACGTTTTCTTTCCAATCCTGTTTCTCGCAACGGGGAGCGTTAGGGGCCTGTCCGCATCCCTGGGTTTGCTGGACTACGAGTACTTCAGCGTGGTAACGGCAACGACGCTCGGCTACGGCGACTACCATCCGGTCGGAATCGGGCGGGGAATAGCCTCTGTTGAGGCCCTCTTCGGCATGTTCATGTGGGCCGTCTTTCTGACGGTCTTCGCGAGGAAGTACATGAGGTGAAACCTTTAAGTCCTCCCCCCTATTCTCTCCGGCGGTGAAAATGAGAAGAAGAATCGGCTTCATAGTCAATCCCATAGCTGGAATGGGCGGAAGGGTTGCCCTCAAGGGAACGGACGGCGTCGTCGAAGAAGCGATAAGACGCGGCGCCAGACCGATAGCGGAGGACGTTGCGAGGCTCTTCCTGCGGGAGCTTGAGGGATACTCGGAATCAAAAGACCTCGAGTTCATCACGGGCACAGGCCCCCTCGGCGAGGACGTTTTGAGGGAGTCCGGCTTTCCCTTTGAGATCCTGCAGCACAGGAAGGTGGCCTACAGAAAGGTGGGAGACGTTGAAATCCCTGACACGGCAGCTGAAGACACGAGGGAACTCGCGGGGAGAATGCTCGGAAAGGCCGATATAATCGTCTTTGCGGGAGGAGACGGAACCGCGAGGGACGTCTTCAGCGCAGTCGGGAAGAGAATCCCAATCCTCGGCGTTCCAACGGGTGTTAAGATGTTCTCCGGAGTGTTTGCCTCCTCCCCGGAGGATGCCGCCCGCCTGCTGGTTGAGTTCATAAGGGGAAACGCCCAGATTGTTGAGCGGGACGTCATGGACCTCGACGAGGAGGCCTTCAGGCACGACGAGGTGAAGCCGAGGCACTTCGGGAAGGCTTTAACTCCCTACGCGGGGCTTCTCCTGCAGGGGGCCAAAGAGCCTACGAAGACGGATGAAGCAGAGGACGTCCAGGCGACGGTTGAAGCCCTAGCCGAGGAGCTTGAGGACGGGATTTACTTCCTCGGGGCAGGTTCGACCATCAAATCCCTTAAAGACCTACTCGGCATCGATGGAACGCTTCTCGGCGTTGATGTCGTCGAGATAGAGAAAGGAAAGGCAAGGCTCCTCGTGAAGGACGCCGCCGAGATAGACCTCCTCCGCTTCGTTGACCGGAAGCCCAGAGTGATCGTGACGGTTATCGGGGGGCTGGGCTTTCTCTTCGGTAGGGGAAACCAGCAGTTCTCGGCTGAAGTCCTGAGGCACATTCCGAAGGAGAACATAATCGTGGTCGCCGCCCCCTCGAAGGTCTCAAAGGGCGTCGTGAGGGCTTACACCGGCGACAGAGAGGTGGATGAGAAGCTCAGGGGCTACATTAAGGTGCGCGTGAGTCCGTGGATGGAGAAGATGGTGAGGGTGGTTTAGAAAGCCGTTTATACCCCCATCCCCCATTTCCTTTGGTGATAACATGAGGTACTCTCGCATAGCCGTTCGCCTCTTTGAGAGGGAGGGCGAAGACGTTTTCTACGACCCCGTTTACCACGGCAGAACCCTGAAGGTTTTTGGGATGGATGATTACCCCCTGAGATTTCTGGACTACATCGTTGGGGAATACAGGAAGCTCGGCTACTCCGCGGTGGTCTTCGACACAACCGGGAAGTTTCCAAAGGAGGGCTTTGATACGGTCATCTCGATAGAGGACGGGAAGGGGATGGGCCTCGACCCCATAAGGATGGCCGCCGGGGGCTACTTTGACCCGTACACGGCCGCCACGATAGTCCAGACCCTCTACGGCCTCGATAGAACCCTGACCGACAGGCTCTACTCGGACATCTTATGCGGGAAGATTAAAAGTGTCCCTGAGGCGGCTAGGGCCGGAGAGAAGTACTCCGAGGTCATCCTTGAGGGCTACACCGCTCTTGATGAGGCGTTCTACTCCGGGGAAACGCCAAACCTGGGGAAGAGCGTTCTCATCAGCATGGGGAGCACATATGACTCCACCATCGTCGGTATGGCCTTCCTGACCCTGGCAGCGGCTCTTGAGAAGCGCAGGGAGACGGTCGTTGGAATATTCGACGGCGCGGTTCTGGGGTACACTACAGCAGGGGGTGCCGCACTCCCGCTTCTCACCAAGCCCCTGAGAAGGCGCGTTACCATCGTGGCAACGCAGTACGCCGTCGATTCCATACTCAACCTTCCGGGTTCAGCGCTCCTGCTCTACCACGATCCTGACGTGCAGGGCCTCATTTACGAGTCCAACGGCGTCTCACCGGGTCCCTCCCGGAGGTTCGTGGCGAAGGGTGAGGGGGCATTCATAGTGCACACTCCCGAGACGGTTGAAGTGCTCCACGGCAGACTTCCGGAGGTGAAGGGGTAACCTTTTAACTTCCTCTCTCTTCTAATTTTTACTGGTGGGTAAACCATGGTGTACATGGCACACGCCACAAACCCCGTTGTCTTCGGCATCCTCTTCGTCGTTTACTACTTCTCCATACCGGTGGCCCTCATAATCTGGGCCTACCTCAACAAGGAGTACCTAAAGAAGGGGAACTACAGGCTCAAGCGGCTCGCCGCCTACCTCCTCGTTGCGTTTTTCCTCACGTCATTTGCAGCCTACGAGATGACCTCGATATACTTCTACATCCACTCCCCTGCGGACGGCTCCATTTGCCTCACATCATCCTGCGTTCTCCACTCCGCCCAGGTCGAGGGTTATCATCTCCGCGCAGATGGCTTTGAGAGGCTCGGCCTTCCGGCAGTGGGGCCGATGAAGGTTTACCGCATCTACGACGGGGGGACGAACGCCACCGACCTGATGCCCGTCCTGATGAACTACGTGGTCGTCATAAGGCCGATGATGGTTCTCCCGGGTGCGGAGGTCAACGTCTACTACATCAAAGGCCACGATGCGGTTTCCCGGAAAAGGTTCCTTGTGTTCTGGCCTCTCCCTCCTGGGAGAGTTTTGACGAGGAACCTCGACGTCAAATTTACGGTGTTCGTGATCTCCGGCGGCGGGGGTCCGGGGACCTGAGTTTGAACATTTTTGTTTAACAAATTCTTTTCAGCGTAGGTTTTTATTTTCGCGAAAATTTATAGGGATAAATGTACAAATGGTTCTGGCGATGTCCATGTATGGAAACTGGGGTAAATTTCTGCGCGTGAACCTCTCCACCGGAGAGGTTAAGGCTGAGGAGTACGACGAGGAGCTGGCCAAGAAGTGGCTGGGGAGCAGGGGACTGGCCATCTACCTCCTCCTGAAGGAGATGGACCCGAAGGTCGACCCGCTAAGCCCTGAGAACAAGCTCCTCATAATGCCCGGCCCGCTGAGCGGAACCAGCGCTCCGACCGGCGGCAGGTACAACATAGTGACTAAAAGCCCGCAGACGGGCTTCATAACAATGGCGAACTCCGGCGGCTACTTCGGAGCCGAGCTTAAGTTCGCCGGCTGGGATGGAATAGTGGTCGAGGGGAAGGCCGACAGCCCTGTCTACATCTACATCAAGGACGACCAGGTTGAGATCCGCGATGCGAGCCACCTCTGGGGCAAGCTCGTGAGCGAGACCGAGGAGACCATCAAGAAGGAGATTGGGAGCAAGAAGCTCCACATAACGAGCATAGGTCCAGCTGGAGAGAACCTCGTCAAGTTCGCGGCGGTTATAAACGACGGCCACCGCGCGGCAGGAAGGGCCGGTGTTGGTGCCGTTATGGGAAGCAAGAACCTCAAGGCCATAGCGGTTGAGGGGCACAAGCGCGTCCCCATAGCCGACAAGCAGAAGTTCATGCTCACCGTAAGGGAGAAAATAAACAAGCTCAAGAACGACCCGGTGGCGGGAGGCGGTCTTCCTAACTACGGAACCGCGGTTCTGGTCAACATCATAAACTCCAATGGTCTCTACCCGACTAGGAACTTCCAGACAGGTGTGTTTGAGCTGGCGGAGGAGCACAGCGGCGAGGCAATGACGGCCAAATATCTCATAAGGAACCAGCCGTGCTACGCCTGTCCGATAGGCTGTGGCAGGGTCAACAAGCTGACCACGGTTGGAGTCACTGAGGGACCAGAGTATGAGAGCATCTGGGCGCTTGGAGCAGACCTCGGTATAAACGACCTCGCGAGCATAATCGAAGCCAACCACCAGTGCGACGAGTTCGGTCTCGACACCATCTCAACCGGCGGAACTTTGGCTGCCGCGATGGAGCTCTACGAGAAGGGCTACCTCAAGGACGAGGACCTTGGAAACGAGGCGCCGCCCTTCAGGTGGGGCAACACGGAGGTTCTCCACTACTACATCGAGAAGATAGCCTATAGAAAGGGCATAGGCGACAAGCTCGCCGAGGGAAGCTACCGCTTCGCCGAGAGCTACGGCCACCCGGAGTTCTCCATGAGCGTCAAGAAGCTTGAACTTCCGGCCTACGACCCGCGTGGGGCTGAGGGACACGGCCTTGGCTACGCCACCAACAATCGCGGCGGTTGCCACATCAAGAACTACATGATAAGCCCGGAGATACTCGGCTACCCGTACAAGATGGACCCGCACGACATAAGCGACGAGAAGGTAAAGATGCTCCTCGTCTTCCAGGACCTCACGGCGGTGATAGACGCCGCCGGGCTGTGTGTCTTCACGACCTTCGGCCTCGGCGCCGATGACTTCCGCGACCTGCTCAACGCTGCTTTGGGCTGGGACTTCTCAACGGAGGACTACCTCAAGATTGGAGAGCGCATCTGGAACGCGGAAAGGATATTCAACCTCAAGGCCGGACTCGACCCGCTCAGGGACGACACCCTGCCGAAGCGCTTCCTCGAGGAGCCGATGCCCGAGGGGCCGAACAAGGGGCACACGGTCCGCCTGAAGGAGATGCTCCCGCGCTACTACAAGCTCCGCGGCTGGACCGAGGACGGAATGGTAACCGAGGAGAAGGCGAGGGAGCTTGGCATAGAGGAGTTCCTCTGATCCCTTTCCTTTACCCGTTTTTGTCCAGCAAGGTTTTTATCGGCTCATCGTTGATCTGAGTTTTAAGGTGGTCATCGTGGGTTCATCGAACTTCCATTTCTCAAGGCCAGGAGGTGGTAAGAGTGGCGATTAAGCTCGATAAGGAGTACACCTTCTCCCTCTGGGAGGGGAAGGTCATAATAAAGCCCAAGCTCGACATGAAGTACCTCTACATCGAGGTCACCAGCAGATGCAACTTAAAGTGTGAGATGTGCTTCAAGCAGTACTGGGATGACACGGAGGGAGACATGGACTGGGACCTCTTCCTCAAGATACTCGACGACGCCGAGGAGTTCCCGAACCTCGAGATGGTATACTTCGGGGGCATCGGCGAGCCTTCGGTTCACCCGCGCTTCAGGGACATGGTGCGGGAAGTGAAGAGGAGGGGCTTCGCTCTTGGGATAAGCAGCAACGGAACCCTCCTAACGGATGAGATGCTCCGGGAGTTTGCGAAGCTCGGTGTTGACCTCATGTACTTCTCCATGGACACGGTTCCAACCGCTCAAAACGCCATAACCCTCGGACACCTCGCCGCGGCTGCAACCGCCGACAGGATACGGAGGCTCGTTAAGTACCGCGAGGAGTACGGGACGCACAAGCCGAGCATAGGCGTTGAGGTCGTGGTTACGAAGGAGAACTACAAACAGCTGCCGGACATGGCTCGCTTCCTGCTGAGTCTAAACGTCGACTCCATGCTCGTCTCGAACTTGCTTCCGCTTACGGAAGAGCAGACGAAGGACATAGTCTACGACGGGAGCGTCGACATGAAGCCCATCCTGGAGGAGCTTTACAAGATAACCCACTACGGTATCTACATCAAGCTCCCCTACTTCGAGCTTAAAACCGAGAGGCAGTGCGACTTTGACGAGAACAACGTCGCTGTCGTCCGCTGGGATGGTGAAGTTGCCCCGTGCTACCGCTTCCTACACTCCTATTACGAGTACATATTCGGCAGGAAGAAGAAGGTCAACGCCTACTCCTTCGGTAACGTGAGGGAGAAGAGCCTCGCCGAGATATGGACGAGCGAGAAGTACACCTGGTTCCGCTTCACGATGAAGAACTACATGTACCCCTCGTGCACGGACTGTCCCCTCGTTGACGCCTGCGACTTCGTCAAGACAACGGACATAGACTGCTGGGGCAACGAGCCGAGCTGTGCCGACTGCCTGTGGTCGCGCAGGATAGTTCAGTGTCCGATTCCCCAGCACAACTTCGGGAAGTTCTACTGAGCTCTCCCTTTTCCCGTGAAAATGAAAGGATCAAGCGTGAACGCCCTGCGGCACGTAGTCACCCGCGAGCCTCTTCTCCGCCGCCACCTCAACCGCGCTGTAGTAGCCCGGCACGTACAGTGTTGGTCCGCGCAGGACTACGCTCTCGTCGACCCAGCTGACCTCGGTTACCCCCTTTGGCTTCCCGTGCTTGACTATGTCCTCCCAGAGGCGCCTGTTGATTATGCAGCCGGGATCATCACCCAGCAGGTCGATGGTGTAGTGGTAGGTCCTCGCGCGGCAGCCACCGCAGATGTTCCTGTACGGACAGTTCCTGCACTGGCCGGTGAAGTTGTCCCTGTCGCGGAGCAGGCTGAAGATGTTGCTCTCCTCCCATATCTGCCTGTAGGGCTTTAACCTCACGTTGCCGACCGGGAGCGGCAGGAAGACGCATGGAACAACCGTTCCGTCTGGCTCGATTCCGGAGTAGATTCTGCCGGCGCCGCAGCCTCCTATGAATTCCGCCAGGGTCTTCACCGCGTTGTTCTCGCCGATGTAGAAGTGCGCCGGTGTCACGTTCTTTCCCTGGCTCTCAAGGAGGGTCACCCTCGCGTACTGGGGTGCAGTCGTCAGTATCTCAAGATCCCTCCTCTTCATCTGGCGGTAAAGTTCCTTCATGAACTCCTCGCGCTCATCCGGAGTGAGATCCACCCGGAGCATCTCCTCTGCCCTGCCCGTTGGAACGAGGTTGAAGAATATGACGCGCTTCACGCCCAGACTCTCAGCCAGGTCGAGCAGGTCGTCCATCTCGCCGTAGGTCTCCTTGTCCATGACGACCGCCATGCCGTGGCTTATCCCCAGCTTCACCGCGTTCTCAAGGGCTTTCGTCGCGTGCTCCCACGCCCCGGGAATGCCCCTGAACTCGTCGTGCTTCTCCGGCTTCGCCGAGTCAACGCTTACCTCGACGTACTTTATTCCCGCATCGACGGCCTTCTTGAGCCTCTCCATGTCGGCGAAAGTCCAGCCGTTGGTGGCAACCGAAGTGTGTATCCCCCTGCTAGACAGCTCCTTAACGATCCTGAGGAAATCGGGATGAATCGTCGGTTCCCCACCGCTTATGGCGACGGCCGCGACACCGGCCCTATCGAGCTGGTCGACGAGGTTCAGCTTCTCCTCGAGGGAAAGCTCATTTGGGAGCGGTTTGTCGGCCCTCTGGTAGCAGTGCTTGCATCTGAAGTTGCACATGTTGGTGAAGTTCCAGACCACGAGGAACGGACCGGCCAGCTTCTGCGGAACCGTTACACCATACTTTGCTATGCCCTCCAAAACCACCCAGATGCCGCGTCTTATGTGGGGATCCCTCAACAGGGCCTCCTTGACGGCCTCTTCATCGCCGTGAGCGAGCTTTATACCGAGCTTGAGAAGAAGCTTAAGTGTTTCCGCCTGAAAGCGGATCATCATCGGCTCGTTGAGGCTCTCACCGGCGTAGACACTGAGCGCCCAGTAGAGTGCCGGCAGTTCCCTGCCGTTTATCTCGTAGCGCTTGAGCATCGGCCTGAGAAGCGCCCTCGAGAGGGGGTTTCCAAGGATGAGTTTGAACGCCGTTAACGCCGTTGAGAGCTGGTTTCCGCCACCTTTTTTCTCCCTTTCAGAGGTTGGTGTCGAGTTCATGGCCTTTGGAAAGGGATCCTGAAGGACGTCAGCCATTGACTCAACATCCTTATCCGTCCATCCGACCATACCCACCACCCCGGTGGTGAATACGTTCTTATGCGTTTAAATTTTTTGGTTCATTCGATATATCAGTTAATACCGACATATCTTACACAATCGAAAGATTTAAATAGCAGTTGGAGGCAGGTGTTGTTGAGAAGAACTGTAGGGTGTCGAAAATGGTCTCTGCGAAATCCGGTCTCTGGACCGCCCTGACGGGCGCGTCCCTGATATTGATCGACGGCATAGCCGTGCTTGCCACGGGCAACTTCTACGGCTGGCACTACGGCAGTGCTAGCGTTGTCGGCTGGACCGAGATAATCCTGAGCCTTATAATGATGGGTGTATCCTACTATCACAAGAGCCACAAGGGGGCCGTCAGCTGGACCATTGCAATACCGGCACTGATAACCATGCCCTTCGATGGCGGCTTCCGGACCATCGGCGCCTGGATAGCACTGATAGGCGGGGCCATGATAGCGGTCGGTGAGGTATCTGTGAGCTCGAGACACACCGCGGCGCGACGCGTTCGAAACTCTTTTAAGCCCGTTTTCTCTGTTTCTTAAAGCGAGAGGGAGAGGCCATGTCGCTGAAAAGGGACTCGAGGAGGTTCATCCACACGGTCACCCAGCTCATGAGCAGGTGGGGTTACAGCCACACCGACGGGAAGGTTTACGCCCACCTGCTTCTGAGGGATAAGCCGGCCACGATAGCGGAACTCGCGGAGGAAACTAGGCTCAGCAGATCGTCGATCTCAACGTCGCTGTCAAGGCTTGTCAGGGATTACCTGGTAACGTACCGGAAGGAGGGAAAGACAAAGTATTTCTCCGCGGTTCCGGCTTTTCTTGAGAGGTTCCTCCAGCAGCCGAGGGACATTCTTGAACGGGAGGTTCTTCCCTTGCAAGGGATAGTGAAGGATCTCATGGAAGAGTCGGAGGGAGAAACGGGGCACTTCAATGCGATACTCGAAGACCTCCAGCGGCTTGAGTGCGTTCTCCGGAGGATCATCGAACTGGAAGAAAGAGAGGTAGAGTGCCTCTAACGGCCTCCCCCCACCATTTTTAGGAGGGTCCAAGCCCACATACCCAACAGGGGCCAGAGGAGAAGGAAGCCGAAGTAGGTCATGAGGGTGAGTCCGAAGGCGCTTCCTATGTCCAAGGTCGCGTTTGTGAACGCTCCCAGGGGAAAGATGAAGGCCCACCACGAGCCGCTGTAGGGCAGGCTCATCCTCCTGATGTAGTGAAGCGTAAGGGCCGTTGCCATGATCAGCCACCAGAAACCCAGACCCCAGAGGAAGAAAGCGAAGGCCATGAAAGGCTCCTTCGGGATCGGTATAGTCGAGTTCTTGATGAGGGCGAAGAGCGCGGTTATGCTGGCCCCTATCGGCCCGAGGTTCATCCAGATGAGCGGCGCCATCTGGGGCGGCATGAGCTCGTGTCTTATGAAGCGGAGCGTGACTACGGCGTAGAGAACCAGGTAGAGGAAGAAACCCGCGCCCCAGCCGAGATAGTTGGCTATGATCACGAACTGGTTGATGTAGCCCGAGGTTTCCCGCATGAATATCGAACCGAAGGGCAGTATGACGAGGGCCACCGGCGGTATGTACCACGCCGGCGAGAGGTGCCTGAGGTCAACTTCACCCGCTATGAAGACCTCGTAGGACATCCAGAAGGCGAATATCAGCGTTAGAACCATACCCCAGAGCCAGAGGTACCATGCGACGGTCAGATCGTGCAGGGTAACGATGAACTGGGCCGCCAAGACGACTGTGGCAGCACCGCTCGTTCCGTAGAAGTGGCCCTTTGAAGGATGCCTCAGATCCTCAAGGGCCTCCTTCCTGTAAAAAAGCCACCTCAAAAGCCAGGGGGTCAAAAGGGCAAAGTAAATGGCGGTGTTAAGGTAGGCAAGCGCCATCCCAAATTCCTTCAAAGGGGCCCAGTATGTGGAGTACCTGTACGCCGCCAGTCCAGCGGCCCCCGTTCCCATCACGCTCGAGAAGACGGCCGGGTTGAAGTTCTTGAGTCTCTCCATGAGCGTCACCTCATTTGAGTATTTTTTCAATTTTAAGTTCAGCCCCCCTACCCTTAAAAATTTATTGAAGCAAAAAACATTTAAACTCATCTTCACTTATTTGGAGCACAGAACAGAATAAGGTGAAACTAATGAACTATCCCGAGCTCGCGCTCATCTCGTTCATCCTCAGCGTTGTTTTCTCGATAGGCGGCGTGGGGAGTGCGATAGCCATAGTCCCAACGATGGGATGGCTCGGGGTTCCGCTGATGACGGCGAAGCCAACCGGTCTCTTCATAAACACTCTCTCCATGCTCTCGGCAACGCTCAAGAACCTCAAACACGGCAAGCTCGACCACCGCTTCGGCCTGCCGATTCTGCTCGTCGCCACGGCCATGGCCCCGGTTGGTGCCTACGCCGGCAAGTTCATTCCGAAAGTCTACGTTCTGTGGGTTTTCGTGGGTTTTCTGCTCTACTCCGGTACGGTGATGATATTTTTCAGACCGAAGAGGAGGCCCAGGGACGGGAACCACCTCGTTGAGGGTTCTTTAATCGGCGGGATAGCCGGCTTCTTAGGAGGTCTCCTCGGAGTTGGCGGCGGTGGAATAATAAGCCCTGCCCTCATAATGCTCGGCTACGAGCCGAAGAAGGTGGCCGCTACAACGGCCCTCGTGGTGTTCTTCTCCTCACTG
>JALVWX010000225.1 GCA_027023165.1 Thermococcus sp. | reverse complement strand
AGAATGTGGAGAAGGACCAAGCTTAAGGAGTGAGGTGATTTGAATGATCAAGCCGGGTGAGGAAGTTATATTCGTCGTCCCGATTCAGAAGATAAAGAAGCGCGTTCCGCGCTGGAAGAGGGCACCGAGAGCCGCTCGCTTCGTCCGCGAGTGGATAGCCAGGCACGCCAAGGCTGACGAGGTCATCATAGGTACCGACGTCAACGAGAAGATCTGGGAGCGCGGCGCCGAGAAGCCGCCGAGCAGGCTCCGCGTCAAGGTCGTCGTCGAGGAGAACGAAGGCAAGAGGATCGCCAAGGTCTCCCTCGCTTGATCCCTTTTAATTTAGCGAGGTGACGAGATGCACATAGAAAGGCTCGATTTTGAGAACTCCCCGTATCTCGGTGTCTACGGTACCGCAACGGATAGGGTAGTCCTGGTTAGGGAGGGCCTCGGCGAGAAGAAGCTCGAGGTTCTCAGGGACGTTTTGAAGGTTCCGCTCATCGAGACGAGCATAATGAAGTCCAGGATAGTTGGAATTTTTGCCGCCGGCAACTCCAACGCTATAATCGTCCCCTGGTACGTCTGGGATGCAGAGCTTGATGCAATAAACGGGCAGCTCGGGGAGCACGGCGTTGACCTCGAGGTCGTCCCGTTCAGGAGCACGCTGACCGCCTTCGGTAACCTCATCCTGGCGAACGACAAGGCCGCCTTGGTGAGCGCCAAGTTCACCCGCGAGGAGGCAAAGAAGCTCGAGGATATACTCGGCGTCGAGGTTGAGAGGGGGATGATAGGCGATTACCACGCGGTTGGGAGCGTTGGAGTGGTCACCAACAGGGGCGGTTTAGTCCACCCCGAGGCGACCGACGAGGAGCTTGAGTGGCTCCGCGACCTCTTCAAGGTCGACGTCTACGTCGGAACCGCCAACATGGGCGTTCCGTTCGTCGGCTCCTGCCTGCTGGCGAACTCTCACGGTGTCGTCGTCGGACACCTCACCACCGGACCGGAGATAGTTAAGATTGAAGAAGCGTTGGGTTTCCTTGACTGATGACGGAGGTGTGAGAAATGGAGGTTAAGGTCTTCCGCGTTAAGGGCGTCTTTGAGAGGAACGGAAAGAAGGAGAGGTTCACCAGGGAGTACCGCGGCCTCAAGGCCGAGGACGTCGTTGAGATACTCTACTCCGAGGTCGGCAGCAAGCACCGCGTTCCGAGGAACAAGATATGGATCGAGAGCGTTGAAGAGATAAAGCCCGAAGAGGCCGAGAACCCCATCGTCAGGAAGCTCAGTGGCCTCTGATTTATTCCTCGGGCAGATAAACGGAGAATCTCATTTCTCCCTTCGCTTTTCCAACCTCCAGCCTGAGGGTGAAATCCCCGTGGCCGCTCAGTAGGGAGACCACTCCAAGTACCTTCTGGAGCTTGGGCACGTCCAGACTCTTCTCATGGGACACCACTAAGAGCGGCTCGGAGAGGAACTCGTACTTCACCCTTCCCGGTTCGGACCCGAAGAACACCTGATCCCCAATGAGTTCACCCAGCAGGTCCAGACTCACGTACTCAGCCTTTACTAGGTTGAAGGTGAGTTCACCTTCAAAACCGCTCTCGAGCGGTTTTAAGGACAACTGGGCGTAGTCTTCCATGCTTCCAGCACTCAAAACGTCGCTCGGGAACTTGAACACGTATTTTGGAGTAGTGTAGAGAAGAAGAACCCCGTTTTTGAGCCTGTAGCCGGGGAGCCTCATCAGGCCAGACCCGGGGACGTCTATTTCAAGGTGATACTCACGTGGAACCAACGGGAGCTCGCTGGAAAGAACTCTTTCATCAGGGACGAACTTCCTTGAGGTGTTGAATAGCCATCCGGACGTGTAGTACCTGGAACCCCTCGCACCTACCTTTGGCCCCAGCAACACGGAGCTCGCCGCTTTAAACACTCCAGACTCCGCCTCCACAGACTCTCCAAACACAAGCGAATCTTCAAGAACTTCCATGGCCGATACCGTCTTCTCAACGAGGCGATTAGCTTTGGTGGAGAACGGTCCCCTGCCAAGGACCTGTAATACTTTCATTTTTAGGCCCCCAAGAAAATTGATGAAAGGCTTTAAATCCCTTCCCCTTTCCAGCCCAGAACCCTCGACTGGTAGTGGCTCTTTGGAAAGATTTCAAGAGGGTCGATGCCATTCTCACGGAGAAGGTACCTCAGCTCGACCTCGTAGTCCGACTTCTGGAGTTGCTCGCTCTCCCTGACCTCAACGATGAAGAGCCTCTCAGTTAGCTCCCTTATCGTCCTGTAGCCGAGACCGAGGAGGGGCCTTACGTAAGCGACGTTGAAGCGGTCCTCCAGCGAGCGTGCCCTCGGCAGGTCGAGTAAGGGAACGCGGTCGTCCCTCCTAGTGCCGTCGCTGACCCTCTCGACTTCCGGCATCGCCGCTATCGCCTCCAAAGCTCTCTCGTGGATGAACTGTATGGCGTTGTTGGGGTGGCCGTCATTAACGGCCATCTCCGCCGCTCTCTCCAGCGTCTCCCGTGGCAGGTAGATAACCCTATGCTCGAAGCCGAGCCTCTCGGCGGTTTCCCTGGCGAAGCGCCAGTTGTCGAGCAGGCCGAAGCTCACCGTAACCAGCTCGACATCGTAGCCGAGCCTCGTTAGTATCCACGCGGCTAAGCTGGAGTCCTTTCCGCCCGAGTAGAGGTGATGGACTAGCATGGCCTCACCGGTGAACCTTTGTTTGCGCCCTCTTAAATCCTCTCCCTCCGAAAGTATTATCAGGCGAAGATACGTAATACCTATTGGTGAATGTAATGCCAGTTGTAACGAAGAAATACCAGGTAACTATTCCGAAAGAAGTTCGAAACGCCCTTGGGATTAAGGCGGGGGATGAAGTAGTTTTTGTGCGCCAGGGGGATTCGTACATTCTGATGAAGTTCGAAGATCTCCTCCAGGAGTTCACGGAGATCATGAAAGATATCGACGAGACCGTCGAGGAAACGAGACAGGGCCTCGCCAGGGGCATCGAGAGGACTCTAAAAGAGCTGGAGGGAGAAAAGTGAAAGTTGTGCTCGATACCAACGTTTTCAATGACAGGAGGTTTCTTGAGTGGCTCATGGATTCTCCGTTTCAACCCGTGGCAAGTTCAGTGGTTTACATGGAAGTCCTCTACCGATATGCACGAAGAAAAGGACTTCTCGAGGCCAAGAGCAAGGTGAAAGCAGTATTCGAATCGGTCTCTCTGGAAATTATGGATTTTGACGAGGAATCAGCGGAGATAGTTGTCCAAAGCGCCCTCGGCCGCTGGGCCTTCTCCAAGAACGCGAGGGCCTACATGATAGGTTCGCTCGCGGTGAAGCTCAACGCTCCGCTGGTTACGAACAACAAAAAGCACTTCGACTGGCTCTCCGAGGTCTACACCCCCACTGAGTTCATGGAAAAGTTCTCGCCATAACCCGGCAGGTTTAAAAGGCCAACCTTTATAAGGCCTCCAGCAAACCGCGAGAAGCTTAGAGGTGAGAGGTATGGAGAAACGCTTATCCGGAAAGGTGAGAAGGGCCATTCGCGCGAGATACTACGATATTCCCCCGCGAGCCTGGATAGGGAAGAAGGGGCTTGATGATGGGGTCATTGAAGAAATAAAGACTCAGCTCGAGAAGGACGGTATCCTCAAGGTCGAGATAAGGAAGGGTGCGCTCATCTCAACCGGCCTCGACAGGCAGGTCCTGGCCAAAAAGGTCGCCGAGCTTACGGACAGCGAGCTGATAGACGTCCGCGGCAAAAGGTTTATATTGTTCAGGCCGAGGGAAGGTTGGGAAAAGTATTTAAGGAAGCTCCAGAGAAAGGAGCTTTCGAAGGAAAAACGGGAGGAAAAGCCCGTTAAGAAAGTCAAGCTCGACATCGCTCAATTCAGAAGGAAATTCAAGAAGGGGAGGGATTGAAAGATGGCGACAGTCTATGATGTTCCCGGTGATTTGCTCGTTGAGAGGGTTGCCCAGAAGCTCAAGGAGATCGAGGCCATAAAGCCGCCCGAGTGGGCGCCCTTTGTTAAGACCGGCAGGCACAAGGAGAGGCTTCCCGAGCAGGACGACTGGTGGTACTACCGCGTTGCCAGCGTCTTCAGGAAGGTCTACGTCGACGGGCCGGTCGGAATCGAGAGGCTCAGGACCTGGTACGGCGGCAGGAAGAACCGCGGACACGCTCCCGAGCACTTCTACAAGGCCAGCGGGAGCATAATCAGGAAGGCCCTCCAGCAGCTCGAAAGCGCAGGCTTCGTCCAGAAAGTCCCGGGCGAGGGAAGGGTCGTCACCCCGCAGGGCCAGAGCTTCCTCGACAAGATAGCCACCGACCTCAAGAAGGAGCTTGAGGAACAGATTCCGGAGCTCAAGAAGTACTGAGCTCCTTCTATTCTTCGTTTGCCATCACGCCTTCAGGATTATGAGGATCAGCAGGACCCCTATCAGTTCAACGCTCAGCCTCGGCAGGTCGTTGAGTATTTCAATGGGCGTTTCTCCGATGTAAGACACTATCTCTCCTCTGTCGTTCAGAACGATTATCGAGAGGGCACCGCCCCATCTTTTGGCGTAGTTCGCGTCTATCTTCTGCGGTCCCCACCAGTCGAGCGCGTAGTAGGTGCCGTTATACCTAAAGACCAGAACCGCGTGACCCCAGATGGAGCTTGTCATTCTGATGTGGGCGAGGTAGATGTCGCGGTAGCCCAGGGCCTTCATCACGGCGTAGTTGAACACCGCATAGTCCTCACAGATTCCCTCCTTCTTCTGAAGGAACTCGTGGGGAAGGAGCACTCTGGCCCCGGCCATCACCGTCATAAACTTCTCGTAGTCATAGCGGGTGTTGTTGACCTCCCAGCGGTGGAGGTTCCAGGCCGTTTCGAGGATGTTTTGGCCCTTCACCTTTTCCGCAACCGGCATTATAGCCTTTATCTCGCTTTCGTTGATGTCGCACTTGATCATGCCCGGTCCCCACTCCCTCCAGTAGGGCTTTGAGCAGTCGAAGTACTTCGGGTAGGCTTTAAGGTAGGCGTCGCGGTCGATGGTGTTTACCCCCGCCTTCTGGAGGATTACGGATGCCTTGACGGTCAGGATCCCGGTGTGATAGTCGTAGAGCAGCGCGGAGACTATCATCACCACCAGGATGAACTTTATGATACCCTTCAAAAGGACCCACATCTTTTCCCCCAGCCGTTCAACTTTGTTTTTCTTCCTTAAATGGTTAACGGGGATGCAATACATTTTTAACCCCGCGGCCAACCTAATCTGGAGGTGAGGGAGATGGCTGAGGACATAGAGGAGATAAGGAAGAAGAAGCTCATGGAACTCCAGAAGCGGTACCTTGAGCAGCAAAAAGCCCAGGAGGAGGCCATTAAACAGGAGATGGAGCTTGAGGCCCAGCTCGACGCGATAATGAGGAGAATTCTCACTCCCGAGGCCAGGGAAAGGCTGGGAAGGGTGAAGCTCGTCAAGCCCGAGCTTGCCAGGCAGGTCGAACTCGTTCTCGTTCAGCTCTATCAGGCTGGCCAGATAGCCGAGCCGATAGATGATGCCAAGCTCAAGAGGATTCTAGCACAGATAGACGCGAGGACGAGAAGGGACTTCAAAATCAAGTGGTAGCGAAGGTGAACCTATGGATGCAGAGGAGATAGTGGGAATCCTCGACGAGAAGGGAGAGGTGAGTCTCGACACCTGGAAGGCGCTCTCCGTCAAGAAGAACAGCGACGGCACCGTTGACGTTCTCTACCGCAACCTCCACGTCGGAACCGACGACGATCCCGTTTTCCTCTGGATTTACGCCAACATCGTGGAGGAGGACTGGGACGTAAGGGTCCTGGAGAGGATAACCTTCAAACGCGAGGACATCGCCTGGTTGCTCCGATACGTGGCAAAAAAAGGCGAAGGTTTATAAGGGGCACATTAAATAGCCGGCCGGTCGGGGGTGTTGGAGTGAATAAGCACAGGGTCTGCCCGGTGTGCGGCTCAACGGAGTTCATCTACGACCCCGGAAGGGGAGAGATCATCTGTAAAGTCTGCGGGTATGTTGTTGAGGAGAACGTTGTTGATATGGGACCGGAGTGGCGCGCCTTTGACGCGAGCCAGAGGGAGAAGAGGGCGCGCGTGGGTGCCCCCGAGAGCATTCTGCTTCACGATAAGGGCCTCTCCACCGACATAGGCATCGACAGGAACCTCTCCGGCCTAATGCGTGAAAAGATGTACCGCCTGAGGAAGTGGCAGTCCCGCCTTCGCGTCAGCGACGCCGCTGAGAGGAACCTTGCCTTCGCGCTCAGCGAGCTTGACAGGCTCGCCAGCAACCTCCACCTTCCAAGGCACGTCGAGGAGGAGGCGGCCCGTCTTTACCGTGAGGCGGTGAAGAAGGGCCTCATCCGTGGGAGGTCAATTGAGAGCGTTATAGCCGCCTGCGTCTATGCCGCCTGCAGGCTCCTCAAGGTTCCAAGAACGCTCGACGAGATAGCCGATGTATCGCGCGTCGACAAGAAGGAAATCGGAAGGAGCTTCCGCTTTGTCGCCAGAAACCTGAACCTCACCCCCAGGAAGCTCTTCGTCAAGCCGACCGACTACGTCAACAAGTTCGCGGACGAACTCGGACTCAGCGAGAAGGTCAGGAGGAGGGCGATAGTCATACTGGAGGAGGCCTACGAGAAGGGCCTCACGAGCGGGAAGAGTCCTGCTGGACTTGTGGCCGCGGCCCTCTACATAGCCGGCCTCCTTGAGGACGAGAGAAGAACGCAGAGGGAAGTTGCCGAAGTTGCCCGTGTCACCGAAGTAACCGTCAGGAACCGCTACAAAGAGCTTGTGGACAAGCTCAACCTCAAGATACCCATTTAGCCGCCCCTGAACCAGCTCTCCAGTGTTCTCTGTTTTCCGCTCTCCACGGCTTTCTTCAGCCTCTCAAGGCCGTTTTTAACGCGCTCCTCGCTGAAATCCCTTTCGTCGCAGAGGAACTTCAGAATGCCCTCCTCGTCAGGCTCGCGCCATTTTAAGGTGTAGTCGTCTGTGACCGGCGGATTGAGGAAGAACTCCTTTATCTTGTAGAGGTCAACCTCGCTCTCCCTGTTGTACTTCCTGAGCGGGTCTTTGGTGCGCTTGACTATCGTCAGGGCTTTCTTCGGGCCGATACCCTTTATCCCTCCCGGATTGTAGTCCGTTCCAACTAAAATCGCCAGCTCTATGAGCTTCTCCCTGTCTATGCCAAGCTCCTTCAGAACCTCCTCCAGAACCACCAGCTCGGGCTTTACCTCGACGTAGACGTTCTTCCCTGGAAGCTTTCTCCTCCCGGTTATCGTTAGGTTCCTCACGAGCTTCGGCGCCCCGAAGAGCAGCGAATCGTAATCCTGGCTCGCGGAGGCATAGACGCTCTTTTTGGCGGCCATGTAGGCGGCCTGAGCTTCGCCCTCACTCGGAGCCTGCACCACGGGGATGCCCATCAGTTCGAGGAGTCTTTTGGCGTCGTTTATGAGTCCTTCGTTGACTCTGGTGGCCCTCATCGCGTACTTCTTCGCCTCCTCAAGGTTTCCGCTCTCAAGGGCCTCGTGCCACTTCTCCTCCGCCTCTTCCCTGGCTTCTCTCCGTCTCTCTATCTCCTTCCTCTTGAACTCAGGGGGTTTTCCATCGAAGACGTAGGCTGGCTTTACACCGTTCTCCATGAGGTTGATCGTCCTGTAGAAGAAGCCGCTGAGGTGGGAGGTTATTCTCCCCTTTGAGTCCATGAGCGGCGTCCCGTCACGCTGCCTTATGGTTGAAAGGAACTGGTACATGGCGTTGAACGCGTCGATGGCGACATTCCTTCCGTAGAGCTTCTGAAGCTCTATCTCCTTCCGCGGGATCAGCTCACCGATCTGTACGCCCATCCTCACCACCGGTTGAGAAAAGGTGGAAAAGTATTTAGGGTTTGCCTTGGGCTTCCATCAACCCGTGCTCTATCATGAACTCCTCGTGCCTTGTTCTCCTCTGCCTCTCCTGGACGTATATCCAGCCCATCACGAAGAGCAGAGCCGCCATGCCAAAGAGAACCTGCCAGCCGAGCTTTGAGTAGTCGGGGGTTATGATTATCTTTCTCACCATCGCCAAGACGCCAAGCTCTACGACGTTGCGCATGCTGACGTGGTGCTCCTTAATGTACATGGCCAGGAGTTCTAGTACCTCCAGAAAGATGATGACCATCACTATCTGGTGGAGGATCTCCTCGATGTCGAAGCTGTGCAGGCTACTCCGTACAAGCTCCCACATCATTCCAAGCACGTAACCCATCGTGATTGCTGCCAGGCCTATTACCACGAGGTCAAAGCCGATTGTCAGCCACCTCATTATCATGGACTCAACGAACGTTGGCTCCCTCTTCATCGCCATCTTCCATGATTGACTTAGGGAGGACTTAAACTTTTTGGAGGGTCAAACTTCTCCGAGGCAGGTCTCCGGCGGAATTCTGCCCATCCGATTTTGCGACCCACTATTTTAACGTCCGTCGAGCCGCCTCTCGTCAAAAAGAGAAGGGAAAGGTTTTAACCGCCTTTTACAGACGTAAAAGTGTGAATGTCATCAGAGGTGATAAAAATGGTTGACCCGAACATCCAGGCACTTTTCAGGCCGAAGAGCATAGCCGTCATCGGCGCTTCGGAGAAGCCCGGCAAGATAGGCTACGCCGTTATGAAGAACCTTGTGGAGTACGGCTATGAGGGCAAGATATACCCCGTCAACATCAAGGGAGTGGAGATCAGGATAGGCAACCGCGTTTTCAAGTCCTACAAGAGCATCCTCGACGTTCCGGACGAGGTGGACATGGCGGTTATCGTCGTCCCGGCCAAGTTCGTGCCGCAGGTCGTCGAGGATTGCGGAAAGAAGGGAGTTAAGGTTCTCCCCATCATAAGTTCCGGCTTCGGCGAACTCGGCCCGGAGGGCAAGAAGGTCGAGGAGGAACTTGTGAAGACCGCCCGCAAGTACGGCATGAGAATCCTCGGCCCGAATATCTTCGGCGTCGTCTACACTCCCGACAAGCTCAACGCCACCTTCGGCCCAACCGACGTCATGCCTGGCAATCTCGCGCTCATCAGCCAGAGCGGGGCTTTGGGAATAGCCCTCATGGGATGGACCATCCTTGAGAAGGTCGGTCTCTCTGCTGTGGTCAGCGTTGGAAACAAGAGCGACATCGATGACGCTGACCTGCTCGAATACTTCAAGGAGGACGAGAACACCAAGGCCATACTCATCTACATGGAGGGTGTCAAGGACGGCAGGCGCTTCATGGAGGTCGCGAAGGGCGTCAGCATGGAGAAGCCGATAATCGTCATAAAAGCTGGAAGGAGCGAGCGCGGTGCAAAGGCAGCAGCCAGTCACACCGGCTCTCTCGCGGGAAGCGACAAGATATACGAGGCAGCGTTCAAACAGAGCGGCGTTCTCCGTGCCCTCACAATTGGGGAGGCCTTCGACTGGGCCAGGACGCTGAGCAACCTTCCGGAGCCAGAGGGAGAGAACGTCGTCATCCTCACCAACGGCGGTGGAATAGGTGTTATGGCCACCGACGCGGCAGAGGAAGAGGGACTCAAACTCTACGACAACCTCGAGGACCTAAAGATCTTCTCCAAGCACATGCCGCCCTTCGGTTCCTACAAGAACCCCGTTGACCTCACCGGTATGGCCGGGGCTGAGAGCTACGAGGGTGCAGTCAGAGATGCCCTCGCCAACCCGAACATGCACGCTATAGCGGTGCTCTACTGCCAGACGGCTGTGCTCGATCCGCGCGACTTGGCAGACATCGTCATCCGCGAGTACAACGAGAGCGGAAGGAAGAAGCCGCTCGTCGTTGCAATCGTCGGCGGCATAGAGGCCAAAGAGGCCATCGACAGACTCAACGAGGAGGGCATTCCAGCCTATCCCGAGCCGGAGAGGGCCATCAAGTCCCTCGCGGCGCTCTACAGGTGGAGCAACTGGAAGGCCAAGCAGAAGAAGGAGTGAAATCCCTTCTTTTCCATTCTACTATTCTACATTTCTGCTTCGCGCCGTTGTCCCTACTCTCTAACTCCCCTCCGAGTGCGGTGATTACAACGGAAAGTTTTTAGGCACTTAACCTTACGTTAAGTGGTGAACTCCGTGAGGCGGCCTCTCGCGCTTGGCATCCTGCTCCTGTTAATCGGAATCTACACCCCACCCGTTCCAAACGTTCACGCCTGCAGTCCCGCCGTTGCAGTTCCCAGTCCCTACGTAGACCTTCATTCAGCGGTTGTTCGGAACGGGGATCAGGTGGGCGGTTCACTCCTCGCCGTGGAGGTAAATTCAAGCCTCCCGGAGCTGACGCTCTCAACGAAGAACGGTCCGATAAAGCTCGTAAGGCAGAAGGGGATTTACGTTCCCAAGCGAGAGGTCTTCGTTGAGAGGGTCTTTATAAGGGAGCTGCCGAAAAATGCCACCTTCCGCGTTTTCTACTCCGGCTTTCATTCCCTGCGCATTCCACCGCTGAGCTTTTCCGATGGAAAATTCGTCCTTGAAGAACCCCTATCGATTAAAGTCTCCCGCGACGGCTTCTACCTCAACATCACTCATCCGCGCGGTTTTCTCATCGTATTCGGTGAGAATGGGGTGAACTTTACCTTTGAAGATTCAAAGGCCATCGCTGGGAACAGGACTTTCGTAGGTTCCCCGCAAAAGCTGGATGCATCTTTCTGCACGGGCTGTGAGGGGAGGTTGAAATTCAGGATGACTGGCTATCAAATAAGCCTGAGAATCCGAGAAGGGGTGTACGAGACCCACGGCAAACCTGTGGAGTGGAAGCCCGAGCTTGTCGTTCTGGAGAAGAGGTTCTCCTTCGAAAACCTCACGCTCTACGACAACTGCACGGAGCTTATGGTCTACCTCTATCACGGCAACTGCACCATCAAAAGGGAAGGGAACCGCGGGGATTACGAGGGTGAGGCTTCCACCGTCCTCGGTATAGCCTTGTCCATGCTACTCGTGCTGGCAGTTCTGAGATGGAGGGACAACAGATGAGAAGGGACATCGCCGCTATCGGCATCCTCCTAATCTTGCTCGGCTCGTTGCTCATCGCTTTGGCGTTTCATTCGGGCAAGGAATGTGCGTCCCAATACGCAGAGATGAAGCTGAGCTTTGCCCGCGCGCTGGAGATTCAGAACGGCGGTGAGGTTGAGGCGTACGTCTTGGCCGTGGATGCACCAACCAACGCGGGCAATATACTTGTCGTTAACGACCCGGACGGGACTTCCTACGTCTTCGCAAGGAGGAACGGGCTGTTCTACCCTCCAAAACCAGTCTCCTTCAAAAACCTCTACGTTGAGAACCTCTCGTGGAGAACGAACATCACAGTCTACGCGGTTTCGGGTGACTACGCTGGCTTTTTGAACGTGAGTGGTGGGAGGTTCATCATTGGTTCTCCAGTAGAGAACTTCGGGGGAATCGCATTCATCTGCAATCGCCCTTTCGTTTTCAACGTGAGCGACCCAAGGGGCACGGTGTACGGGGACGATGGAGAGATACTCCTCGTTTTGAAAAACGACTCTTTCAAAATTCTCAACGAGACGTACCGTGGCACTCCACTTCTCCTCGAGGCGGGATGCAACCAGGAACAGGATAGGGTCGGCTACACGTTGTTCTACAGAAATCCGTTCGGCGGGTATATTTCCCATTCCGGTGTCCTTGATGAATCCATCCTAATCCTCGGCAGGGGCTTCAGCTTCAAAGAACTGGAGGCGCGTCAGACAGTTGTCCCCCGCTGTCCAAGATCTCCCGGAAAAACCGATGTTCTCAGCAGAGAAAGCCCCCTCTGGGGCGTCCTTATGATAATTCTAGGGTTGCTCCTCATAGGCGTCGCGGTGAGAAGGCCATATAAACCGGGGAAGCGTGGTTTAAAGCGGTGATACCATGAGAATCGCCCTCATCTCAGACATACACTCCAACTGGGAGGCCCTTCAGGCGGTCTGGAGAGAAGTCAGAAATGCGGACGTAATACTGTGTATGGGCGACTTGGTTGGTTACGGCGCTTCCCCAAACGAAGTTGTTGAGTTCGTGAAGAGACAGATGGAGAAAAGAACTTTCCTCTGCGTTCGCGGAAACCACGACAACGCGATAGCCTTCGGCGCGGACTGGGGCTTCAACCCCTACGCGAGGGAAGCGGTGAGATGGCACCAGCGAGTTATGAGAGTTGAAAACCTTGAGTTCCTTAGGAGACTTCCGGTGAGGCAACTTTTCACCGACAACACCGGTCGGAGCTACCTCTTAATCCACGGCTCGCCGAGGGCACCTCTTGATGAATACCTCTTTCCCTGGTTGCCAGAGAGCGAGTTCAGGGCAGTTTTAAGCTACGTGAAACAGGACGACCTCCTCGTCGGCCACACCCATGTTCCAATGCTCAAGATTATCGGAGGAAGGAGGATAATCAATCCCGGCGGCGTCGGCCAGCCCCGTGACGGCGATTGGAGGGCAAGTTATGCGGTGATAGACACGGAGGAAGAACCACTGGACAACGTTGAGTTCCGCCGTGTTGAGTACGATGTGGAAGAAAGCGCAAGGAAGATAGTCGAGGCAGGCCTCCCGAGGTTCCTTGCGGAGAGGCTCTTTGAGGGCCTGTAACGCTACTGCGGTGATATCGGCCTTCTGAGCTTTGACTTCACCGCGAGCTTGGTTGAATCGATGATTATAACCTCTCCTATGCTCTTGACCGCGCTTATCGGGATGAGGAGAAGCCCCTCGTGGTCGGTAACGAACTCGCTCGTGTCGAGGTCCTCATCAGGCTCAGCAACGATGACTAAGATGTCGCCCGTCTCCTCGTCGAAGCTGAGGTCGTAGACCCAGCCGAGCCTCACACCGGTGTCGGTTATAAGCTCGATGTCCCTAAGTTTTGAAGCCATTATCTTGACCATCTTCGCCACCCCTAAGTTTAGTCGTGTAGCCCTTTGGGCACCAACGTATAAAACTTTTTCCGAACTCAAAGGAAGAAGGGGCCGTCAGAAGGTGTAGTAGTCCGGCCCCCCGGCCCTCTTTTTGCCGCTCTGCTTCCTGTTCTCCTCGAAGTTCCTGTAGTACTCGACCATGTAGGGCGTTATGCTCGGGCGCACCTTCTTCAGGGCCTCCTCAAAGTCCCGCTTTGATACCTTCAGCCGCTCAAGGAACTCCTCTCTTTCTTCCTCCACGACCTCAGCGGAAAGCTCGGCCATTATCCTGCGCATCGCCGTCAGAGCAGCCTCCCTCACGAGGGCCTCTATATCCGCACCGCTGTAGCCTTCGGTCCTCTTGGCAAGCTCCCTAAGGCTGACGTCCTCTGATAGGGGAACGCGCCTTGTGTGGACTTTTAGTATCTCCAGTCTGGCCTTCTCGTCCGGCGCCGGAACGAGTATTAGCCTGTCGAACCTTCCTGGCCTGAGCAGGGCAGGATCAAGGATGTCTGGCCTGTTGGTGGCGCCGATAACTATAACGCCACTGTTCCGCTCTATGCCGTCCATCTCAGTGAGGAGCTGGTTGATGAGCCTGTCCGTAATGCGGTCGCCCTCCATACCCCTCGCCGGGGCTATCGCGTCGATCTCGTCGATGAAGATGACGGTTGGTGCGGCCTGCCTCGCCTTCCTGAATATCTCCCTCACGCGCTTTTCGCTCTCGCCGACCCACTTGTTGAGAACCTCTGGGCCGCGTATCCCGATGAAGTTGGCCCTGCTCTCGTTCGCTACTGCCTTGGCGAGGAGGGTTTTACCCGTTCCCGGCGGGCCGTAGAGGAGTATCCCCCTCGGCGGCTCGATTCCAAGCCTCTGGAAGGCCTTCGGGTACTTAAGGGGCCACTCCACGGCTTCGCGGAGTTCCTGTTTTATGTCCTCAAGGCCGCCTATGTCCTCCCAGTGGACGTTGGGCATCTCGATGAGAACCTCCCTGAGGGCCGAAGGCTCGACCATCTTCAGCGCCTCGTAGAAATCGGCCTTCCTCACGCGGAGTTCCTGGAGAACCTCCGGCGGTATCTGCTCGTGCTCCGGGCTTACCTTGCCCTCCTTGATGAGCCTCCTCAGGACGACCATCGCGGCCTCTCTCGCGAGGGCAGCCAAGTCAGCCCCAACGAAGCCGTGCGTTATTTCGGCTATCTCCTCGAGCATCCTGTCGATGAGCCTGTTCCGCACTTCCGCATATATCTCGCTCTCTCCCTTTAGGGCATCTTTTACCTCGTTCTCGTCCCTCGCCCTCTCAACGGCCTCCATGAGCTTCTTCAGCTTTCCGCCCTCGAACGAGCCGCGCTTCTCGAGTTCTTTAAGAACCTTCAGAACGGCGTGCTTGTCGTAGTCAGGTTCAAGGGGCATGCTCCTCGTGTGGATCTGGAGTATCTCCTTCCTGCCCTTTTTGTCTGGCACACCGACCTCTATCTCCCTGTCAAAGCGTCCCGGCCTCCTCAGAGCGGGGTCAAGTGCATCCGGTCTGTTGGTTGCCGCTATGACGATGACCTTCCCGCGGCTCTTGAGGCCATCCATCAGGGTGAGCAGCTGACTCACAACGCGCTTCTCGACCTCTCCAACCACTTCCTCCCTCTTCGGGGCTATGGCGTCAATCTCGTCGATGAAGATTATCGCCGGAGCGTTCTCCTCGGCCTCCTTGAATATCTCCCTCAGCCTCTCCTCGCTCTCGCCGTAGAATTTGCTCATGATTTCTGGCCCATTGATGGCTATGAAGTGAGCGTTGGCCTCGTTCGCCACCGCTTTAGCCAGCAGGGTCTTGCCCGTTCCTGGCGGACCGTAGAGGAGCACCCCCTTGGGCGGCTCGATACCAAGGCGCTCGAACAGCTCGGGATGCTTAAGCGGAAGTTCGACCATCTCGCGGATTTTCTGGATGGCGTCGCTCAGTCCGCCTATGTCCTCGTAGGTTACCTCCGGAATGGCCTCCTCGCGCACCTCGACCGCCTGCGGGAGAACCTCCACCTCGGTGTTGTATGTTATCTGGACGATCCCCTTGGGGACGGTGCTGACCACCACGAACTTAAGCTCGCCGAAGCCAAGGGGCATGGCCTCGAAGAGTCCCCTCAAGAGTTCGTCGAAGGGGGAACCGCCGTAGTAGCTCTCGCTCCTGTTGCTCGCGACGACGAGGTCACCCTTGACCACCGGCCTCCCGAGCAGGTTCCCCTTGACCATCTCACCGGGCAGCTGAATGAAAACGCCCTTCTGGGCCGGTGCCAAAACAACTTTCTTGGCCTCCTGGACCTCGGCCTTTGCAACGGTTACGTAGTCGCCTATGCTCACGCCGGCGTTTCTCCTGATGTAACCGTCCATCCTTATTATGTCAAGTCCCTTGTCGTCTGGGTGGGGATTGGCCACAATAGCCGCGGTGGAGCGCTCGCCGATGAGTTCAACGATGTCGCCAGGCTCAACGCCGAGCTGTTTCTGGTACCTCCTGTCAAAGCGAACGATGCCCCTCCCCACGTCCCTTTTTAGAGCCTCAGCAACACGGAGCTTGATTTTCTCATACCTCTCGTCTCCCTTACCGAAGATCATCCTAAACCCCTCCTCTGTCTCTCTATTGCCTCCTCAAGCGTGAGGTTTCCCAAGGCCACCTCCCTGGCCAGTCTGGACGATATCGTGATGTTGCCGCTCAGCTCGCGGCTCCTCCTCTTTATGTGTTCTATCTCGCGCTTTGTGGGTTCCCCAATGTCGAGGAGCGCTCCGATGCTCGTCTCCCTACCCTCGCGGAGCCCGATGTTTATGGCCGCTACTATGTCCTGAACCTGCGAGACGTCAAGCCCACCGACCTTCGGGGTGGTTCTCCGCTCGTTCACGACTATGATGGGGTAATCGTAGCCGAGCGCCTCACCCAGTGCCCTCAGCATCATGGCCCTCTGCCTCTTCGCACCGTGGCCTATCTTTATCCTCGCATCCGGGTACTTTTCAAGCAGTTCGATTATCGTCCGCACCTCACGGGGATTCTGAAGGTGGTGAACCTCAAGCACGCGGTTGTCGGCAATAACGCCCACCCCCGGCCTTTCACCGGGGTCAATCGCTATGTACACCCTCCTAAAGCGGCCCGTTCCGTTTAGGCGCATGAGCAGTTCATCGATGAATCCCTCTCTCACGACTACTTTAACGGGGAAGTCTACTCCGCTGTACTCGCCCTCCGAAGTGAGCACGACCTCGACATCCAGCGGAATCCCCTCCCCGGGGCGGAGGCTGTGAAAGGGAATCCCGTACTCCTTCAGGGTCTTCGCGGCGAGGTAGTAAACCCTCGCGTCTCCCGTTACAATCGCAACCCTCATGGTAGGCACTTGGATGCACGGATTAAAAACCTTTCCTAAGGCCTCTATCCGCGAATACGCTCGATAAAGCTCTCTTTGAGTTGGAAAAAAGTTTATAAGCCCTCACCGCGGAACGGAGAGGGGGATATGGATGGAGCCTCCCAAGAAAAAGAAGAAGGTTGACGAGTTTGAGGAGTTCGAGGAGGAACCCTTCGAGGACGAGTGGGAGCTTGACGAGGACGAGTTTGAGGATGAGGATTGGGAAGAAGAGTGGGAAGACGAAGACTGGGACGAGGACGACGAGTGGTGAGCCTGTGGTTTTGTAAAGACGGCTTTTATTCCCCCAGTAGAGGCGTTTAAGAGGCCTCACTCAACTTTTCGCAGGCCTTTAACCAGTTTTCCAAAATCCTCCAAGTCCCACACCATCCGCTCCTCATCCCCAAGCGTCCCCTTCCCGTTAACCCCCTTAGCAATCAGGGCATACCACTTCTTCCACCCATCCAATCCGACAAGCTCGCTCTTTCTTTCCAGGTCCCTCAAAATGCCCCTCGCCTCCCGTGTATCCAGGTTTTTCCACTTGACCTCAACAAAGAGGGCTTTCTTTTCCCGCTCGTTTAAAGCCACCAAGTTAATCTCCTCTTCCCTCTTCCACCAGCGGCCGATCTTGGTGAACCCGAATGGCAGTGTCCTCGATTTGTTCATCTCAACCAAAAACTGCTTTGCTATTCCCTCAAAGGTTCTTCCAACGTAGGTGTTGAAGGCATTCCAGTCCATCTCAAACGTTCCAATCTCCACCCTCCCGCGGTTGGGCTTCACAAACCGGAACCAGAAGGCGAAGAAGTTGTCCTTCAGATAGTAGCGGGCTTTCCTGCTCCTCTCGCTCTCCGTTACTGGAACCTCGCGCTTCACGAGGTCGAGGGAAATCAGCGTCCTCAGGTATTTGGGCATATCCTTTGCCTCCACACCGGCGTACTGAGAGACCTCACTGACCCGATGTTTCCCGTTGGCCAGGGCCTCAAGAATGAGATAGTAGCGGTGCACATCGCGCAGTTCTTCCCTCAGTATGAACTCAGGCTCTTCGTAGAGAATCGAAGTCGGGGAGAACGCCACACTTAAGAGTTCCCTCTCAAAGTCCTCGCCGCGGAACAGGCGGAAGTACATCGGAACGCCACCGGTTACGGAGTAAATCTTCACAACGGTTTCCAGCGGTTTTTCGGAGAAATATTCTGCCACGTGGAAAAAGCTTAAGGGCTTCAGCCTGAGCTGGGCCGTTCTCCTGCCATAGAGAGGATTGTTGTAGTTCATCAGTCCCTCCATCAGGCCAACGAGAGAGCCGCTGAGGATGAGGAAGAAGCGGTCGTCGAGGATTTCATCAATAACATACTGAAAAACCGCCGGCGTGTTTTTGTCCGTGAGAAGCAAATAGGAGAACTCGTCTATAACCACCACAAGCCGTTTGGGGGCCTTGAGCTTTATCATCTCAAAGGCCTTCCTGAAGTCGTTCACCTCAACAGCCGGCAGACCGAGTTTTTCCGCGCTCTCACTGTAGAACCTCCTCGCGTTGGCATTCAGGCCGTCCCTGTCGGCAAGGAAGTAGAGGGCCGGCTTATTCCGAATAAACCTCTTCACAAGCTCCGTCTTCCCAACCCGCCTGCGTCCGTAGAGAATAAGAACCTCCTTCTCCCTCGATTGATACAGCCTCTCGAGAAGTGCCATCTCATCTTTTCGGTTTACAAACATTATCTTCACCGAGATAATCTTTGCCAAGATAAATTTAAGAATTTCGGATGGAGAGTAAACACCCCCGCTTACGCAACCCATTTATAGAAAACCCACCTCTTTTCTCGGGGTGATGGAATGGCGTTCCTTAAGGTTGTCCCACTTGAGAAGGCACTCGAGGTTATCGGCTCATTTCCACTCGAGCCTAAAGTGGAGAGGGTTCCCCTAGGGGAGGCACTCGGCAGGGTTTTGGCGGAGGATGTAGTTTCCCCCATCGACGTCCCGCCCTTTGACAGGGCAACTGTTGACGGCTATGCTGTCAAAGCTGAGGACACGTTCATGGCGAGCGAAAGCGAGCCTGTGAGGCTGAAGGTCATAGGCGAGGTCCACGCTGGTGATACTCCGGCCGTGAAGCCAGGGAAGGGTGAAGCGGTCTACATATCAACCGGCGCGCCCCTTCCCGAGGGCACGGACGCCGTAATCCAGTTCGAGGACGTTGAGCGGAAAGGCGACGAGATTCTGGTCTTCAAGCCGGCCTATCCAGCGATGGGCGTGATGAAAGCGGGCATGGACATTGGAAAGGGCAGGCTTCTTCTGAAGAAGGGCACGAAGCTGACCTTCAAGGAGACGGCACTCCTCTCAGCGGTGGGCATAGCTGAGGTTCCCGTCTTCAGAAGGCCGAGGGTGGCGGTCATAAGCACGGGAAGTGAGATAATCCCGCCCGGAGAGGAACTCACACCCGGAAAGATCTACGACATCAACGGCAGGGCCATAACCGACGCGGTGAGGGAGCTTGGCGGGGAGGCGGTCTTTCTCGGAATAGCGAGGGACGACCGCGGGAGCCTTAAGACGCTCATCGAGAAAGGTCTGGAATGCTGCGACATCGTTCTCCTCAGCGGGGGCGCGAGCGGCGGCGTGAGGGATTTAACCAGCTCGATCATCGAGGAGCTTGGGGAGGTTAGGATACATGGCATAGCCATACAGCCTGGCAAGCCAACGGTGATCGGAATAGTCGACGGAAAGCCCGTCTTCGGCCTTCCGGGCTATCCAACGAGCTGTCTAACGAACTTCACCCTCCTCGTTGCGCCGCTCCTCAGAAAGCTCATCGGCAGGGAAAGCGAAGTCCGGAAGGTCAGGAAGAGGCTCGCCCACAAGGTCTTCTCGGTCAAGGGCAGAAGACAGTTCCTCCCTGTGAGGATAGAGGGCGATAAAGCCGTCCCGATACTGAAGGGAAGCGGAGCGGTTACCAGCTTCATCGACGCCGACGGCTTTATCGAGGTTCCCGAGAACGTTGAGATACTCGAGGCTGGAGAAGAGGTTGAGGTTACCTTCTTCGGCTAAACGCCGTATTCCCTTGCCCATTTTTCGTACCTTTTGAGGAGCGCCCTCTTCACAGGACTCTTTACATTTTTCTTCTGAAAGCCTCTCCCTTCAGGGCGGGGATGCAGAAACCGCCGGTTCCTTCGCTTGCTTCTCCCACTCCGCGGCCTGTTCGAGATAGTAGTGCGAGAACTGAAGGTCCTCGGAGGCTAGCTTCCTAAAAAGCCCCGCGCACTGGAGGGCCGACACGCGCGCTTTCTCCGCGTTTCCCTCGCTCAGCGCCTCCCTGTAGGCTTCCTCGTACTTCCTGAGCAGGTTGAGGTAAAGCGCCTTCATGCCCATCGTTATGGTTTGGTTTCCGTTTTTTAAATCGGTTTTGTGTAGGTGGCTATGTAGCCATCAAAACCTTTTTTAAAGTCCCCGCCGTTCCTCCCCCCAGGTGAAGGCTATGCTCGATATAAAGCTCATCCGCGAAAACCCCGACGTCGTCAGGAAGGACCTGATCAAGCGCGGCGAAACAGATAAGCTCGCCTGGATAGATGAAATCCTCGAACTCGACAAGAAGTGGCGCGGGAACCTCAGGAAGATAAACGCCCTCAGGAAGGAGCGCAACCAGCTGGCTGTGCAGATAGGAAAGCGCAAGAAGGCCGGGGAGCCGATAGACGATCTGCTCGCGAGGAGCAACGAGATAGTGAAGCAGATCGAGGCCCTCGAGAAGGAAGTCGAGGAACTCAGGAAGAAGATCGACTACTACCTCTGGAGGCTTCCAAACATCACCCACGAGAGCGTTCCTATCGGCAAAGACGACACCGAGAACGTCCCGATAAAGTTCTGGGGCAAGGCTAAAGTCTGGGAGGGCTTCCTCGATACGTTCAAGGAGCAGAGCCTCGGGAAGATGGACTACGAGGTTCTCAACTGGAGGCCAAGGCTCCACGTTGATATGCTTGAACTCCTCAAAGGGGCCGATTTGGAGAGGGCCGCGAAGGTCAGCGGTTCAAGGTTTTACTACCTCCTCAACGAACTTGTCATCCTAGATCTGGCTTTAATCCGCTTCGCCCTTGACAAGCTCATAGAGAAGGGCTTCACGCCGGTTATACCGCCCTACATGGTCCACCACTTCGTCGAGGAGGGCGTTACGAGCTTCGACGACTTCGAGGACGTCATCTACAAGGTCGAGGGAGAGGATCTCTACCTCATCCCGACCGCCGAGCACCCTCTGGCAGGAATGCACGCCAACGAGATAATTGAAGGAAAGGACCTGCCCCTCCTCTACGTCGGCGTTTCGCCGTGCTTCAGGAAAGAAGCTGGAACCGCTGGAAAGGACACGAAGGGGATATTCCGCGTCCACCAGTTCCACAAGGTCGAGCAGTTTGTCTATTCCCGCCCGGAGGAGAGCTGGGAGTGGCACGAGAGGATTCTCCAGAATGCTGAGGAGATATTCCGGGCACTGGAGATCCCGTACAGGGTGGTCAACATCTGCACCGGAGACCTCGGCTACGTTGCGGCAAAGAAGTACGACATCGAGGCCTGGATGGCCGGCCAGGGCAAGTTCCGTGAGGTTGTTTCAGCCAGCAACTGTACCGAGTGGCAGGCGAGAAGGTTAAACATCCGCTACCGCGACAAGACCCACGAGAAGCCAAAGTTCCTTCACACGCTCAACTCAACGGCAATAGCCACATCGAGGGCTATCGTAGCTATCCTCGAGAACCACCAGACGGAGGAAGGTGTTGTAAAGCTTCCGAGGGCGCTCTGGAAGTACACCGGCTTCAAGGAGATCCTGCCGGCGAACATGAAGGAGAAATGTTGTCAGGATTGAATTCATTTCGCTCCCTTTACATTATTTTAAGATTCTCAAGAGAAGTTACCGATGTGATGCCCTTTGATGCCCTCTTCTCGCATGCATCGATAAAATCTGAATCGAGCATTATGAGTGTAGAGCATCTGAAAACTCTGCAGTTGTAGGTATAATGGCATCGTTTGGCAGGAGCCCGTGTTCATCCAGTATTCCCTTTGCCTCCCCAAACATAAAACTCGTTTACCTCCAGAAACACGATCTTCTCCAGAGGGACATTATTCCTTGCATGAGCACATAGAATGCTCAATCTGTTTTCCGACCTTTTACCCGAGATCTGATAAGGCAAAAAAGGTGAGATAAAACCATAGCCTGCTGGATAAAAATTCTGAACAATATCTGACAACGGAAAAGATTATATTCACAGGAAATAAAAGTAGCCCGGTGACCTACCATGAATCCCGAAAGCACGGGAAAAACATGGCACGATGTTGTAAAAGAGAGCGTGGTAAACCTACTTCGTTTCTACGGATTTACCGCAAGTTCTGAAGCACCAGCCCGCATACCAGAGGGTGGATGGGGCCGGGCTGATGTCGTAGGAAGGAAAGGAAACATAATTGTTGGCGTTGAGATCGTGGACACTGGTGATGTGGCCAGAGATGCAAAAAAACTGGCTATGAACAACTACGATTACAGGTATATCATCGTCCTAAGACACTCGAAAAAAGTTGATGAGGTTGTAGTTGATGGGAAGAAGATAAAAGTACTTGACATAGACTCTTTTGAACACGAACTTCGGAGAGATCTTGGTTTACCACCAGATTACACCTACTCTTCCAGGACAAACGAAGAGAAACCACCGGAGGTTTTTGTTGGCGCCTCGGAGAGAGAAATCAACCGTATAATTGAAGAGCTTGAAGAATATGGCCTTGAGAACTTTGCTGATGACGTTTTGAATGCACTTGGCAAGATCTATATCTCAAGGGATCTCCCAGTAGAAGTCCGCGTCCATTACAACCCAATGACCGGACCAACGGCCCCAAATGAGTACGAGAGCGTGAACATAAAACCACAGGTTCTATCTATCCTCCAACGACTCAATTTGGTTGATATCTCACGGAAAGGGACAGGGTACGCCAGAAAAGCTTTTGCAAGCCCGAGCGAAAGGGGCCTGAAAGCCGGGCATGAGCTTATTCTCAAACGTATCAGAGAGCACAAGGCGGAGCTTGAGGAACTCGCCAGAGAATATGGCGATAAGCTATGGATAATACTTTACGGGTCGCTTTGGTATACACCGGACCACTTCTCGCTTGAGGTTGTTCTCAAAAAATATGAGTACACACCAACAGCAGGCGGCAGATATGTCAAAAAGGAGGATCCGATACTCAAGGCGGCAAAGAATGTAAGAGTACTCGGCAGATATAGCTATTTCGACCTGGACTATATGGAACCTCCAGAGAACCCAACTATTTTGATGTTCTCGAACTTCCTCGTGAACACAGTATTGAGAGAGGATACTCTCAGGTTCTTCAGCGAACTTGAAAGATATGGTCTGGCGATCCAGGACACGGAAAGGAATTCCCGTGGTGAGCCAATATATGATGTTTTCAAAGCCCCCATTGAGGTCTTTCAGTATCTTGCAACAAAGACAAAGCGCCCGGCCAACTTGGGGTATTATGCTCAGAAGTTTGGTGTACTCTACACCATACTCACAGTCGGCGACTTATACGATCCAGGCGTGGCCAGAAGGGAATATGAGGAGCTTTTACAAAAGCTGGAGCTGAATGAAAGCGCGGTAGCGGAAGTACTCGCGGACATGAATAGGCGCGGTATCACGTCGAGATTGATAACTGACCCGGAGAAGGCACCATTCATAATACTGGACAGGAAGGGTTTCGAGGATTATCTCAGGTTCAGTCTCGCAACAATAGCGGATTATTTCAGCTCGAGGAGGTGATAGTGTTAGGTGGTTCTTGATTTGCACTACTCCTTCTTCTTGTCTATTTTGACAATTTCTAAACCCCTCCCCGCTCCCTCACCTTCCTCCTCACGTTGGGGTCGCGGTCGGCTATTATTTTGAGGGCCTCCTCGAAGCTCATCCAGTCCGGGACTTCCTCGTTTATGTAGATCCCCGTCCTCCCGATCCTGTCGCGCCTCGTGAGAACGTGGACGCGCTCCGTAACGATCTCAACGCTCACGCCAAGGGTTTTCGCCACCTCGCTCTCCCTGCCAATGACTTCGCGCTCGATGTGACCCCTCTCCGTCGGAACGATTAGGATGAGCTTTTTGTTCACGCCGGGAACGCGCTCCTTCATTTTGACGCCCCAGAGGTCTATAGCCCCACCCCAGCGGTAGAAGTCAAGCTCCCTGTCCGTTGGCTCGATCAACGGGAAGGTAACCGTCGTCTCCTCGTCTATCTCGATGACGCCCTTGATGAGGTGCCAGGGGGTAGCCATGACGATCTTTCTCCTCCTCACGAGACCCTCAAGGGCCAGCTCGATGAGGTAGCTCGGAACTTTTATCGGGATGAAAATGTCGACGTCGCTGTCCCGTCTAACGTCGCCTCTAGCTACACTCCCGTAGAGCAGGGGGTCGTACTGGGCTAGTCTCTCCATTATCTTCAGCGCTCTCTCGCGCTTCTCCCACAGATAGCGCCACCTCTTGGGCGTGTAGACAACCTCCCTCTCGTCCCATATACCGACGACCTTTTCCCTCGCCATCGGTGAAACCTCGTCGGAAAGCTTAAAGCCCTACCGATAGTTTTATACGCGGCGCTGGCTAGTGGGGGTGGTGATAGAAATGCCGGTGCTCGGATTCAACATAGCCAGGGTTGAGCTTAAGAAGACCTCCCCCTTCGTCCCGTCGGGCCAGATCGAGGTCAGGCTCTCGCCGAGAATAAGCGAGGTCAGGCTCGGTGAGATGAGAACGCCAACGGGCAAGATAAACGGGGTCGAGGTGCTCTTCAGCTACGAAATAGAGTACAACCCGAAGATAGCCCATGGCGTCATCGACGGTGCGGTTCTGTACCTCCCTCCCAACAAGGAGCAGATAGACGAGATACTGAACCTCTGGGAGGACGAGAAGAAGGTCGACCCAACAACCTTCGCAGAGGTCGTCAACTTCATAACCAGCGAGGTGGCGCCGCTCCTGATGATACTGGCCAAGGAGCTTCGCCTTCCGTACCATGTTCCGATACCGAGGGTTGAAGTTAAAAGGGAGGGCTGATGCCCGCTTTATCTTTTGCTTACTGGGTTTCAGGATAGATGCCCTCGGCCTCGTAGATTCTCTGGAGGATCCTCGCGAGTTCTCCCCTGCTTTCCATGGCCTTCTCCGCGAGGGTGAGTGCGCGGGCGTAATTTCCCTTTCTCATATAGTACTCAATGGAGTGAACCTCGCGGAGGAGGTCCGGGTTTCCCGTCTCCGAGCAGTGCTTCTTCAGAAGCGCCAGCCTGAACCTGACCCGCAGTTTGATGTCGCTCTTGGTCTCAAGCGCGGTCTTGTAAGCCTTGAGCGCCTCTTCGATTTTGCCTATCCCAACCAGGGCCTCCGCAAGCTCCATTATCTTCAATGCCGTGGACTCGTCGTCCCCCCTAGCTCTGTGCGCCCCTATGACCTGGTTGAGCATCCTTGCGGTGTTTATGCCTATGAGCTTGGCCCTGTTCGTGTTCTTTGCCAGAAGGTAGGCGTACTCTGCCTTGACGAGATACGTAGTGGTGCCGTCCAGGTCGCCCTGGGAGTATGAAATCTTGCTGGCCTTCTCGAAGTTCTTCGCGGCGGTGTCCATCATCTCCATGAAGTGGATGTCGTAACCGAAGATCGCCTGTATGTACCACGCGAGCCTGTAGAATTCCTCCGCTGCCCCCGCTGTATCGCCCCGCTGGAGCTTCTCCTCAGCCACCTGACCGTAGAGGGTGATGATCTTCTCCGCCATCGCGCGCATTCTCTCCTCGTTCCCAATGATGACGCTGTAGTGGTAGGCTGACTCGTAGGCCCTGATGGCCATCGGTATGTCGTCACTCTCCTCGTAGGCCGAACCGAGGTCCTCGTATATCGCCGCGAACTCCTCCGCGTATTTCTCCAGGTTTCTAACGTCGTTTATCGCCTTGAATATCTCCAGAACGCTGAAGCAGAAGCCGTCGAGGCGGTTGACATCCACCTCGGGCTTATCTATCTCCTCCTCGATGAGGTCTATGTAGAGGTAGGCACTCTTCAGGAGGGATGGACGTGCTTTCTCTGGAGAGCCGGTCCTCTCGATGAGAACGAAGCCCAGGTATTTGTAAAGCCTTGCAGCGTCCTGCCTGTCTCCCCGCTCCTCATACTTTTTAGCCGCCCGCAGAATCAGCTTTAGCCCATCTTTCAGCTTACCTTCCTTGATCCTCTGGAACGCAAGCTCTTCAAGCTCCTCCGGTCCCTCAAAACCTGTTAGCGCGACCAAACCGCTCACCCCTGTGATTCAAGCCCCTCCGAGCCATCTTCGTCCACTTCCTATTTAAGCGTTGTCTATGCCCGAACTACCCTGTACCCCGCTGCCTTCCTGAGTCTGTTCATCACCGCAAGGCCCAGGCCCTTCTCTTCTATCCCCTCCGCTATTATAACGTCAACTCCGCGCCTGTCAAGCTCCCTGAGCGCTCTAAAGATGTTCCTAGCCACTTCTTCCGCGGTCTTCCCGAGGTGGAAGAACTCGTCTGCCTCAGTCTCTTCGGTCGCCATGACCCCCACGCGAAGTCCCTCCAAGCGGTACGCCTCCACAAGCCCCCTTATCTTCGCCCTGACGCGCTCTCTCGGCCCTTCAACGACCACAACCTGCGCGTTCGGGGAGTAGTGCCTGTACTTCATCCCAGGCGCCCTCGCGATGTCCACGAGTTTGCCTTTAACCGCGGGATGTATCTCTACCTCGCCAATAACTCTCTCTATCTCTTCAAGAGGAAGGCCGCCAGGCCGGAGGAGGGTTGGCCTTTCGGAGGTCAGGTCAAGAACCGTTGACTCGACGCCCACCTTTGTCTCGCCGCCGTCTATTATGGCCTCGATTCTGCCGTAGAAGTCATCTATGACGTGCTCCGCGAGGGTGGGACTCGGCCTTCCGCTTATGTTGGCCGACGGAGCCGCCACCGGAGTACTGGTCCTTATGAGGGCAAGCGCTATCGGGTGAGCGGGCATCCTGACGGCGACCGTGTCTAAGCCACCTGTAGTGACGTCGGGAAC
>JALVWX010000224.1 GCA_027023165.1 Thermococcus sp. | reverse complement strand
CCGTAATTGTGAATGTTCTTAACGGTAGCGACCACAAACTCTCCCTCTTCGGGGTACTCTTTGGCTTTCCTCGGCATTACAACCACCTCAAAATTTTCTCCGCCGGGTTAGGATACGAAAAGAGGTATTTAAAGTTTAGCAGAACGAAAAGAAGGGGAGGTTCACTCGAGAACCTCGAGTATCTTGGCCTTGACGATTCCCTTTCCTCCGGTCGGCTCGACCAGTGTGGCGCCGCAGACGAGGCACCTGACCGGGGTTGACGGGTTGCTGAAGACGATCTGCTCGTTGCCGCAGTCGATGCACTTGACGCGGAGGAACCTGCTCCTGGGCATCGGGATGAGGTTCTTCGGGAGCGCCATGGATCACACCTCCACCAGCTCAAACTTCTTAACGCGGAAGCCCTGTCCCCTGGTGTGGGCCTTGCCGCAGACGGTGCACCTGAATCTGAGGTCGAGTTTCTTGACCGGCTTTTCCCTTCCGGCCGGGTTCGGCCTTGGGAAACCGCGGTAACCCTTCATGATTCTGCGGAATCTCCTCTGGCCCTGACTAAGCTCGCTCCTCGGCCTCTTCTTGACCTTCTCGACCTTGTGAATCGTGTGCTTCTTGCAGTAGGGGCAGTAGGTCCTTATCTTCTTAGGGTACTTCATTCTCTCACCTCCAGAGAGAGGCCCGGTAGGCTCCTACTCGCGCTTCGGATACCCCCGAGCCGTGAGGCATGACAGTGCCTTCGGTCTCCGTAGCCGGGAGGCTTTAAAAAAGTTTTCGCGTTTGAACCAAAAACTTTTAAACACTTTTAGTTACTAAAGTCTTGGAGGTGATTGCATGGAGAGCCTGATAAGCAGGGTGGAGGAACTGAAGAAGCTGGAGGGGAAGACCGAGAAGGAGTACAGAAAACTCCTGAAGAAGCTCAAGGACCCCGAATACTCTGACCTGAGAAACCTCATCCTCAGGCTGGCAATAGACACAGCCTTCCACAAGCACCTGATGGAGGCCCTCGAAAAGGCTTACCGTGATGCAGTGGATCTGATTGAGGAGTACAGCGCTCTCGAGGAGGGAGGTGAGGCACTGGCCCTCATTCCGGGCGTTCCGACTATAGCAATGCCCCTCGGCTTCGGGCAGATTGGTGCAAGGGTCCCGCCTGAGGAGGTTGTGGAAGAGTTCCTCCGTGAGTTCCCAACGGAGGTCTTTATCCCCGAGGAGGACGGAAAGATCCTTGATCTTCTGAGGAAATACCTCGAAAAGGAGGAGCGCATGGAGGAACTCTACGGCCACATCTCAAAGAGGGCCTTCCACCCGATAGTCAGGACGCTGGCCCAAGAGATAAAGAGAAACGAGGAGCAGCACCTCGCCATACTGAAGGGCCTGGAAAAGAAGTACGATGGACAGTGATCCCACCACTCAATCCTTTTCTGGTGTTGGCTTTTCCCGATGCTTAGAGCTGGAGGAACAGGGGCACGACGAAGGGCACCACCGCCGTCAGAACGAAGCCGTGTACGAACGCAACCACCGCCGCTTTCCTTCCACCGAACTTCGTCATAATCGCGAGGGTTGTGTCCATCGTCGTCGCCCCTCCCATTGTCACCGCGGTGTTTCCCGGAAGTCTGTGTGAGAGGAAGGGGTAGAACACGATGGTGAGTATCTCCCTCGTCAGGTTGGCGAGGAATCCCAACGCCCCGTAGACGGCGGAATACTGTCCTATCAGCGGGCCGGTGAGGGAGTACCAGCCGCATCCCGCTGAAATCGCGAGTCCCCACTTGAGACCTATCCCCAGGAGGAGAGAAGCGGCCAAACCGCCGAGGAGAGAACCCACGAGGGTCCCTACGGGGAGGACAACCGCATTTACCCCGAGTTTTCTCAGCTCCGAGGGCCTGAAGTTCATTCCCAAGTCGATTCCTATGATGAAGATGAGAGCGTAGAGCATCAACTCGTAGAGGCTTCCGAAGTCGGGAGCGTAGAAGTGGCCGACGGCCATGCCGATGAGGAGCGCCGCTAGAACGTATGCGGTGAATCTCATCCCTTCCCCTCCACGAGCAGTGCGATCCCAACGCTCCCTGCTATCGTCAGAACCGCAAAGACGATGGAAGAGCCGAGGAGCCAGCCGGCATCTATGTTAACTTTCCCTGCCTCAACCCCCATGAAGAATATCATCAGGAGCAGGGTTGCGCTCATCGGAACGTCGAGGCTTGCTTTTCTGTCCCTGACCCTAAGGATGTAGCCTATCAGAACCCCTGCCAGCAGTGGAATGAATATGTTCATGTATCGAGATTGCTCATAAGGCTAATAAAGCTATCGAGGGGCTCGGAGGGTGTTCACGTCATCATCCGTGAGCCTTCAGTTTGCTTGCTAATCGTCATAGCCCCATTTCCCTTGTCGAGTGTGCCTTTTAAATGTGTGGGCGAAGGTTTTTATGATGGAGCTTTCATCATTCAAACGGTGATTCCAATGATAAGCCCATCAAAGAAGGCGATGGCCATCAAGTACGCGATAAGAGACGTTGTTCTCCCCGCGAGGGAGCTTGAGAAGAAAGGTGTTAAGGTCATAAGGCTCAACATAGGTGACCCCGGTAAGTATGACTTCCAGCCGCCGGAGCACATGCAGGAAGCCTACTGTCGCGCCATAAAGGAGGGCCACAACTACTACGGGCCGAGCGAGGGCCTTCCGGAGATGAGGGAGGCCGTTGTCCAGCGCGAGAGGATGAAGAACAGAGTCGACATAACCCCCGATGACGTCCGCGTTACAACTGCCGTTACCGAGGCCCTTCAGCTCATCTTTGGCGGTCTACTCGACCCCGGCGACAACATACTCGTGCCGAGTCCGAGCTATCCGCCCTACGTTGGACTCGTCAAGTTCTACGGGGCTGAACCGCATGAGTACCTAACCGTGGAGGAGAATGGCTGGCAGCCGGACATCGACGATATGAGGAAGCTGATCGACGAGAGGACGAAGGCAATAGCCCTCATAAACCCCAACAACCCTACTGGAGCACTCTACGAGAAGAAGACCGTGAAGGCCATCCTCGATCTCGCTGGCGAGTACGACCTCCCATTAATAAGCGACGAGATATACGACCTCATGACCTACGAGGGGAAGCATGTTTCACCTGGCTCGCTCACCAAGGACGTTCCGGTCATAGTCATGAACGGTCTCTCGAAGGTTTACTTCGCCACCGGCTGGCGCCTCGGCTACTTCTACTACGTCGATCCCGAGAACAAGCTTTCCGAGGTCAGGGAGGCCGTAGACAAGCTCACGAGGATAAGGGTCTGCCCGAACACGCCGGCGCAGTTCGCGGCCATAGCCGGCCTCACCGGTCCGATGGACTACCTCGATGAATACATGAAAAAGCTCCGCGAGAGGAGGGACTACGTTTACAAACGCGTTCAGGAGATCCCCGGCATAAGCGCTCAGAAGCCGCAGGGAGCATTCTATGTATTCCCGAAGATAGAGGAGCGCGCGAAGTGGAAGAACGACTTCGACTTCGTCATGGACGTGCTCCACGGGGCACACGTTCTCTTCGTTCACGGCTCGGGCTTCGGCCACGCCGGCGACTGGCACTTCAGGATAGTCTTCCTGCCGCCTGTTGAGGTCCTCGAGGAGGCTATGGACAGGTTTGAGGCCTTCATGAGGAAGAGGCTCGCGGAATGAAGCCTCTTCTTTTTCTCAATTCTTCTATTCTTTTGTCACAGTTGTCACGGTTAAGGAAGAGAATCAGCCTCCTGAGACAACAGGGATTACCTCCACGGAAGCGTTGTCCTCCATTCTTTCGTCTTCCAGTGCAACCCTGCCGTTGACCCTCGCTATCGCGCTCTCCGTGTTGAAGCCGACCTCCCTCAGAACGTCCGCCACGGTCAGGCCTTTTCTCCATTCGATCTCCCTCTCGATGCCCCTTCCGAGGACCTTCACCTTTATCATGCTCACCACCGAAAGGCCTATCTTTGGTGGGTTTATAAAATACACTGGCCGAGGATGATCTGCTGGCCCGGCACCGGTGGGTGAGGAGGGCCACCTCACCTGAGGCCTCCAAAAAACTTAAAAACCCTCCCTGGCTCATATAACCTGACGCGGAGTGCCGCGGTAGCCTAGCCTGGTAGGGCGCCGGCCTGCTAAGCCGGTGGCCGTTGGCCACAGGGGTTCGAATCCCCTCCGCGGCGCCAAATCTTCTTCCGTCCAAACGCCGGGATAGCCTAGAGGTGAGGCGGTGGACTGCAGATCCGCTTTACGGGGGTTCGAATCCCCCTCCCGGCTCCACAACAGCCCTTGCTTGCGCAAGCGCTGGCGGAAGATTGTGATTCTTTTTTGAGATGCCAAAGTACGGGGGATTCCTTTTCACAAGCTGGTTTTGAGTGTGAATTCCTGATTATGCGGACTTTCATCAGTAAGTTCTTTTTTCTTTGACGCCCTTCGGGCGTCGGTTAGAGTTGAACTCCTGTCAGAATGCAAATTAAGTGCTGGAATTCAAGATCTAGTCCAGCGTTTACAATGGAACCCCCAAACTGGCGATTTAGCAGGGAATCCCCAACCTTGATCAAACTCAACGGGACTATCGTCCTGTGCGTTGAAGCTATGCTTCAACGTCGCGCAGGCGAACAAACTTTGCAGTGCAAAGTTTGATCAAAGAGTATCCTTCTCATCAAGGACCAAAGGTCAGTCGTGCCCTGTTTGGGAAGCAGGTTTCAAGGGGTTTAACATTAAATTAACCTCTTCAAAGGGGGTTTCAACTTTAATCGGCACCCGAAGGGCGCTTTAGGCAGTGAAACACTCACAAAAGGAGCAAGCGAGTAAAAACCCATTCCAAAATTCGAACCCTACAGAAAATGCACCTTATTTTCCGCCAGCGCTTTCGTCAGAAAGGGCTGAATGGTGGGGCCGCCGGGATTCGAACCCGGGTCACGGGCTCCCAAAGCCCGCAGGATGGACCAAGCTACCCCACGGCCCCATGCCCGCGTTAGGTGAATGTCCCCCCTTATTAAGCTTTTCGATGGCCTCTGAGTATTAAGGGGGCCTTTTGGAGTGTCGGCCCCCTGGGGGTCCCGACGTCATCGCAACCCAATACTCGTCGGGCGTTTAGCTTTACTTGCAAAGCCTTATAACCCTTGACCCAACCCCCTAGTGGTGCAAAAGATGACCGGGACGATAAGCAAGATAATCCAATTCCGGGACGAGGAGGAGTTTCTGGATGAGATGGGTGAGGCAATGGAGCGTTTTTCCTACCTGGCGAGCAAGTACGGTCATAACCCCATAGAGGGGGTTCTCCTGTGGGACTACGTTGGGGTTCGGGACGAAGAGGGTGTAAAGGTATTCCGCGTCGGCGAGTTCCAATACTTTGAGGGGACTCTGAAACTTGGCTTGGAGACCCTCCGCGTCATGGAGCGCTATTTCGACGAGATGGAGAGCAAGTGGGACGAGCTGACGGTTGAGGAGATAAACTACTTCGTCGAGATGCTCAACGAGGCTCTGGGAGAGGAGCGCGTTTACTACGATGCCTATTCCCTCGGCCTCGACAGGAACACCGCATACGTAATTCTCAACCTAGCCAGCTTGCATTATCTCGACAGCATCTTAGAAGGCAGGGACAGGGAGATATTCGAGGAGGCCGTCGATCTGCTGATGAGGTACGTGTGATTGTATAACTGTTGAAATCGGGAATTCGGTAATTATGTAATTGCCTAATCGAGGGGGTGGGAGCGTGCTCTTCAAGAAGAGGGGCGTCTTTACGGAGGAAGACGCGAGGAAAGTGGTGGAGTGGATGAGCGCCCATCCGGAGGAGCGGGAGCTGATAGTCATGGCTGAAAGCGTTACCTCCGAGGCGAAGAGAAGGCTCTGGGACTACGCGAGGGCGGTTCAGCTCATGGCGGACATAACCGGTGAGGAGAGAAGCGTCAGGGTCGAGATACTCGAGGGCTTCGTGAGTGAAAGGGTGAAGGGGCTGGACGTGGAGGAGCTGTGAGAGGTATGAAGCTCGTAATGGCCGAGGTGTTCAACAGCTGGCAGGGTGAAGGGGGAAGCGTCCCGGGGAGCGCCTTTGGGAGAAGGCAGATTTTCGTCCGCTTCGCAGGTTGCGATCTCCGCTGTGTTTTTTGCGACTCCCGCGAGTACATCGACGCCTCCCGCGTTTCACGCTGGCGCTACGAGGTTGAGCCCTTCACCGGGAAGTTTGGCTACAAGCCCAATCCCGCGAGCGTTGATGAGGTAGTTGAGGCCATTCTCCGCCTCGATACCGGCGATATTCACTCGATAAGCTACACCGGCGGAGAGCCGATACTTCAGGTGAAGCCCCTCAAAGCCCTGATGGAGAGAATGAAAAACCTCGGCTTTGACAACTTCCTCGAAACACACGGAGGCCTTCCGGAGCTTATCAAAGAGGTTGCCCCGCTCACTGACTACGCGAGCGTGGACATAAAGGACGAGACAGCAAAGGCCACGGAAGACTGGAGAAACCTCGTCCTTAGAGAGGTGGAGAGCATCAGAATCCTTAAAAAAGCGGGTGCAAAGGTCTACGCCAAGCTCGTCGTTACCTCAGGGACAAAGGTCGAGAACGTCCGCTGGTACGCGGGGCTTTTGAAGGGCCTTGCCCCCCTCGTGATACAGCCCAAGGAGCCGATTGAGATAAGCCAGGAGAGGCTCATGGAGTTCTACCGCGAGGCCGCGCGGATAATGGGAAAAAAGAACGTCGGGCTAAGCTTCCAGGTCCACAAGTACCTCAACGTTCTCTAAGGTGGTATCATGAGAAGAGAAATCCCAATGGTTATTTCATTCGTTTTCGTTGCCCTCTCTGCTTACATTCAGCCTTCGAACAGGGTCTTAGCTGAAGTTCTCTTGGCCATTGCTTTAGTGCTCCTCTTTATTGGTGTTCACATGGCAAACCGCTCAAAGCCAGAACGGGACTTTAACTTCCACCTCGCCCTTGGTGTTC
>JALVWX010000223.1 GCA_027023165.1 Thermococcus sp. | reverse complement strand
ACCTTCCAGCCCTTTATCCTGTCTATCTTGTTGGCGGCGACGATGAAAGGCGTCCTGTTCTTCCTGAGTATCTCGATGCTCTCTATCGTCTGCGGCTGGAAGCCCTCGTTGATGTCCACTATGAGGACGGCCAGGTCCGCCAAACTTCCCCCGCGGGCGCGAAGGCTGGTGAAGGCCTCGTGGCCGGGGGTGTCGATGAAGAGCAGTCCGGGGAGCTTTATCTCGCCCTTCCAGAGCTTGATGAGCGGACCGGCCAAGGTTCTGACTGTCTCTATTGGGACCTCCGTAGCGCCGATGTGCTGGGTTATTCCGCCCGCTTCCTTACGTGCTACATTAGTATTTCTAATACGATCAAGCAAAGTGGTTTTTCCGTGATCCACGTGTCCGAGAACCGCGATGATGGGCTGCCTAATCTTCTTCGTCATTTTTCCTCACCTCTGACCCTAACTCCGGCGGGGGCTTTTAAAGGGTTCGGCGCAAGAATTAAAAGCCGCGATAGTAATCTCGCTCGGTGGTTTGATGATAGGATTGGCCATTGGAACTGCCCTCGGAATCGTATCGGCTTTAATCTACGGCAGGTTCAAAGGAAGGAGCGGCGAGCTGACGATGGCCGCGATGGGAATTCCGGTGTTTACTTACTCGACCGCTATGGGTGTTTACGGTGGGTGGAACTCCCTTGGGAAGGTCTTCTTCAGCACCCCGCTCGGGGATTTCACACCGAACGAACTCATTGGCCTTGAAACGTTTCTTGCCACATTCGTTGCATTCCTATACGTCTGGATTCGCTCCAAGAGGTCTTTAACGATAGACGAACTGACCGGAACTTCGCTCTCGGTGGGTTACACCTTAGTGGCCGGGGCTGGACTTGCCGCAAGTGGGGGCTTGCTCCCCTTTCTCCTCGGCCTCGCCCTCGTTGCGGGCTTCGGCTTCCTCTCCTACAGGAATCCATTGAGGTCACTCAAAGCCGTCCCCTGCGGTGAATCTGTTAGGGATGTGCTCAAGAACAGGGAACTTGACTGCCTGACGGATAACGTGAGCTATGGAGTTTACAGGAGCAGAGACACGCTGGTTGTCGGTGGAAAATTCGTTAACGAGTTCCCGCGCTGGAGGGAGGTCGTTGAGTGCTTCATGAGGGTCCCATACACGGAGAGGTGGCAGAAAATCCTCGGTTATGGTTCTTCCTTTCTTATGGTTGGCGTGGGATTTGCCCTTTCCCCGTGCCTCTTTGCCGTCGTGGTCTTGTACGCTCTTGCCTTCGTTATGATAATGGGAACTGCGGTGTATCTTGTCAGGAGAACAGAGAGACGCATCACAGAGGGCTGCAGGGGTGTGATGGAAGAGTACGCGAAGTTTTACAGGAAGAAGGCAAAGGAGAGAGACAAAAGGGCGATAGTGGTGAATTAGCGCTCCAGACAGTCCATCTCATCCATGTATTCTTTCTTTGCCCTCGCGTGGGTGTGGTAGAACCAGTCCGCAGCCTTGCAGTACTCGAAAAGCTCCTCAGGCTGGAAGTAGAGGTTTATCTCCCTCTCCGCACTCTCAGGGCTGTCCGAGGCGTGGACCACGTTGTATATTGAATCCCCTATGTCGAGGCCGTAGTCTCCGCGTATGCTGCCTGGCTCCGCATCCTTTGGGTCTGTCGCTCCTGCCATCTTCCTGACGACGCCTATAGCGTATCTTCCCTCGACGACCATGACGACGCTCGGTGCCTTGGTGATGTAGTCTATAAGCCCCTCGAAGAAGGGCTTGCCCCTGTGCTCCTCGTAGTGTTTCTCCGCTAACTCGCGCGTTATCCATATCATCTTCATTCCGACGATTTTGAGACCCCTCTTCTCGAACCTGGATATTATTTCGCCCATAAGGCCCCTTACAACTGCATCCGGCTTCAGAATAACGAGGGTTCTTTCAATCTGTCTATCTGCCATCGGCAACACCGGGGGTAATTGGGTGGTGATGTTAATAGGTTTTTTGGAGATTCCAAATATCGAAACTCTAAGTTGTAAAAAAGGATATTGAGATTTAAATTCAAAAACAAGATTCGACATAATTTCTTTGTGGGCTAAAGAAAAAAAACTTTAAGAATATTAACTAACATAGAATGAAAATATGGTGATTGCCATGGAAGATTCAATTGGTCACATTGGGATCTGTAGCAAAAAAAATGAAAAAGAACTAGAAATGGTTCAAGAATCACATAATATTAACAAAATAGAAACATTGTATATCGAGGAGGGGGATATATTAGAGGGCATCACAATTGAAATAAGCAAGTATGATTATGTAAAACTATATATATTACTCATTGATGAAGAAGAAAAAAGATTCTTTGTTAATTTGATTTCGAAAATGTTATTTAATCAAAATAAAGATAATGTTTTTATAGAAAACATAAGCAAGATATCATCAATATACATCCTGTACAGGGATATAATAAATATTGATAGCAATTCACTTAATATTTTAGGTAGGCTTTCCTCAATACTCCCCCAAGTCCAGGTTACTATTGAATATTTTGAAGGTGTGGAAAAAGAAGATATTTTCAAATTTATGAAACTATATTATGATATGGATGCTGTGTCCTCTGGAATACTACATACCGGGCCTAAAGGATACGTACCAAAAGAACTTCGGGATACAGTTAAAAACAAAGGATACGTACCGGAAAAATTCTGGTACTGGGATGAAGAGAGCTCGATCCTTTGGAAAAAGCTAACAAATGAGGAGGCGTACCTATTTGCAGAAATTTCAAGAAATCTTTTACATGAGGCAATGGAAGAAGTCCCCTGGATACTTGCTAGGGGGAATAAATACTCCTCAGTAGATTTTGTGGATCTTGGAGTTGGAACTCCTCAAAAGGACGAAATTGTTCTTAGGGGTTTTGATAGATACTTTGAGTCTATATACCACGGCAAAAATAAAGGTACTATTTCTTACTATCCCGTTGACATATCCTTCCCCTTACTAGAATACACACTCAGATGGGTACTTGCACTGGAATCCCAGCAACTTCAGAATACAAGACTTGAAATATTCCCCTTAATTGGGGATTTTGACAATATTAAAACGCTTCCATATCAAACATTACTGAGGGGTAAAAGTGAAGTGAAAGTAATATCACTTCTTGGGAATACTTTGGGAAATTTAAATGAAATAGAATTCTTAAGAGGAATAGAAACGCTTATGGATAATAACTCTTATCTATTAATCGATGCGGAATTTCATGATAATGTAAAGGAAGAGAAAATAAAAGGGGAATATGATCACGAAGCTATGTATGATTTTGTATTTCATCCATTAGAACTTCTAGGTTATAAAAAAGGAGATTATACTAAAAAATTCGACGTTAAATTATTTGACCAGGGATACATCATGTGGAATAAAAAGATAAGAAATATCCTAATGCCTCTAGTTAAGCAACTCTCAACTATTCCCCATTCAAAAACTGTTGCAATGTTTTACAAAGAGAAAAAAGATAGCAAAATCCTCCTAGCTTGGAGTACAAAATACTCACGAGATTCTTTTGAAAAAACATTGCAAGAACTTGGGTTTGATATTGTCAATAATAGACCTTGGCGACCAGTGCACTCCGAGTTTAAGGACAGATATGCATTATATTTGCTTAAAAAACGTGAAATACCTTAGTGAAGATGATAATATGAGAGAAGATTGTTATATTGTCCTCAGCGGCCCAGAGGGGTACTTCCCAGAAATTCTTGGAAGACCGAATACTAAATCTACAAGATACCCAATAAGATACAAGATTATAACCTCGAATTCAATGTTGAAAAAAATTAAACAAATCGATAGTGTATGGGTTATAAAATTCTCTCCATCTTCCAAAAAAGAGTTAGTTCAAAAGTCATTTGAAATAATTAATACAATTACTAAGATCCATCAGTTATATCACCATTACATAAAGCTAGCATCAGGCAATGATGAAAATGAAAATAGTTGGAAAAAAGAGACGAGTATCTACCTTGAAAACTCTCGTTCAGAATGCCAAAAGTTGTATCTAAGAAATCTAAGTAGTTATCCACGAATAACCAAGATAACAGGAGCTCTTCGAGTTGAGGTAAAGAAAAATACTTTATTAAAGCTCATAAATGGTGAGATTAAGACATTATATTCATCACCTGATTTCAAACTTGAAAAAATCCCAATAGTATTTACAAAATTAGACAGATATATCTCTGAATCTGAAGCTAATGTACAGAAGTTAGAACTAGAGCTACAAGAGTTATCCCCTAAATTCCAACTGGAAAACATGATTATCGGAGCGATCTTGGGGGGTCTCATTGGTATAGTGCTCACAATGCTAGTATTAGACTAGTATCAAGCCACAATAAAGAAGAATGAAGGAAATCACTTCCTCCTCTTGGCCCTCTGGAGCCTCGCTTCTTCGAAGGCCTTGGTCCACTTGAGCTTCCTGGGGTTCCTGCCCATGAAGTAGTACTTCTCGCACTTGCTGGAGCAGAAGAACAGGACTCTGCCGTCGTTTCTGACGTACATCTTGCCCGTTCCAGGCTCAAACTCCCTTCCACAGTAGGAGCAGACGTTCCAGCGGGCCATCTTTACCTCCTCCTCTTGATTTCTCTGGCCTCACGCTCGGTCTCCCTAAGTATGACTATGTCGCCGACGCGGACCGGGCCTTTGATGTTCCTTCTGATGACGCGGCCCTTGTCGCGTCCCTCGAGAACGCGAACCTTGACCTGAGTAACGCCACCGGTGACGCCGGCCCTTGCAACGATCTCAATAACCTCAGCCGGGTATCCTTCGTCGCTCATTTCTCACACCTCTTAAAAGTCCCCTCACAGAGATTAGCCAACCTTCCCGTGGTGAATGTGAGGAAAAGGAAGCTCACTTCATGAGCTCCCTAACCTTCATGGCGATGTCCTCAACAAGCTCGCGGGCCTTACCGGGTTCGACTATGGCAACGCTGGCCGAGGGAACCTCAAGCCCGGCGGCGGCACCGAGCTCCTTCTTGCTCGGGACGTATATGTACGGTATCTCCTTCTCCTCGCACAGCGGCGGGAGGTGAGCAACTATCTCCTCAGGGTCGACATCTTCAGCTATGATGACGAGCTTGGCCTGGCCCCTCTCAACGGCCTTGGTCGTCTCGTTGGTACCCTTCCTTATCCTTCCGGTGTCGCGAGCGAGCTCAACGGCCTCGAGAGCCTTCTCGGCAAGCTCCTGCGGAACCTCAAACTTGACGTAGCTTGGCTTAGCCATCCTTCATCCCTCCGGAATCCTCATCGTTCATCGAGTTTAGCATGCTCGATTCCGGAGGAGGCTTTAAAAGGATTTCGCTACTTTACTTTCTTTAGAACAATCTCACAGTGCTCTGCACCCATAGCCTCACAAAGAGTCTCCTCCCCTTCCCAACGTTCTCCGGTAAATTCTGTGAGGAACTGGGCGAAGGCTCCAGCATAATTAGGATGGAGTGGATATGAATAACCCTTCCCTCCTGGAAACAGGTGTTTTCCCCTGATAATCACCGTTGAATTGGAGAACTCGACGAGTTCAAGCTTTCCTCCTCCGCTGGCCAGTGTGAATTTAAAGAGGTCCTCTAAAGCATCCTCAACACTGGTACTGTGTTTCTTCGAGTACTCTCCGTAACCGATGAACTGCTTCTTGCCCCATGTATAAAGTAGTTCCTTTCCATCTTCAGGTCCAAGAAAGTCATAAATGGTCTCTATCAGCCTTCTCTCTGTCTCTTCCTCCCGTACTTGAACGCGCTGGCCCACAAGGTCCCTCAACCAGAGGGTTCCTTCTTCACCCTCCTGGAGTTGGGATTTAATCCCCTCAACGCTCTGGTAGAGTTCCTTTCTCAGGCGTATGCCCATCTGAGTTCTCGTGTAAGAGAACCTTGGTTCAACAACACGGATGGGGTGGGGCGAGCGTCTGACCTCCACCACACCACCAGCAACCTCTATGATGTACTCGAAAGGGAGTAGTACTGCTGCCAGGTGGGATTTCTCAAAAACGTCGGCATAAACAGCAACGAAGACAGTCTTTCCAAGGGACTTGGCAGATCTAACGAGCCTTACGATGGCCCTTATATAGCTTTTTGAATCGGAGTGAAGAACGTATTGTGAGGCAACATCATCTATGGCCAGAATATCGTATTCGCCTTGCCGGAGGGTTTCTTTTATAATGGCAGTTGTTATGCCCAGATCGAGTGGGTTTGGAAGAACATTCTCTCCCCTGCTCTCGTGCTCATAGAGGTTGGAGTAACCGTCCAGCACGGTAAGGGATTTTCCTAAAAAAGTCCCGTAGTTCACGCCGTGATCTTTAAGTTCCTTCAGGAGCGTGGAAAGCGGCTGTCTGAAATCGACCACGAGAACCCTCTTATCCGCCCTGAGAGCCTCCAGAACAGCTTGGTACATTAGAATGACGTTGTCGTATTCAATTGATCCCACGAAGGCAACACTTGATCCCTCCTCCACCCCACCCCCAAGGATGTCATCCAGATATTTCACCCCCAGTGATATCATTTTCACCACCTAATGATTCTTCAGTTGACTTTTTCTTATAACCTTTGTGTGTGGTACGAGGTTGCATTGTTAATGCTACTTTCCAGAATAACAACGCACAGTTGGGAACAACAGTAAACTACAATATCAGTAGCGGCCAAGCTCGTCATTCCCAACGGGTCAGCTGGATAAAAGAAGGAAAGACCTCATCACCGGCACTTCACTTCGACTCCTTCGCGTAGCCGCGGTAGATTTCAAGGCTTCTCCTGGCTCTTGCGCGGGGTATCTGGTGGCCCATTAAGGCAACGATCTCATCCGCTTTTGCCTTGCCGTGGTACAGCATCTTCCTCTCGGTCTTTATCTTCTCGACCTTGAATGTGTAGCCTCCGACCTCGAGGACCTCCCCAACCACGAACTCCTCGTTCCTTGGCACTTTAACTTTAAATGCCTGCGTGAGCCCCTTCGGGAGGTAGATGGAGACCTTGATGACCTTCGGATAGGTCAGACTCTCGCCCCAGAGGGTTTTAATCTCCCCTATCCTGGCCTTCTCGACGCGTTTGTCGCCTTCAAGCTCTATCCCAGTGATCCTGACCTCGTCCTCCTCGGTCTCGACTACGTCGCCGACCTTTATCTCCTCGCCCTCGGGGAGTTCCGCTTCAGTTTTAAAGCTCCTCTCGTGCTTGCTGACTATGAGCGGAACCTTCACGAGCTTTGGAAGGGTCACGTGCCAGACGTTGCCGCACTCGTTGCACTTAAGGGTAAGCTCCCTCCCCCTCTCCTTAATGACCTCAACGTCATCGCTACCGCACTCTGGACAGACAAACCACTCTTCCATTTCTCTCACCAGAGGAGAGAAAGAGGAGGCGTTTATAAAGGTGTTCTTCTCGAAGGTCACTATTCGCTGGAAATTGCAAACTTGGATTTACCATTTTCAAAAAATTTGGTCAACTCGACTTTGCCTGTTACTCCTTCAGGAAAACCCTGTAGGTTCTCCCCTCTTTAACGCGCGTGATTAACCCCTTCTCCTCCATCTCGCGGAGGATTATGCTCACCTTGGCCTTTGAAACTCCCAGCTTTCCAACCAACTCGCTCTGGAGAACTGGACCTTCCTTCAGAATCGCCAGCACCTTCTCCTCGTCGGTCCTGAGGTGAGCGCGCTCTTCGTCCCTCTTCCTTTCGCGGTACAGGATGTAACCGTAAACAGCACCCCCACCGATTACGAGGCCCGCTATGAAGAGCCCCGCATAGAGAAGAGGTGACGGCTGTTTCGGTGGCTTTATCTCACCTGAAAAGCCGACTATGAAGTAGAACTCCTCGCCGGCGCGGACGTTCTGTCTGCTCCATTCGAGGAGGAGCCTTGTCGTCGAACTTTCCACCCTATCCGGGGAGGGGATTATGGGCGAGAGAACGGCGTAGCCCTTCGGAACGACAAGCTGGACGTGGAACAGACCGACAGGCTGGCTGAACTTCACGTAGTAGGTGAACTGCCGCTTCCCCCCGATCTCGGTTATCATCCCCCGCGTTGTGAAGGTCAGGCGTATCTTCGCGCTTTCCCCCGCCCCTATTAGGGGGAAGCTCATATAGATCGCGTTCGTCCCGCCGAGGACCTCTCCAACGGTAACGTTTACCGGGACCGTCGTGCTTCCAAGCTCTATAACTGCTTTTGGGTTCTCAACGGGATAATCGGTGTATATCACGTACCGGGTTAGGTTCGTGTGAGATGTCAGGTCTATTTCAATCGTTTCCCTTACGTTATCTGGGGTGAGGACATCAAAATAGACCGCGTAGGCGTTTATCTCATAGTTGTAGGCCTGAGCTTGTGCTGGAGGCAGGAAAAGGCCCAAAAAGAGGAAGAGAAGGGCTAACCCGATTAAAGCTGGCTTCCTTCCTCGGGATTCTTTATTTTCAACAGCGGGCATACGTCCATACACTCCCTGCAGTGGGTGCAGAGGTCGTAGTTCACCACTATCTTCCTGCTCCTCGGGTCTATGCTGAGCGCACCCTCGGGGCACTTGCCGACGCAGACGCCACAGCCGACGCACTCGTAGGCACGCTTGACGAGGTAATACGCTTGAACTCCCTCGTTGAAGTCCTCGGTGTAAGCGCCATCCAGTTTGAAGATAACGTCACCAGCTCTTATGTAGTTTTCGCCCTCTTCTACCTCACCGAGTATCGGAGCGACCTCGCGAATCCTGTCGAGGTTCACGACGGTGTTGAAGCGGACTGTGAAGACGCCGTTCCCCTCCGCTATCGAGTACTTAACCGGCTCCCAGGAGCGCTCCTCGGGAACTTCGATGCCGAGCTCCCTCGCTATCGCCTTCTCACCCTTGCTGAGCTTCTTCCAGCGCCAGAAGCCATAGGTTATCCACTCGTCCGGCATATCGAAGCGCTTCCCCCAGCGCTTAAGCTCTTTCTCCCACTTGCTCCAGAGTTCTGGCTTCTCCTCCTTCAGGGTGTAGATCTCGGCGAGGGAGGCGCTGGGACAAAGGAAGCAGCCGATTCTATCCAGGCGGTCCTCGTAGAGCGGGTTGTACTTAAGTCCGCGGGAGAAGATGTAGAGCCATACCTCGAGGGCGCGCCAGTGGAATATCGGCGAAGCACCGGTCTCGTTCGGCACCCAGGGGTTCTTCCACACGCGGGGCTGTTTAAAGCGCTTTATGCTCTCGTACTTCCTCTGGCCGACGAACATGAGAACTCCTTTGGGGTAGTTTTCCTTTATCGCCATCGTTATCGGGCCGAGCTTCGTGACCTTACAGCACCAGCGGTAGTCTCTTCCAGGCGGCGAGAAGACGTGGAGGGCGCGCCAGAACGCATCTCCTGCGTCTGCAACGATGAACTTTATCCCCTTCGGCTCAAGCTCCTTCCTCAGCTCCTCGACGTATTCGAGCGTCTCCGGGAACTCTATGCCGGTGTTGTTGAAAAAGACAGTGAAGCCCTCGTCCCCGAACTCCTCGAGGGCAAGTCCAAGAACTACAAGGCTGTCCTTTCCGCCGGAGAATGCCACCGCGACCGGAAGATCTGAATACCTGTTCGCGGTCTTCCTCATGAAGCGCCTCGCTTCTTCCACCTTTTTCTCAAGCTCAATGCTGTTTGCCCTTAGAACGTCCTCCATTGTTGCTTTCTTTCCCTCGCGGTAGTTGACCGACCTCTGGCGCCTCACCTTGACGCCGGTACCGCGTTCTTTGTTGGCTAATCCTCTGTAGTCCTTCTTCGCTATGCCGGTAGCGATGACCCCACCATCTTCAGAGATGAGTATAACGTCGTCTCCCCGCTTTATGCTCGGCTCGGCCTCAATTATGCCGACGGGGAGGAGGTTGGAGCCGTTCAGGATGGGTTCAACCGCACCTTTGTCAACGATTATCCACTTATTCATATTCTTCCTAAAGCGCTTCCAGAGGGCGATTGCTCCCTCGACCTTGAGGCCCGGCTTCCACCTCAGTTCGAGCGGGTCGAAGCGAATCCAGCCAAAAACGTAGCCGTCGAGGATTATCTCGTAGGTGTCGTCCTCGCCGGGCGTTTTGTTGAGGAGGACGATCTTTCCGTCAAAGATCTCACCGACATCAACGCCGTAGTGCTTCCCGAAGACCGAGCGGATGAACTCAATGTCCTTCTCGAATGCGAAGCGCAGGTCGCCGGGCGGCGTTACCTTGAGCCTGAAAACATTCTCCTTTCCGTGGACGGCACAGGAGTCTCCTATGAGCGGGACGTTGCACTCCTCACACCAGTTGATGTAAGCCTTACCGAGGAAGACCGGCCTTCCCATCTCTCTCACCTGAGGCGAGAAAGGGGAGGGGGTTTATAAAGACTTGCGGAACGCCGTTCGGCAACTCTTTATAAAGCCTTGCTGAATGACATCCGGCAAGCATTTATAAAGAGTTAAAGAATTCCAAATCTGCAAGAGATATTCCCCCCAATGGCCAGGATGCAAAAGCAATAAATACAACCGTGGCGAGACAAATACAGTGGTGCCGATGGGGATTGAAATTGGGCGAGAGGGGGTAAAGATCTCGCGGGAGCTCAGCGATCTGGACAGGTTCGTGCTCGATGTTGTGCATCTTATAGAAAAACATGCCGACTACGTGATAGTCAGCGGTTACGTAACCATACTTTTCGGCCGTTCGAGAGGCACTGAGGACGTGGACTTCGTGATAGAGAGAATGCCCCAGGAGAAGTTCGTGGAGATGTGCGAGGAAGCTTTGAAGTCAGGTTTTGAGTTCCTGAATCCCGAGGACTGCGGGGGGCTTTACGAGATGCTCAAAGAGAGGATGGGAATCCGACTTGTCAGGATGGGAGGGATAATCCCCAACGCTGAAATTAAGTTCCCAAAGGACAGCTTTCACGAGGAAGCCCTGAGGAAAAGAGTTCCCGTCACGCTGAACAAAGAGACCATCTACATCTCTCCCCTTGAGCTTCAGATAGCCTACAAGTTATACCTTGGAAGCGACAAAGATATTGAGGACGCCTTCTTCCTTTACGAGATGTTCAAGGATCACCTGGATAGGGGGGCTTTGAGTGACTACGCGGAGAAACTCAGGGTTGAGGTTCCGTTCTAAACGCAACATGGAGGAGAGGCTCGCCTTCATACGGTTCTACGTGAAAAGGCTCAAGGAGAACCCGGATGAAGTGTTTGGGGAGCAGGTCAGGCTCGTCAACTCATTCCTACAGGCTGCTGAAGACTTCCCTCTCACGAGGGAGGAGTACCTGAGGCTGAAGGGTGAGCTGAGGGAGTAGGCCGAAAACCTCTTATTCCATGCCGTTATAGTAAGCGAGGTGGTTTCCGTGAGGAAGGCACTGATACTCGTGGCGATTCTCCTGCTGGCACTGTTGCCTGTGGTTAAGGCGGAAAGCTCCGGCCTCTGGTGGGCGAAGAGTTATGATGGAAGCGGTGATGATATTATCAAGGCTGTTAAGGTTCTTCCGGACGGGAGCATTATTGCGGTCGGCCACATAGGCTGGGACGCTCTCGTCATGAAGCTGAACCCTGACGGGAGCGTAGCATGGGCCAAAACCTACGGCGGAAGCAATTATGATTATGCTACCGCAGTTGCCTTAGCTCCTAACGGGGACATTATCGTAGTTGGCTACACTAAAAGCTTCGGCGCTGGTAGGTGGGATGCTTGGGTTCTCAGGCTTGACGGGAATGGGAACGTTAAATGGCAGAAAACCTACGGAGGAGAGTATAGTGATGAGGCTTACGCGGTTGCCTTGGCTGGGAACGACATTATCGTGGCCGGCTACACTTGGAGCTTCGGCGCTGGTAATCTTGACTTTTGGGTTCTTAGGCTTGACAGCGAGGGAAATGTCAAATGGCAGAAAACCTACGGAGGAAGCTATTATGATTATGCTACCGCAGTTGCCTTAGCTCCTAATGGTGACATTATCGTGGCTGGCTGGACTGATAGCTTCGGCGCTGGTTGGGGTGACGTTTGGGTTCTCAGGCTTGACAGCGAGGGAAACGTTAAATGGCAGAAGACTTACGGGGGAAGCAACCGGGATGAGGCTACCGCGGTTGCTCTCGCTGAAAACGGGGACATCATTGTGACCGGTGGCACTGAAAGCTTCGGCTTAGGAAGAGAGGATCATCCGGATGTTTGGGTTCTGAGGCTTGATAGTAATGGGAACGTGAAGTGGCAGAAAACCTACGGAGGAGAGTATAGTGATGAGGCTTACGCGGTTGCCTTGGCTGGGGACGACATTATCGTGGCCGGCTACACTTGGAGCTTCGGCGCTGGTGATGCTGACACTTGGGTTCTCAGGCTTGATAGTGAAGGAAACGTGAAATGGCAAAAAACCTACGGAGGAAGCGAGAGGGATGGGGCTAACGCAGTTGCCTTAGCTCCTAATGGCGACATCATCGTGGCCGGCTACTACGGGGCAATTGACATATGGCTCTATAATGCGGATGTTTGGGTTCTTAGGCTTCCGCCCGATGGAATTTTGTCAAGCTGTGACTTCTGTAACAATTCGAACGCCCAAGTAAGCAACACTAACGCCAGTATAGAAAACACCGACGCAACCGTGAAAAACACCGACGTAACGCCTCAACCATCAAAGGGTATAGTAAAGTCTGTAAACTTAGAGGTCGAAGTCCAGTATTCTTATGCAAAATATGTAAAACAAACAATACAGAGAGCGGAAGGATTTCTTGCCCCCGCCTCCCTCATAAGTCAGGCAAAAGAAGCATTCCAGAGCGGTGACTATGTCAGAGCCTACCAGCTCGCCCTTCAGGCGGAGGCCGAGAAAGATAAAAGACAGAAGACGTTTGCCCTCGGCGTCATAGCCCTGGCTATCATCGGGGGCGGGCTATCCTATGGATACCAGAAGAGGAGGGAGCGCGAGAGGAAGCTTGGGGAGCTGAACGCCCTCCTCAGGAAGGCCGAGAAAGCCCCCCTCCTTGAGAGAATCAAAATCCTGAAGGAGGCCGAAAAAATTGCCGTAACTTTGGGTTCGGATGTCCTTCCAAGGGTCGGGAAGCTACTCTCCTCCGCCGTCAACGAAGCCACCGAGACCTACCAAGGCATCATCAACGACTTCACCTCCGCCCTTGAGAACCTCGACGTCAAGACTGCCGGGGCAAAGCTGGAAGAAGCTAAAGCCTACGCCGAGGCCCTCGGCAAAGCTAAGGACATCGAGGAGAGGGAAAAGCTCCTCGAACGCATGAAGAAGGAGCGGAGGAGCCTTATGAAAGCGGAGAAGCTCGTGGAAAATGGAAACCTTGCGGAAGCCGCGAGGCTCCTCGTCCCCCTCCAGTCATCTCCAATCTCTGGAATCAGGGAGGGGGCAAAACAACTCCTTGAAAGAATAGAGAGGCAGATGGAGGAAACGGTGGCGCGTGGTGATTCCCTGCTGGCTTCGGGGGACTACACGGGCGCGATAAGAACCTACGAGTCTGTCCTGCCAATAGCCGAGGCCCTTGGAAAAGGCGAGTTTCTCAGGTCCAAGATAGAGGGCTCAAGGAGAACCCTCGACGAACTGAAGAAAAGGGAGAGGCTCAAAAAGATTCTCGGGGAAATCACCTCCGCCGTTTCAAGGAGGGACTACTCCCCACTCGGTGAACTCCTGAAGGAGGCCGAGAAGCTGGCTAAGGAAATAGGCGAGGAGGGCAAGGTGAAGGCCCTCAGGGAGGAGCTCTCCACGAGGCTCGACAACCTGCTCTCAAGGGGTGAGGAGCTGGAACTCGGAGGGGACTACGCCGGGGCGTTATCTGCGTACACCGAGGCGCTCTCTTTAGCAGAAGCCCTCGGAAGGAAAACGAACCGCATAAAGAAGGCCATCTCCCGCATAGAGGAGGAGCAGAAGAGGGGCCTCCTCAAGAGGAGCATCAAGCTCGACGTTCCAACGGAGATGCCCCACAAGGCCGAGACTGAAGTGTCTATAATCGTCACCAACCGCTTTTCCAGCGACCTGGCACTTACCGTTGACCTCTCCGAAAACAGGGACTACTTCGAGCTGAGCGAGGAGAAAATAGAGTTCCCGCGGGTTAAGCCGGGCAAGACGATAGGCGAGAGCGTGACCGTAAAGCCGAAGTTCATCGGCGACTTCGACTTCACTGTCAAGATAGACTCCAACTTCGGCTCCCTTGAGAGCAGGATTCCCGTGAAGGTCACGAAAACCGCCAGAATGGCAGGGGGAACGCCAACTCCCGTAACGTCAACGCCTATCCTCAACCCCGTGGAGGCTCTCCAGGAACTCTACTCCGACTTCCAGTACATCGGTGAGGGTGGTTTTGCGAGGGTTTACAAAGCTAAAAGGAAGGACGGGAAGGTCGTGGCTTTAAAGCTCCCCAAGACCCTCGACCCGGCCGTTGGAAAGGCCTTCATAAGGGAGATAACCAACTGGCTCCACCTTAAACATTCGAACATCGTCGAACTCTACGACGTCAACGTCCTCCCGGTTCCCTATCTGGAAATGGAGTACTGCGAAAGCTCCCTCGCGAGACTCCAAAAGCCCCTGCCGGTAGATGAAGCAGCTCTCATCGTCTTCAACATCGCTGAAGGCTTGAAGTACGCTCATTCCAAGGGCATAATCCACCGCGACTTGAAGCCGAGCAACGTCCTCCTCAAGAACGGCCTCCCGAAGATTTCCGACTGGGGATTGAGCAAGGTTCTTGAGGAGAGCATGAGCGCGACTACAACGGCTTCGTTCACGCCCTTCTACGCCTCCCCGGAGCAGATTGACCGCAAATATGGAAGAACCGACGAGAGGACTGACATCTGGCAGTTGGGAGTTATCTTCTACGAACTCGTGACAGGTAAACTTCCCTTCGAAGGCTCTCTGAGTCAGGTTATGATGGGTATCCTGAGGGACGACCCGATACCGCCGAGCCGGCTCAATCCGGAAGCGAAAAAGGTCGAGCCGATCATCATGAGGATGCTGGCGAAGAGGAAGGAGGAGCGCTACCAGTCGGTTGACGAACTCCAGAAAGACCTGGCAAGAATCCTGAACATGACTTACTCAGAGAGCCTGAGGGAAAGCAAGACCCTCGGCGACGTTAGGAGGACGGTTTACTATCTAACCGAGCTCCTCCTCATCAACCTCAAAACCAACAACGCGGGCGAGGCTTACAAGTACGCCGGTGACCTTACCTACTACACAAGTGGGGAGCTTAGGGAGGAGGTGAAGAAGCTGGCCGAGCAGGTAAAGCTTCGCCTAGAAGAGAAGCTGGACATCCCACCAGAACTCGTTGAGAAGGCAGAGATAATAGCGCACAAAATCAGGCTGGGGTTCGAGAAGCTTTAAGGGGTGCAATTGCTTATTCTTTTTCACATTCTTCTGTGGTTTCCTGATCTTGTGTCCAGCCTCTGTGGTATTCAACCTTATGCCTGTCAAAATAAACGCGGATCATAGTGACAAAACGAAAATCCTTTATTCTTAACGGCCATAACTTTCCCGGTGATGCTCCACGGAACCACTAAAGAGGATGCAACATTCTCCGCATAGTGCCATGATGTTGATATCCAAATAAGCAACGAACAGTTAATTTCCAAAATGGAGAAAACTTTATATAGGATGGATCACCAAAAAGAATCGAGTGGTGGAAATGGGATATATACTCTTCGTGGGCTACGATAGCGACGCCGAAAGAAAGCGCATTGACTACCTCCTTGATAGGTGGGCAGAGAGGGCGATGGTAAAAAAGCCCAGGGGGACGGTGTTCTACATAGAAACGGAGAACCCGGAGGAGTTCTTTGAAGAGCTTTTCTCAAAGCTTGAAGGGGATGTGGGGGACAAAGTGGAGGTCTACGAGGCAAAGCCCCTGAAGGAGAAGGTCAGGGCCAGGAAGCGAACCCTGGAGTACACCCTGCCAGAGGAAAAGAGGGTTGTCGAGCGCTTCATCGACTACCTGATGTCAAAGCTCAACGCGGGTTTCATGGGAAAGGACGCCCTGGCGAAGACCTACAGCGTCTACACGAGAAAAGGACGGGCCACCATAAAGGCTCTGATGAAGGGGAACGGCAGTTCCCACGTGGTCTTTGAGATTGAGGGCTTTGGGGAGGCCGTTGATTTTCTGGCCGATCGTATTGACGAGGAGCTGAAACTCTTCGCGGGTGATTGAAATGGGGATATTCGAGGAGGGGAAAACGGACTGTGTTAAAGCCCTGCTGAAGCCGGCAGAGCGGGTTTTGAAGCAGGGGATAGACATACAAGTTGAGGACTTCGAGAGGCGCCAGAAGCTTTGGAACCAGGTGAAAGAGGCCTATGACAGATATCTCGACGGGGAATGCGGTGAATTCCTTAGGGACCTCGACCTCCACTTCCGGAGTAAGTTCGAGGGAGCACTGGCAGTATTGGCATGGAGTTTCTGGAAGAACGAGGAGTCGTATCCTCCAGCCAAAAGGAAGTACAGGGATAGGGAAGTAGAGGCCGTCGAGAGGGTTCTTCGCTACAATGTGTTTGAGATATACACAACAGATGACGTCATGAAAAAGATACTGCACAGGGACTCAAACATCCTTGGACTCTTAAGGGAGTACAAGGCCGTTAACCGGTGGCTCGATGAGGTCCTCGACGATCCGGAAGTCAAGTTACCCCTTAGGCATTTTCTCAAGGGCAAGTGGGACTCGTACAAGAGTAAGATCGAGGAAGCTATGAACGAGGCAAACAGGCGCTTTGACTGGTTTGAGGATCTCCTATCCGCGGTTGGAGAAGAGGAAAGCGTCATTGAAAAAACATATCAGAAGGAGATCATACGCAAAGACCGGGAAATCAAGCGCAGGGAGGAGGAGATAGAGCAGCTCCAGAACGCCATGGCGGAAATGCTCCGGGAATTTGAGAGGGAGCGCGAGGAGATAGCCAGGCGCGTTGCCGCCGCCAAGGAGGAAGAGATAGCGAGACTCAGACGGGAGAAAGAGGAACTCCAGAGAAGGTTCGAGGAGGAGAAGGCCAGGCTCGTTGAGGAGATAAGCAGGATGAAGGATGAGGAGGCCCAGAGAAAGCTCAGAGAGGAGCTTGAGAAGGTCGAGAGGCAGATGATGAGTCAGGTTGCGGCCATGGAGGACGAGATACGGAGGAGGGAACTCCAGCTGAAGCAGAAGGAGATGGAGCTTAGGCGGAAGGAACTGGAACTCCAGCAGAAGGAGGACGAGGTTTCAAAGAGGATCCGCGAAGTAATGGAGATGACAGGAAAGGTCGAGAAAGGCTCGCGCTTCGTCAGGCGGGACGAGGCAAAGATCCTTGAGATGAACTTCGCGGGCAGGATGAAGGGCAAGTTCAAGGAGGATGTGAAGATCCTTGGAAAGACATTCAAGGTCGAGGGCATGGAGGAGAGGGGCACCTTCGATAAGACTCCCTTCGCCGGAAAGCTAAGCGAGCGCGACCTCAAGAACGTCCCGGACAACACGCTGGTCGAGATCCACCTTAGAGAAAAGAAACTCATAGGAAAGAAGGAATCGCTGGTGGTCAAGGCTCTCTTCTACAGCAGGCCTGAGCGCTACGCCAATGTCGGCTTCGACACTGATCCCGTTGAGCTGGCCGACGTCAACGCCCTCCTCGTGGATGCAAGGAACGAAGCTAAGAACGGCAGGATTGTCCTTCTCGTTGCATCCCCGACCGGCTTCGAGAAGCGCATCAGGGACTACGTGAACTCAAACGACTTCCACAGGAACTTTATATCCGAGAACGTCTCGCTGGCCCTGCTCGATCTTGAGAGCGGCGAGCTGATCTACAACCCGCACGACGAGTATGCTAAAGCCTTCGAACCGTTCCTCAGGCTGGAGCGCGACGAGGAGAAGATGGCCAAGATCAGGGGCTTCATAGAGGAGAGGATAAAGGTCAGAGGATACGTCCGGCTTGAGGACGCCACCGGGGAGTTCCCTGAGGATCTTGTGAAGAGGGCCTTCCAGGAGCTTGCCAGGGAGAAGGGCTACTCCACCAAGTTCATCGATGGCGTTGGCTACGTCCTTGTAAAGGAGGGCTTCATCTGAAACTTTCGTTGTTTGCGTGGATAACGCTCACCGGAGGTGTGGAAGATGGGAATCCGCGACATGTTTGGAAAGAAGAACACCATAGAAAAGCTTTCCCTGAGGGAGCTTCAGGCCGAGGAGATAAGGCTGAAGAACAGGCTTGAGCGCCTTAAGAAGGACATCAACCAGATCGAGAAGAAGAAAAAGCAGCTCTTCCAGGAGGGAATAGGCGCGGACAAGCTCAAGAAGAAGATGCTCGCGCAGGAGATTAAGGGCCTCGACATGGAGCAGAAGCTCAAGCTCAAGGACTTCACGACCGCTCAGAGGCAGTACACCCTTGTGAAGAACCTGATCATCGTCAAGAAATACGAGAAGGAGCTGAAGAAAACGGGCCTCTGGGAGAAGCTAAACAGCGTCGAGCCGGAGGAGCTTGAGCAGGCGCTCATCAAGATAAACCTTGATGGAAAAGAGTTCGACGAGATGGTCGAGGGCCTCAACAGGGTCTTCGAGATGGAGGTGGCTGAGTTCGAGGAAAGCGAGGACCAGACGGAGAGGGAGCTCATGAAGGCCTGGAGTCAGGTCGAAGCAGGAGAGGCCGACGTTGAAGAAGTAACCGACAAGGTTGTCTCCATCGACAGGAAGCTCGAGGAGGACGAGGAGCTATGAGCTTCTTCTCCCGCTTTTTCGGGAAGAAAAACCCCCTCGATGTGCCCCTCCCCAAGCTCAACGAGAGCAAGATCAAGCTTGAGGTTCAGATCCAGAAGATAGAGAACGAGATAGCGGGCATAGACAGGGAGATAGCCCTCCTCTTCGAGAGGGCCAAGAAAGCGAGAAGCAAGAGCGAGGAACTGACGATAGCAACGAAGATCAAGACGCTGAACCAGCGCAAGAAGAACCTCCAGGCGACCCACGCCCAGCTCAACAAACAGCTCATGCTCATAAGCAACCTCGCGATAATCAAGGAGAACGAGGCCATTCTGAAGGACACGCCGACTTGGAACATGCTCCGCAACATGTCGCCTGAAGAACTCGAGAGGAACCTTGTCAGCATGCAGCTCGACGCCCAGAACTTCAGCGAGAACCTCAACCAGATGCTCGGCATAACGGACCAGACGCTCAACGCCGGCGTGGATTTCGAGGAGGATGAGGAGCTGGCCGAGATAATGAAGACCATCCACGCGGTCAAGGAGGGCGAGCTTGAGCCAGAAGTTGCCGCCGAAAAAGTGACGGGCGAGGAGAAGGAGAAGAAAAAGGAGTGGCTGGAGGAGTTTTGATTTTTCTACCACTAAATCATTTGCTTTGAGTCATGCCAGAGATCGGTCCCTATTGGGGTGATAGTATGAAAAAATCCCTTGCATTCGGGATAGTGTTGTTGGTAGTCTCTGCCGTAGTTATGGATCTAAACTGGAGGGGACTTGTTAGCGCTTCAACAGGTGCTCTTATATTCTTTGATGATTTTAATTCTGGAGACTACTCTAACAATTGGATTGCTGGAAAATATTATTGGTATGGATATAGTAAGGAATGGTTGCCTGCAAATGGTCATTGGATAGAAAAAAATGGGTACCTTTATGGAACAGGAGATGGGGACTGGAACTACATATATACCAAATTTAAAATACCAACTAGAGGCATCATCATAACTGCCAGGGTTAAACTTCAGGACGATTCAAATGCAGTCATTGCACTCATACCCGATGACCCAAAGAACTACACCCACATTATCGCCGGAGCTACCATAGTTGCATATCCCTCCGATAGCGGATGGTATGCCTTTTCTGGAAACGGGTATGAAGTTCATCGTACAAGAAATATTGATGGGAGCATTGTTAATGGTAAGTGGTACACGGTTAAGATTGTTATCCCGCCCAATGGATCAGAGGTTAAAGTGTACGACGGTGACACCGGTGAGCTTAAGGTTGTTGATAATTATTATACTATTCCAAACACAACGGCGTATCTGGTGTTGGATGCTAGAGGAAGCTGGGGCAGTGGAGCAAATGTGACATTTGATTATATAGAGGTAACCAAGATTGGTGAGGAATCTACTAATAATCAAGCTACGGATAATGTCCCGATTCTTTGTAACTCCCTAATGTGCATACAGTTTGATAAATACATTTCACAAAGAGGCTTATACCAAGGGAAGATTGATATTTTTCAAGTTGACCTTAATGACAATGGTAACCCACGAGATGACCCCAATTTATTCTTTGGTGACCTTAGAGGGTGGCAATCGCTAAGACTTGTCTATAGTGACTGTTGGGCTCAGATAAACGGCAATTATGACATATCTTCTGACAGGATTATCTTCACAAGAAATAACTCCGATGCAGGAATTGAGGAGAGAGTAGAGTATGTACTTGATAATACAAAAACGGTTTTTTATGTTACACCCACTGTTACAGTACTAACAGACAGGGAAAATGATATCCGGTATGGACTGACATTCATCTCGAACATCTATGTCACAAGCGATCCGGGAGAGACCGTCTATGTAAAAGGATTTGGGGTAGATGATAACTACATCGACAGCACTGATCCTCAGGAAGTCTACAAGTGGGCTAAAAGCTTAGGATTTGCAGCGGCTATCAGAGAAGGGAAATTCACATCTGGTTACGTCACAGTAATTAATGCCTCCAATGTACACCTCGTATACATGAAAATAGAGAGACCAGATATCGGCACTTACTACCTTGGCATATATTCCTATTCGCCTAGATATGCTCATCTTATAACGGCATCTTCTTGGGCACATACAAAGCAGATCTCATTTTACCTTGGAACACCGGGAGAAGAATTGTACAGCGGGGAACAACTCACTGGTAAATTCGCGGTTATCTATGCTCCTTCAAGGGAAGGGCTTTTTTCAATAGCCAAGGAGTTAGGCTACTCTCCCCACTCATCCCAAACGACCACAACTTCTTCGACCCCCACGAGCACCACAACGACGACAAACAGCCCTGCAGTGACCACAACGTCAACAGTTACGACAACGACCACAACTACCTCAACCCTCGCTCCCCCTGCTAACTCAGCTATAAACACTGCCAGGGATATTCTCTCAAAGGTGCCAAGCACTGTGGACACGGGTGATGCCCAGACGATGCTTGACGAGGCCCAGAAAGCCTATGAAAACGGCGACTACGAGTTAGCCAGGAAGTTCGCCGAAACTGCCCAGGCTCTGGCCGTTAAGTCCTATTACGATGCCCTGGGGGTGGAAGTCCAGACGAAGGAGAACCAGGGATACGACGTTTCAAAGGCCAGAGACCTCCTCCAGCAGGCCTACAACGCCTACCAGAAAAAAGACTACGAGAAAGCGCTGGAGATACTCACTCAGGTTGACCTTGCGCTGAAAGGCGTCTCGCCCTCATCTTCAACCAATTACTATCTCTACCTGGCGGGTGCTTTGGTTGTTCTTGGGGCTGTTGCGTATATCGCCGTCTCGCGCAGAAAGGGCGGAGAAGTCACCACCAAGAAGCCGGAGAGAGTTGCACCGACCAGCACCCCCACATCCTCCACAGGGAGAAGAGGAGAGATAGTGGGAGAACTCGAGGACCTCTACACCGACTTTGAACTCATTGGGCAGGGCGGTTTTGCATGGGTTTACAGGGCCAGGAGGAAGAAGGACGGTAAAGTCGTTGCCCTTAAGATACCAAAGAACCTGGATCCCGCAACCGGCAAGTCGTTCCTCAGGGAGATAACCCACTGGTTCAACCTCAAGCATCCGAACATCGTCGAACTCTACGACGCCAACGTCCTCCCGGTGCCGTACCTTGAGATGGAGTACTGCGATAAGCCACTCTCGGCCCTCAGAAAGCCGATGGACGTGCAGCAGGCAGCCATGATGGTTTTCAACATCGCTGAAGGCCTGAAGTACGCGCACTCGAAGGGAATCATCCACCGCGATCTCAAGCCCTCAAACGTACTCTTGAAGAACGGCATCCCGAAGATAAGCGACTGGGGTCTGAGCAAGGTCATAAGCGAGAGCAAGAGTTCGACCACGACGACCAGCTTTACACTCCTCTACGCGGCTCCGGAGCAGCTGTCGAAGTCTCAGTTCGGCCATACGGACGAGAGAACCGACATCTGGGCGCTTGGAGTCCTCTTCTACGAGCTAGTTACGGGGAAGCTACCCTTCGATGGAAGCGACTTGGGTGAGATAACCTTCTCCATCCTGAGCAAAGAACCAATTCCGCCGAGCAAGCTCAACCAGGATGCCAGTTCAGTGGAGCCGATAATAATGAAGATGCTCGCAAAGAGGAAGGAGGACCGCTACCAGAGCGTTGAGGAACTCCAGAGGGACCTTGCAAAGATTCTGGACCTGACCCTGTCGGAGGGACTCAAGAAGAGCCGGGATATCAAGACAACGGTCTTCTACATCGGTGACCTGGCGCTGGTCAACCTCAAGCTGGGCAACCTCTCGGAGGCCCTGAAGTACCTCATCGACCTACAGCTCTACACCGGCGGCAACAACTCGGACCTGAACTGGCTCGTTGAGCAGGTCAAGCTTGCGGCCGAAGAGGGCGTTAGTCTTGGCGAGGAGGCCGTTATGAAGGCAGACATCATAATCCATCAGATAAAGATGGGACGGTGACGGTGGAAGACCATGGCCCACAGGCGCAGAACCCCGGAGGAGGATTTCCTCTATCGGCTCTTTGTGGCTTTCTTTTTAATCACCCTCCTGAAGAGCTTTGGCTTAGTTCTGGCTTTCTTCGTTTTTCTGCCCTTCATCCGGAGGATCCTGCTGGAAACGTCCGCCCCTAAGAAACCTGTCCCCACTAGGGAAAGAACTCCACCCAAAACGAGAACACCTGACATGGGAGACTTTCTGGCGCGCGGACTGGTCGTTGAGGTTCCAGAAAACCTTCTTCCGGGCGCGACAGCCCTTCTCAAAGTGGGCTTCAGAAACACGTCGAAGAGGCCGGTGGACGTGGAGATAGACCTCAGCGGGTTCTCCAGGGTCGGAAAGATATCTCGGAGGGGGGTTCGCCTGAGTGTAGGCCCCAACGAGGGGAAGCACGTCTTCGTTGAGTTTATCCCTGCGAGAGAGGGTTCTTTTTCCGTCCCCGTCAGCGTGAGGAGCGGGTCCGTTAGAATCAGGAAGGATGTCACCCTCACCGTTAAAGCCGCTGGAAAGCCCATTCCGCCCGAGAAAGAAAGTATCAAAAGAACTTTCGGAACCCTCGACGAACTCTTCTCCCGCTACCGCTCGGTTGAACTCATCGGGAGCGGCGGCTTCGGGCGGGTTTACCGGGCGGTCAGGCAGGATGGGGGAGTTGTTGCCCTCAAGGTGCCCCATTCCCTCAACGAGCGGACTGGAAAGACCTTCCTGCGTGAGATATCGGCCTGGCTCTCCCTGAGGCACCGCAACATCGTCGAGCTGTACGACGCCAACCTATACCCCTACCCGTACATCGAGATGGAGTACTGCGACGGCTCGCTGGAGAACCTCAACGTCCCTCTGAACTGGGAGCAAGCCGGCAGGATTGCCTTCGATATCGCCGAAGGGCTAAAGTACGCACACTCGAAGGGGATTGTCCACCGCGACCTTAAACCGAGCAACATCCTCCTGAAGGGGAGAACGCCGAAGATAAGCGACTGGGGGCTGGCCAAGCTCATGACCGAGACGAGCACCACTTCTTCGACCTTCACGCCCTACTACGCCGCGCCAGAGCAGATAAGCAGGTCGAGGTTCGGCCCAACGGACGAGAGAACAGACGTCTGGCAGCTCGGTGTCCTCCTCTACTGGCTGACCACTGGGAGGCTACCTTTTGAGGGGGAAGACTTCATCGAGGTGGCCGGGAAGATAACGATGGAGGAACCTGCTCGGCCGTCGGAGATAAATCCTAACTCAAAACCGCTCGAGCCGGTCATTATGCGTTGCCTCGCGAAGAGGAAGGAGGAGCGCTATCAGTCCGTTGCCGAGCTTCAGCGCGACCTCGCGGGCCTCCTGGGCAGAAAATACTCAAGGGAGCTTGAGCAAAGCACAGACTTCTCCCGTTCGGCGTACTACGCGGGGGAGCTTGCCCTGTTGAACCTGAAGCTCGGGAACACCGCAGAGGCCCTCAGGTATCTCATTGAGCTTAGGAGATACGCCGGGAATCACCAGAAAGAGCTTGAGGGGCTCATCTCTCAGTTAAAGCTCGCGGCTGAAGAGGGAGTAAAGCTCAGAGACGATGCGATTGCGCGGGTGGAGATCCTTGTGAACGAAATAATGGCCGGGGGGAACTGAGGTGAGGTGCACCTACGAGTACCGCAGGGCCATCAAAGAGTGCCCCCACGAGGCTGTTGAGAACGGCCTCTGCATATTTCACCTGCCAGAGGGTGGAAAAGACTTCCGAAAGGTTAATCTTGAGGGCGAAGACCTTGAGGAGGCGTATCTCAGCGAGGCTGATCTGAGCGGGGCAAACCTCTCGGGGGCTAACCTCACCCGCGCCGACCTGGGCGACGCCAACCTCTCCGGAACAAACCTGAGCTGGGCTATCTTGTACGAGGCCGACCTGAGCGGGGCCAGGGCAGAGAGGGCCGACTTTACAAGCGCCGATTTAAGGAGGGCAGACCTCAGCGGGGCTTCACTGATAGGCGCGGCTTTGTCGCTGACAAACCTCTCGGGGGCGAATCTGACGAGGGCTGATTTGAGGGGAACCGAGTTGTACGGGGCAAACCTCGATGGCGTCAGCCTCGTGGGCGCTGACCTGAGGGGTGCAAAGCTTTACGGCGTCAGCCTGTCCGGTGTAGGGGGGATTGAGTACGCGCGGCTGGACGGGATAATTGCGGAGGAAAAGGAGGGGGACAGGTTTCTGAAGGAAGGAAAGTTCCAGGATGCCGTTGAAGCCTACAGGAAGGCCCTTTCGGTTTACATCTCACTGAAAACGCTCTTCAGGGGGCGGGGTCTCTACGGGAAAGCCTCGGCTTACAGCGTTGGCGAGTGGCGCGTTCGGGGAAAAGTTCAGAGAATAGCCCACCATCACCTAAGGCCCGCGGAGCTTGCGGACTTTGTCCCCCTGACGGGAAGGAGCGGAAAGCGCTGGCTTATTGCCATTGAAGGAAAACTGCGTTACCTTGCCAACGTTCTCTACGGGATAACATCGAACTACGGCGAGAGTCCATTGAGGGTTCTTGCAACGACGGTGGTTGTTATAGTAATCTTTGCGTTAGTATACTGGATGGGCAACGGTATTGGAAATAACTCACTACGGAACGCACTCTATTTCAGTGTCGTGACCTTTACAACGGTTGGCTACGGTGATATAGTCCCAAGAGCTGGCTACCGGCTGGTAGCGGCCACAGAGGCGTTTATTGGGGCATTCATAATGGCTTTCTTTGTTGTCGTGATAAGCAGAAAAATTATTAGGTAGGAGAAAGGAATGACGCGTATATATAAAACGGGGTGGTATCATGCCGGTTGACCTATCCGGACCGCTGATGAGCGCCTTCAAGAAGGCCAAGAGGGAATACGAGGAGGCAGTGAAGAGGGGCGATGCCGAGACGGCAAAGAGGAAGGCCCTCGAGTGCGCCCGCATACTTAGGCAGCTTTCGAAATACGACGAGTTCAACCGCGAGAGCTACCTCAGGAAGGCCAAGAAGTGGGAGGCATTGGCTAAGGACATCGAGGAAGGACGCTTCAGGAAGACCAGAACGAAGCCCATGAGGGAGGGTAACTCAAGAGGGGATAAAGCAGGGGAGACAGGAGATGACGAGGAGGAGAAGTTCAAGGCCTATGTAAGGAACAACCTTATAGCCAAATCAAAGGTCAGGTGGAGCGACATAGGCGGTCTCGACGAGGTTAAGGCCCTCCTCATGGAGACCGTCGTCATAGCGGCCCTTCAGAGGCCTGAATCGATACAGCCGTGGAAGGGGATCCTCCTCTTCGGGCCGCCGGGGACGGGTAAGACCCTCCTCGCTTCGGCAGCCGCCGGCAGTTTAAACGCAACCTTCTTCTCGGTTAAAGCCTCAAACGTCCTCAGCAAATACTTTGGAGAGTCGACCAAAATAATCTCAGCCCTCTACGAGGTTGCCAGAGAGGAGGCCCCGAGCATAGTCTTCATGGACGAGATAGACGCCCTAACAACGAAGCGCTCCGGCGAGCAGAGCGAGGCAAGCAGGAGGATGCTCTCAACGCTCCTGACGGAACTGGATGGCTTCCAGGACAAGAAGAGCGACCTTCTAATTCTAACCCTTGCGGCAACAAATACCCCCTGGGACCTCGACGAGGCGGTTCTCTCGCGCTTCCCGAGGAGGATCTACGTACCCCTACCCGACAAGAAGGCAACGAAGGAGATAATCAAGATCAACACGCGCGGGCTTGACATCTCAAAGCTTGACCTAGACGCGATAGCGGAAGAGAGCGTCAAAAGGCTGTACTCTGGGAGGGATTTGAAGAACCTCTGCCAGCAGGCAATATGGAACATGATACGCGAGGAGAACCCCGATCTCCACAAGCTTGCGGAGCTTCCCTTCCACGAGCTGAGGAAGCGCTCGCTGAGGACGAGGCCGCTGGAGATGCGCGATTTCGAGGAGGCGTTCAAGAAAATCAAGTCCCCGCTAACGAGGAAGGAGGTTGAGCGGTACGAGAGGTGGGCGGAGGAGTTCGGGGGATGAGGGGGGCAGTAGAATGAGGAGAGAACTGCTC
>JALVWX010000222.1 GCA_027023165.1 Thermococcus sp. | reverse complement strand
GCGTTGTTTTGCCTAATGGCATAAGGTTCAACACGATAGACGTGGAACTCTTCGCTCCAAAGTTTTCCTACCCATCGCCGGGCAAGTTAAGTGGTTTAATCCACGACCACTTCAAGGAAAAGTACGGCGAGGACAGCCCAATCCTAACGCTCGCCTACGGTCCGGACTTCGCCGTTGTTAGGGCCGCCGACGGAATGGCGGCATACGGCTTCGACCTCAACGAGATAATCCCGAGGCTCCAGGAGGCCCTTCCAAGCGCAGGGATAGAGGGCGGCGGCCACAGCTACGCGGGTTCCATTAAGTTCTTTGAGGGAATGCGCAAGGAAGTCCTCGAGGAGTTCGCAAAGCAGGTGGTCAAGCTGAAGAGGGCATGATGCCCTCCTTTTTCTGCCAACCTTTTTAACCCCCGGCGAGAACCTCCAAAAGGAGGAATGCGAATGAAAGTTGTTCTTGAAGTGACCTTTAGAATGGGCGGCGTTTCCTACCGCGGCCACCGCTGGGAGGATGATGCGCTGGTTTTCGAGTTTGAGAGGCTTGGAGATGCCTTCATCCAGGTTCTCAGCACAAGGAAAGTTGAGGAGGATGTGGAGAAGGCTCCCTCCAAAGTTCTCGTCGAGCTGAGGACGAAGGATGGCGGAAAGGTATTTGAGGCCATAGAGGAGGACGGGGTTTACAGGGCGATGGAGCCTTAGGTTTTTATATCCTCCATCCAACTACCCCCGGTGATGCCCATGTTCATGGCCGAGTTCAAGCTCCACTTTGGTGGTAGAAAGTGGTACGTCAGGAGAATCGTCGAAGCCTCCAGCATGGAGGAGGCCGAGGAGAAGGCCAGGCGCTACGCCGAGCTTATGAACAGGGGAGAAGTTAGATGGGAGCTTGGCTACGTTATCGAGGCTAAGAGGCCCCTCCTCGTCGGAGAGGAGGAGCTTGAGAAGCTTTCAGCTTGATATCTCGCAGGCGAGGTTCTTTTCCATTATCCCCCTCACTTCTTCGACCTTCCGCGTGTGGCCGAGGGCGTACATGAGCTTCGTGAGTGTCGCTTCCTTCGTCATGTCCCCCGCGGGGATGACTCCAGCCTCGAGCGCCCTCCTCCCGACCTCGTAGCGGGTCAGATCAACGCCGCCGTAGAGGGCTTGGGTCGTCATGACCACGGGCTTCTCCGGGGCGACCTTCGAAACCACCTCAAGGAGGTTTCTCCCGCGGTATGGAATCCCCCCGGCGCCGTAGCCCTCGAGCACTATCCCGCCGGCTTCTCCGGCTATCGATAGAAAAACCTCCGGCGAAAGGCCCGGCGTCAGCCTTATGTGGACGACGTTCGGGTCGATCCTCGGGTCGAAGGAGGTTTCACCCCTCAAAGACGGCCTGTGCATCACGACGATGGAACCGCCACGGAGGTATGCCACGTCGGGGTAGTTTATGCTCTGGAAGGCGTTCAGCCCGAGGGAGTGAACCTTTGAGACGCGCGTTCCGAGCATCACCTTGTTCCTGAAGGCGACGTAAATCCCTGGGATTCCATCCCTGGCGAAGGTTATGGCCGTTCTGAGGTTCTCGGGCGCGTCGCTCCCGGGTTCGGTTATGGGGAGCATCGACCCGGTTAGAACCACCGGAACCGGCGGGTTCCTCAGCATGAAGCTCAGGGCGGAGGAGGTGTAGGCCAGGGTGTCAGTCCCGTGGGTTATCACTATTCCGTCGTAGTCATCCAGCGACTCCCAAACCGCTTTCCCGATCGTGATCCAGTCCTCGGGCTGGATGAGCGTGCTGTCTACCCTCATGAGGTCCCATGAGTCGATGCTTACCCCGTCGTTCTTCTCTATCCCAGCCAGCTCGAGGAGTTCGTCCACCCCGAGGCCGGCTTTGTAGCCCTTCTCCGTCATCCTGCTGGCTATCGTTCCGCCGGTGCCTATGATGAGAATCCTCACGCGACCACCGCTTCCCTTTACTTGCAACGCTTTTTAGTCTTTTTGACGAATTCAACCCGAATTTCCTGAGAGAAATTGGAAGATGTTCAGCTTTTCTCCCGGATGAGGAGCATCATGACAAAAGCTAAGACGTTCATCGCCGATGAGTAGAGGAACGCCGCCTCGAGGGAGCGAACCTGCCAGAGCCAGCCGGCTATGACCGATGCGGGAAGCAAGAAGAGGCCGAAGACTGTGTGGTACGCGCCGATTATCGTGCCCTTCTCGTACTCCCTCGCGAGGTCCGCCATGTACGCCCTTGGAACGGTGTCCTCGATTGCTATGTAGAGGCCGTAGAGGACGAAGGCAAGAACCAGCGTGTAGAAGTTCCTCGCGTAGGCGAACGCTAAGGCCGCCAGAGCCGCGAGGCCAAAGCCGACCGTTATCATCCTCCTCTTGCCAAAGCCGTCGGAGTAGGCCCCCATCGGATAGGAGGAGAGGGCGTAGACCAGGTTGAAGAGCGCGTAGAACCCTATGCTCTGCACCACCGTGTAGCCCAGCTCCTGCGCCTTCCACATTGTGAAGGCATAGCTGTACCTCCCTAATGCCCCGACGGCAACTACTGCTAAAAACAGCTGGAGGTTCCGATCTTTGAGGGTGGAGATGCCCTTGATCTTTCTCTTGACTTTGCCTCCCCTGTCCTTCACGAAGAGGACTATCACGAGGAGCGAGAACAGGCCCGGAACCATCGCAAGAAGGAAAACGTAGCGGTACATCGTCTCCTTTGGAAGCCCCTTGAGGAGTTCGATGAGTGCTATCGCCACCAGGGGTCCAGCGACCGCCCCGAGAGTGTCCATCATCCTGTGGAAGCCGAAGGACCTGCCGCTCTTCCCCTTCTCGCTCGACTCCGCTATGAGCGCGTCCCTTGGTGCCGTCCTTATGCCCTTTCCAACCCGGTCGAGGGCGCGCATCGTCAGGAAGTCCCACCAATGGCGGGTGAAGGCCAGGGCTCCCTTCGCGATAACGGATAGGGCGTAGCCGGCCAAAACGAAGGCCTTCCTCTTTCTAAAGCGGTCACTGACGTAGCCAAAGGCAACCTTGAAGAGGGAACTCATGCTCTCTATCGCGCCCATAACCGAGCCGCTCAGGAGCTTTCCAGCCTCGAGGATCTCGGTGAGATAGCTCGGCACTACCGGGGCTATCATCTCGCTGCTCATGTCGTTCAGGAAGCTGACTACGCCGAGGAGGAAGACGTTCCAGCTGATTCCGAAGATTCTGCGCTCTTCCTCCATCTCAATCACCCAAGATCTCGTCGCACAGCTCCTTTACCCGCTCCTTCGCTTCCCGCAGGAGTTCCTCACCCTTGGGCGTCGTGCGGTAGAGGCGCACGCGCCTGCCGTTTCTAACCTCGGTCCTGCTCTTGAGCAGGCCCATCTCCTCCATTTTGTGGAGGAGGGGATAGATGGTCCCGGGGCTGACTCTGTAGCCGTGCCCCCCCAACTCTTCCATCATGAACGTCCCCGTTATCTCCTCCCTACTCGCGTGGTGAAGGATGTGGATCCCCATGAACCCCAAGAGAACCCGGCGCATCATATCGAACACCGATATCGAAAAACGATATTGGTGCTTAAAAAATTTTGGCTCATCCGAGGACGTGCTTTTCAAGAACGTAGCAGTGGAAGGTTCCCTCGAAGACCTTCTCGTTTCTCTCGTTGAAAACGTTAACATCAACCATCTTTTTCCTCCCGAGGTCTTCCTTTATCTCCGCCTGGGCGATGAGCTTTCCCCCTGCTCTGACGGGCTTGAGGAACTTCACCTCCGCCTTTCCGAGGACTACGGTTGGCTCGTTAACCGCGAGCATCGCCGCGTAATCCGCCAAACCGAAGGTGAAGCCGCCGTGGACGAGGCCGTATTCATCGACCGCCATCTCCTCCGTTGTTAAAAGCTCAACCTCCGCTTTTCCAGGCTCTATCCTCACCGGCCTCCCGACGAGCCTCTCTTTCGTCAGTCTGTGCGTCCTCTGCTCCATAGAAACCACCACCTACATCTTGCCTCCTTATGGGCAAAAGTTTATCTATTTCAGCGCCCTAAAAAAGTTAGATGCCTATGCACCCGCTTAAGCGCGCCGTGGATTACAAAGGCTCAACCGAGTTCACGCGGAGCGAACTTGTCGGGATACTCTCCTTCAGCCTGAGGATAATGGGGGTTAGGGAGGCAAAGGAGTTCGTGAACGAGGCCATCGAGAAGGGCCTCCTCATCGAGCGGGACGGAATGCTGGTCGTTAACGAGCCTGCCCTCGAGGAGAAGAGCGAGGGAGACCTCTTCGAGGAGATGGTGGAGCACATAGCGAAGTCCCTTGGCTGGGAGCGCGAGGACGTCTTGGATGGCATAAACTCAATGCGCGAGCGCTACGGCGACCTCGACAGGAAGGTTCTGGCTTACCTCTTCGGCATGGACAGGGGCGTTGACATGTCGAAGTTTAGGGAGAGGCTTGAGTTATAAGCTCCACGTTTTCTCTTTTCGCTGCTTCCTGAAAGTCGCCTCGCTGAGTAATCGGGAAGCAGTTTGTAGCACTACATCGTTTATCTCTACCACCTTGAAGTCTCCTAAGAATTCAGTTATCTCTCCAATTGGTGTGTTCTTTACCAATTCGGGCTTTTGGCTGAGAGTCCCGTTGAGGACGTGAGGAAGATGAACAGAACCTCCGAATACACAATGCCGTTTATGAAGAGTTCGTATTCCTCCGCCATTAGCCCATTAAGAATATTGGCAGCTGTTCTGTTTCCTTTGAAGTATTCAATGAAAACGTTGGAATCAATAAGCACCCGCCTGGTCATAGACGCTTTCCTCCAGCTCGTCCCAGGATTTCTTGGTTTTTAGTACCCAAAAAGCTTTTTCATCCGCTTTTCACGCTCAATAAGGCGCTCTATCCTTTTTTTCAAGAGTCTCTCATCGAGTTCAGGAGGAATTTCAAGAACTACTTCCGACATGTATTAACCTTTGCGTAGGGGGTATTAAGCTTTTTGATGATGCTCGCAAAACCATTTTAACCTCCCCATCGAACTCTTTTTGGGTGATACCATGCCCGAGGAGGCTTTAATAGTTGTTGACATGCAACGCGATTTCATGCCGGGGGGAGCGCTCCCGGTTCCGGATGGGGACAAAATAATTCCCCGCTGCAACGAGTACATCGAGGAGTTTAGGAAGAGGGGAGCGCTGATAGTGGCAACGCGCGACTGGCATCCTCCGAACCACATCAGCTTCAAAGAGCGGGGCGGTCCGTGGCCGGCTCACTGTGTCCATAATACGCCGGGAGCGGAGTTCGTCGTTGACCTTCCGGCCGATGCGGTGATAATCTCCAAGGCTACCGAGCCGGATAAGGAGGCCTACTCCGGCTTCGAGGGAACTGACTTGGCGGAAATCCTGAGGAAAAACGGTGTGAAGAGGGTCTACGTCTGCGGCGTGGCAACCGAATACTGCGTGAAGGCAACAGCCCTTGACGCGGTTAAGCACGGCTTTGAAACCTACCTCCTGAGCGACGCGGTGAAGGGCATCAGGCCTGAGGACGAGGAGCGGGCTTTGGAGGAGATGAAGAGGTCTGGAGTGAGGATTCTTTAGATACTCTTCTCTTCCACTCCTTCAGCAGGACGAGGAGCAGGTTGAGGACTATCGGACCGATTATGAGACCTTTAACCCCCATCGCCCATGTTCCGCCTATCATGCCGATGAACACGAGCGTCTCGTCCAAATCTGCATCCCTAGCGACCATCATGGGCCTTATCGTGTAGTCCGGCATCGGAGAAACCAAGAAGAAGCCGTAGAGCGCTATTCCTATGGCGTGGAGGTAGGCGCCGTTCATGGCGAAATAAGCAGCTGCGATGAGCCATATCATCCAGCCCTCGAAGAGGGGGATGAAGCTGAAGAGGAACGTCAGAAAGCCGGCCACGATGGCGGTGTAGAGGTCGGAGACCCCGAATATCAGGAAGCCGAAGGTCATCAGTATCCCTTTAACGACGTTCAGCACGAGCCAGGCCCTCACCAGCGCCCCAAGGGTCTTGTTGAGGCTCTCCAGTATCTCCTCCCCAAGCTCGCGGTTCTTTTCGGGCAGTGAGAGAACTATCTGGTGGTATATCCTCTCCGCGTAGGCGAGGGTGTAGTAGAAGGTGAGGAGGAAGATCAGGACCTGCAGGAGGTACATCGGAAGGGAGAACGCGCTCTTTGAGATGTAGGCGGAGAGCCTTGGGATCAGCTGATCGAGGAAGCTCTGCAGGAAGTCCCTGATGTCCGGAGGTAGGGGTTGTTGCAGGAGCCAGTCGAAGAAGTCGACCACGCTGTTGTAGAACGACAGCGCCACCTGGAAAGATATCATGAGGAGTTCAAAGGTGACGATGCCGCCTATGCCCACGGTGACGATCGTCAGGAGCGCCGCTGATTCGGTTCCTCCGATTTTCGGTCCTAAGCGCCGGTGGAGCGGGTAGAACGCGTAGGCTAAAACGGCCCCGAAGAAGATGGGCGTGACTAGGGGCCTCACCGTTGCCCATGTGAGGTAGACTATGGCCAGAACCGCCGCCGCCCAGGCAAGGGTTTCAAGCCTCATGGTCGTTCGCCAGGTTTATTAACGCCGCTCCTTATAACCCTGATGGTGAGAAAATGGAGCGCGAGCTTTTGGAGAAGGCAAAGGCCTACCTGGCAAGGGGGAATTACTACTTGGAGGACGGCCGCTTTGAGATGGCCTACAGTGCTTACATGGATGCTCTCTACACGGTTGGGGCGCTTTTGGTTTACAGGGACACCGGGATTCTCCTGCCGGCGGGGGAGCTTCAGAACGTCCTTGTAAGCAGACACCCTGGGGTTTACGAGCTTCTGCGCAGATACGGCGGGATGACCGATTATTCCCGGGAGACAATTTCGGCCCTCGAGAAGGAGGTCATAGAGGTTCTCAAAGCCATTGAGCGTGGGTTGGGGGAAGAATCCTCCCCTTAAACCTCGTGGAGAGTATTGCTCCCTCTTTTTTCTCGGACCCCGCCTTACATTTTCCCAGGACATTCGCGAGGCTCCTTCCCGCGCGCAGGGTTACCCTCGCGACCACTCCATCCTTTATTTCTGAT
>JALVWX010000221.1 GCA_027023165.1 Thermococcus sp. | reverse complement strand
ATCTTAGTAATGCGGTAAATGCGGTTGAAGCCATGATTAAGGAGGGAGTGCCGGTATCACAGGACTTCATCGAACGGCTCAAAGTCTTGCTCCACGAAATAAAAAGAGAAAACGAGCTTAGTTAAGCCCCTCTTTTTCCTTTTTGGGATGTTGACCTGTTGTGGCGTTTACGAAGGAAGATCCTTCATCAGTAGCAGCCCAACGTAAACAAACCACCCCAATATCGTCACCGCGCCCACCATCTCAGGGATGGCAAGCCCCCTAAATGCCCTAGCCCTAACCAGGTAGCGCATTGAGAGGAACGTTAGCACCGAGACAATTGACCAGAGGTATCCTACGAAAGCCCCCGAGCGGCCGAGCTTAACACCGATGATGACTATGTCCGCCAGTGCGAGGACGTAGAACAGAACCGCCGAGGGTGTATGATAGGGCAACTCCTCAGGGAAAACGCCCACAATGAAGAGGGAGGCCATTGCAAGGGGCATGAGATAGCTGAGGCCGCTTTTGAAGGCACCAAAGGCGGCTATGAAACCAACGACCGCGAAGACCATCAGAAAGCCGTTGAAGTACCATCTCTCGGGATTTTTGAGCGAACCCATGTCGCTCAGCGCGTTGTTCGTGAAGGAGAACCAGGGGTTCCTGGACAGCACTACCACAAGCCCCAAGAGGAAGATAACCGGAAGGAAGACAGAGAGGTAGGCTGAAACTTCTTTAATGTCCATCCTTCCACCTCACCGGTCCCTGCCAGGGTCTTCTCCAAGAACCGTCTGGTATATCTTCCTGAACTCCTCCCATGAGCCGCGTATTACCGGATGCTTCGGGACGCACCAGCATTCATCCTCGGGGAGGGTGGAAAGCTCGAAGGTACCTATTTTCTTGGCTATCTCGACTATCTCCTCCTTATCCATGCCTATAAGAGGGCGGTATATCGGCAGATCGCTCGCCTGGCTGACGATGTACATGTTCTCGAGCGTCTGGCTGGCTACCTGGCCGAGTGAGTCGCCCATGACGATGCCCTTGGCACCGAAGTCCCTCGCGATTTTGTCGGCGCTCCTCACCATGTTGAACTTGCAGAGGACGCAGGTGTACTTGTCCTTCTTCATCTCTTTGAGCTTCCCGATTATCCTCTCGCGCTCCCTCGGCTTGACCACTATAAGCTCGCCCTTTCCACCATAGCCGTACTTCTTGAGCTGGTTCCATATCTTCCTGACCTTCTCAAGGGTCTTCTCGCCCATGTAGACGTGGACGGGAATGACCTCGACGCCGCGCTTCATCATGAGGAAAGCTGCCACAGGCGAGTCTATCCCTCCGCTGAGCAGCGCGACAACCTTGCCCTGTGTTCCTATCGGCAGGCCGCCCCAGGCCTTAACCTTGTCCACGAAGACGTAGGCTTTGCCCTCCATCAGCTCGACGCCGACCTCGATATCGTAGTCGTGCAGGTCCACCTCGCTCTCCTCGTTCTCCAGGATGTACTCCCCCACCTTGGCCTGTATCTCCGGACTCTTGAGCGGAAACTCTTTGGTTATCCTCCTGGCGGTGACGCGGAAGCGGGGCCTCTCAAGGCCCAGCTCGCGCTTCTTCTTCCGGAAGAGCTTAAGCGCGGTTTTGTTTATTTTTCCCATCTCAGCATCGACTTCCATCGCCGGCGAGAGCGAGACGATGCCGAAAACCCTCTGGAGGACTTCAACGGCCTCCCTTGCCCTGTTCGTTCTCACCAGAACGCGGCCGTGCTTTGCCTCCACCTTCTTGAAGTCGATGCCCTCGCTCACCAGAGCCTCGCGAATGTTGTTCATGAGGATGTTCTCAAACCATCTCCTCGTCTGCCTTGCCTTCGTTCCAATCTCACCGTACCTCACGATAACGACGTTGAACATGATATCACCCCAGCGCGTGCGGGAACTTGATTATTATCTCGACGTACTTCTGAATGCCCTCGTAGAGCAGGAGGGATGCAATGTAGGAGGAGAGGAGTATAAGCTCGTTCATCTCGAAGATGTGGGCCGCTATGGCCTTTGCCCTCGGCGTGGCGTCGACTATCTTCCCCATGTACTTCCTCTTGAGGGACTGGTTGACGAGTATGAAGCCCACGAGCAGGAACACACCCACTAAACCCCATATCCGGCCGAGGGCGAGCATGAGGAACAGCGTTGAGGCGACCACTATCCAGCCGCCGATGACGCCCAGCAGTATGACGAACTCTATCATCCTCCCACCACATGGAGTTGGGATCGGGGAATAAAAACGTTTGGCCGCCGGGAAAGCTTAAAAAGCCCTCCGAGTAGCGCTCACCATGCTCTACGTTGAGATACTCGGGAACCTTCCGGAGATGGCGAGGGACGAAGTCAGGGCCATGCTCGAACTCGGCGGCGGAAGGATAGCTGGCCAGGACTACCTCTTTCTCAAGGTTGATGTGGGCGAGGAGGCCTTCCCGTTCCTCGACAGACTCGGCCTGGCCCACGAATACGGACTGCTCGTGGTTGAGGCGGACTCTGTTGATGAACTCCTCCAGAAGGCGGGGGGAGTCAGGTGGCCGATTAAGGGGGCCTTCAAGGTCGATACCGAGACGATGGCTAACTGCGGGCACGATGTTCTTGACCTGCCGCGGAAGCTTGGAGCGGTAATACACGCGCGGGGATTCAGAGTTAACCTCTCGAAGCCGGACACACTGGTCAGGGTATACTGCGGGGAGAGGCTTTACGCCGGAATAAGGCTCCGCTTCTTCGACCCAAAGGACTTTGAGGGAAGGAAGGCCCACCACAGGCCCTTCTTCAGGCCCATTTCACTCCATCCGAGGATTTCGAGGGCACTCGTAAACCTCACAAAAGCCCGGAATGAGATTCTCGACCCCTTCATGGGGGCCGGTGGAATACTGATGGAGGCCGGTTTGCTCGGCCTCAAAGTCTATGGCGTGGACATAAAGCCGGAGATGGTTGAGGGGGCCGGGATGAACCTCAGGCACTACGGCATAGAGAACTACGAGCTGAAGCTCGGCGATGCAACGAAGCTGGGTGAGCTTTTCCCGGATAAGAAGTTCGAGGCGATAGCCACCGACCCGCCCTACGGCACCTCCGCAACGCTCGCGGGCAGGAAGAGGGATGAGCTTTACAGAAAAGCCTTGGAGAGCATGTACAACGTGCTCAAAGAGGGTGGAAGGCTGGCGATAGCGTTTCCAGCCGACTTCGACGGGGAAGCCGAGGGGCAAAAAGCGGGCTTCAGGCTCGGGGGCAGGTACTACCAGAGGGTGCACAAAAGCCTCGATAGATGGTTCTACGTGTTTGAAAAAGAGTAAGAGGCTCAATCCTCGAGCCAAATCTCTATTCTCTGCTTTCCCCTTCCGAGGCTGGAGCGCTTGAGCTTCTTGAGGTGGCCGATTTCCTTGATGTCCTTCACGTGGGTTCCTCCGCAGGGGATTACCTCGAAGTCCCTTATCTGGGTGTAGCGCGTTTCTCCTTCCCACCATATTCTCATTTCACCGCCTTTGTCAACGAGTCTGTTGAAGGTCTCTATAATCTGCTCCTTCCACTGGTTGATGTTCTCTGGGTAGACTATATCGTAGCGGCCCTTCTCGGCGCTCATTCCACTACCGTAGAGCTGCCACTCGCCGGGGAGGACAAGATTGAGGACGTGCTCGAGGAGGTGCATCGCGCTGTGGATTCTCATCAGTCTGTAGCGGTAGTCCCAGTCGATTTTAAGCTCGACCTCGTCCCCAACCTTGAACTTCTCCGGCTCGGCAACGGCGTGCCAAACGTTTCCGGTATCGTCCTTGTAGACGTCGAGAACCTCGACGCCGCTTATCATCCCTCTGTCGTGGGGCTGGCCGCCGCCCGTTGGGTAGAAAACCGTCTGGTCGAGGAGCAGGGCGTTCTCCTTGATTTCCAGAACCTTTGCCTTGGCCTCTTTCAGATAGGCGTCCTCGTAGTAGAGCTTCCTGGTCATTTCAACCACCTTAGAGAATAGGGCTTTGGGCTTAAATGGGTATCGAAAGGGAAAAATAAAAGTGGTTCACTTCCTCTTCCTGAGGAGGAGTGGAAGTGCGGCGAGGCCGACTATCAAAGCCGGACCGCAGATGCCTCCACCGCTTGAGCTGGAGCTGGTTGTAGTGCTTGAGGAGGTCGGGTGTGGGGTTGCGCTTCCAACGCTGAGGGCCTTCGTGACGACGGCCTTGTTGCCGTAAAAGTCGACCGCAACGACCTCTATCTTGTACTTTCCGGCCTTGAGCGGAGGAAGCTCAACGGTGTAGAAGTTGTTCGTCGGCTTTCCGCTTCCAGGCTCGGCAGGGAACTTCGTAACCTTGCCGTAGGCGACTGGCTTGCCGCTCTCATCAATAACCTGGGCGTAGAGGTCCCTTATTCCGAGGTTGTCCTGGGCGGTGAAGTAGAGGGTCGACTCCTGGTCAACCTTCGGGTGGCTCGGCTGGAGGTAGGCTATCTGGACGACCGGCTTCTCACTGTCGGTTCCCTTGGTGATGACTATCTGTGAAATCCCCGCGGGGACGGTGGCGTTCACCATGAGGTAGGTGTTGTCTCCGATGGTCCTCTCGCCGAGAATCTTGTAGGTTATGTTGGTGTGCTGCGGGTCTATCTTGGCCCCCTCCGGGATGACGAAGGTTATCGGGCCTGTAACGCTGTGGTTGAGTTCGTTGATGAACTTGGCGGCCGTTCCGAAGTTTGTGGTGTGGCGGAAGACCATGAACTCCTGCGGGACGGGGACGCTGATGAAGTCGCTCTTGACCTTGTTGTCCTCTATCTTGACCGGGGTGAGGGGCATTTCAACGCTTCCGTTCTGGCTTATAACCACGAGGTTGGTTCCGTACCAGGTCGGACTGTGCTTGGGATTGGTGGCAGGGTTGCTCTCTTTGTCGGGGGCGCCGGTCGAGGTGAGCGTGAGGAAGTAGTGGACGTGGCCCTCCTTGTCGGTGTAGGTCCAGTACATGTCGTGGTGGATGTGGCCGCTCATGGTGAGCGGGATGTTGTACTTGACGACGTCCTCCAGGAAGCGCCTCGCAACGGTGAGGTTGCCCTTCCAGTAGTTGCCAATATAGTTCTTGAGCTTGGCCCAGTCGGCGTCGTTGCTCGGGTCAAGGCCGCTTATCGTCCCTCCCCGGTAGTTCCAGCGCGGGGCGAAGAAGAACGGGTGGTGGTAGAGGATTATCGGGGTGTAGCCGGGGTGCTCGTCGAGAACCTTCTCCATGAACTGGATTTCATCCATGGTCGGCCATCCGCGGTCGCCGCCGGTATCGAGACCGATTATAAGGAACTTACCGATGGTCGTGTAGAACACCGGCGGGGCTATGATCTGGGAGTATATCTTCGGCGGGTTGTCGTGGTTGCCCTTGATGCTAATGTGTGCCTGTCCTGCAGAGGCGGCGTCCCTCATGATGTTGTACATTATCTCGTAGCCTATGAGGTCGTTGCTGCTGTCGACGTCGTCACCGGTGTTTATGATGAGATCAACGCCCTGCATCGCCCAATAGGTGTACGCGCTGTCGGTTGCAACGACGCTGTGGAGCGGTATCGGGTTAGAGCACATCTTCTCGAGCTTGTAGGGGCTGTGCTGGAAGTAGGGACCGCAGACGTAGCCGATCTTGGCGCTGCTGGTGACGTGGGTGTCGCTGACCCAGGCGAGTTTAAGTGTCTTCGGCCACTCTTTGAAGACCTTAAGCCCGTTCGGGAGAACGAGGGTCCCCTTGTCCGTCTTTATCAGAAGGAAGTAGTCATCAGGGACTATATCGCCGGGCACCTTGACGGTTACGGTGTTCCCCTCGGTTTTGACTACCTGGAGGTCGTAGGGTCCGTGAAGAACGGACACCGCCTGGATTCCATCAACGCTTACCCCGTCCTTCAGATGTAGGGTGAAGCTCCCGCCGGGAATGGCAAAGGCTGGAATGGCGGGGGCTGGCTGGGTAAGATACTTGCTGTAGGTCGTGTCGTACTGAGCCGCGCTCGCTGGCACCGCTCCGAAGAGCATTATAACTCCTATCAACAGGGCAATGCCTGCAATCAGCCGCTTGGCCATGGTATCACCAAGTAATATGGGAGGAGGAGCATGTTAAAAGTTTTCCCGTTTTCCTTTCGAAGTGAAAGCTCCAAGGCGACTCATCATGTACTCCGCGACCTCCGAATCCCCTCCAAACCTTCTGTATTCCGAGTAGAGTTCCGCTATCGCCTTCGCGAGCTTTTCATCGCGGGAAACGATGAATCTCGTGAAGTGAACTGCCATCTCAATGAGCCTGCAGTCCGCCCGGCTCCATGGGATAACCGGCAGGGAGCCAGGGATTTTCCCTTCAGGAACGAACCTCCCTATTAAAACCCTGCTCTCCCCCAGGTTGTCCCTCCATGTGTTGAGGCGGTACTCGACCGACCCGTACCAGCCCGGAAGGCCCTTAATCCAGCGGTGCCCGTCCTTCCCCCCAAAGCCAACATCTACGGGAAGGTTGAGGGCAAGCCTGACGATAAGCTCAACGTCGTTCGTGACCTGTATAGACGCCGCAGGATTTTCAAGAAGGTCCTCGAAGCTCCTTCCTGGAAAGAGCTTGAACTCGAGAATATCTCCTCCCCGGACAACCCCTACGGGGGTTGTGTTGGAGGACGTGATAAGAAGAACCTCATAGACCTTCCCTTCTTTGAGGTTGCCCAGCATAAAAACCACCCAAAAAGGGAGAAGAGATCAGAGCTGTTGCTTCGGGAGGACGATTATATCGTCCCTGTCGATGTAGAAGGTAACCGGCTGGGTAGGCTTGAGGTGGCTTACCTCCCTGTCGCTTATCGTCCTCGCTATGATCCTCGTCTCCCCGAAGATGCCGACGACCTCGACGAAGAAGCCGTAGTACTCGACGAGGTCAACGGTCCCCGTGAGCGAAACCGCGTTCTCGACGGGCTTGAGTCTTATTCTTTCGGGCCTTATGACGACGACCACGTTGTCGCTCTTCCCTGTATATGGAAGGCCATCCAGACGGAAGCTCTCGAACTCCACCGTAACGCGGTCGCCGTTCCTCTCGACGACTTTGGCTGGGATGACGTTGGTCTTGCCCATGAAGCTGGCGACGAACTCCGTCTTGGGCGTCTCGTAAATTTCCTTGGGAGTTCCGACCTGCTCAACGGTTCCGACGTTCATGACCGCTATCCTGTCGCTTATCGCCATTGCCTCCTCCTGGTCGTGGGTGACGTAGATGACGGTTATTCCAAGCTCGCGCTGAATCCTCTTTATCTCCGAGCGCATCTCAAGCCTCAACTTCGCGTCGAGGTTGCTGAGCGGCTCGTCGAGGAGGAGAACCTTCGGCTCAACGACCAAGGCCCTGGCTATTGCCACACGCTGCTGCTGGCCACCGCTCAGCTGGGTTGGGTAGCGATCCTCGAAGCCCTTGAGCTTCACGAGTTCGAGCGCCCACTCAACCTTCCTTTTGATCTCCTCCTTTGGGATCTTCCTGAGCCTGAGTCCGTAGGCAACGTTGTCGAAGACGGTCATGTGCGGCCAGAGGGCGTAGTTCTGGAAGACGAGGACGGCGCCCTTCTGGTGGGACGGAAGGTAGGTAACGTCCTGATCACCGAAGTAGAGCTTCCCCTCGTCCGGGTAATCCAAACCCGCTATAATCCTCAGAGTCGTTGACTTCCCGCAGCCGCTGGGTCCGAGCAGGGTGAACAGCTCCCCGTGCTTTATATCAAGGCTTATGCCCTTGAGGGCGACGGTATCTCCAAACCGCTTAACGATGTTCTGAAGCTTAACTTCAACCATCTTAACCACCTCATGTAAGACCGATGAACGAGTACCTCTGCTTGGTTATCACGTTCGCGAGGACTATCGCAAGTATCTGCACGAGCATCAGGAAGACGCCGAGCGCGGCCGCGAGGCTGGCGCTTCCGACCGAACCCATGATAAGCTCCTTCATTTTCGCCGTTATTGGGTACCACGTGGAGTTTATGGAACCGAGGGTGATGCCGACGCTGGTTTCGCTCATACAGTAAACGAAGCTCAGCATAGCCCCGCCGAGGAGGTTCAGGAGTATCATGGGGATCAGTATGCTCGTCAGGGCCTTCCACCTGCCGGCGCCCAGGTTTATAGCCGCCTCCTCAAGCGAGACGTGGACCTGCTGGATTCCCGCCGAGATGGAACGCGCCGCGAAGGGCAGACGCCTTATCGAGTACGCCAGGATGAGAGCCGCTCCCGGGAAGAAGGCGAGCAGGTTGGTTGGGTCTAAGGCACTTCCCTTGAAGGGCGGAACCGTCGAGAAGAAGAAGAAATAGCTCATCGCTATGACAATTCCGGGGACGGCTATGGGTATCGTCGCGAGACTGTCGAGGATCGGTGCGAGCTTGGCCTTCTTGAACCTTCCGGCGGCGTAGGAAGCCGTCAGAGAGAGCAGGATGATGATGAATATTGCCGCCGTGGAGTAAAGCAGGCTGTTCTCGATGACCCTTAGGATGTCCGGCTGGGTGAGCAGAGCCTCCATGTTGGAGAGGGTGAATCCCTCGGGCCAGGTACCGTACCAGCGCTCCGAGAAGGCCAGCAGAACGACTCCGACCTGTGGGAAGATGGTCAGCAGGAGGAGCGGGATTACCACGAGGTAGATCAGTGCGGCCTGCCAGGACTTGGGCTTGGCGACCCTCGGCTTCCACCTGCCCCCCTTGCTGAGCATGGCGTACTGCTTCATCCCGACGTACCAGCGGATTGCAAGGAATATTATGAGCGCTATCGTGAGCATGACGAGGCTCAGCGCGGCCATCTGCGGGTTGCCGACCGCGAATCCCGATACGAATGAGCTGTAGATTTGGAAGGACATGAGCTTCTTGGCTATCGCGCTTCCCTGGAAGACTATGGGTGCGGCGAGGTCCTCAAGGCTGAATATTCCCACGAGGGCTGCTCCGGCCGCTATTCCTGGAAGGGCAAGGGGGAAGGTTACCGTCCTGAAGAGGTGGAAGCCCCTGCTCCCGAGATTCTCGGCCTGCTCCTCGAGGCTGGGGTCGATGTTGATGAAGCTCGCGTAGGCGTTGAGGTAGACTATCGGGTAGTATGTTATCGACTGGGCGATGACAACGCCGACGAGACCGTCGATCCATATCGGGTGCGGGAAGAGGTGGAGGTGCTGGTAGAAGATCCAGTTTATCAGCCCGTTCGGGAGGAACATCTTCTTAACGACGACGACGTTGACGAACGGGGTGACGAGGAGCGGGACGAAGAGTAGGATCCTGACGATGTTCTTGCCCGGGAAGTCGTAGCGCGCCATGACGAAAGCGAATGTAACGCCGAGAATGGTCGTCAGTATCATGACGCTTATCGACACCACTATGGAGTTGATGACGACGCCGAAGTCCCAGCCCGAGAAGTAGTAGACCTGCTCGTTGCCCCAGGGGATGGTCTTAACGAAGAACCCCGATGGATGGAGCGGGTTGAAGTAGTACGGTGCGCCGAAGATGCTCTTGAACCAGTAGATCGAGATGTGGCCGTTGTAAATGAAGGCCGTCAGCAACATCACGAGCACTGGTATTACGAGAAACGCCACAAGATACAGGAGTGGAAACAGGAACGAGGTTATAACCACGCCGTCAGGAAGGGGGGTCCCAAAGAATCTCTCAACCCACTTGTTGACCGCCATTGTGTTAACCTCCCATTGCTTTTTAACTCACACTGCCCTTTAGTTTCTACCCGGTTTTGATGGGCGGGGTTTTAAAGGTTTCTGAATGGTTTACTTTGAAAAATCCTGAATCCCAACGCCCGGATTAACGCTACAACTCTGCACAGGGGTATGTTAAAAGAACCGAGTAGAACAGTCAAAATTGAGAAGAAAATGGAAAGGACTTCAGCCCTCCATTGACTTGAGGTCCTGGAGGACCTTGTTGTACTTGGCCTGGGCCGCACTCCTCCACTCCTGCATTATCTGGCTCTGGAAGTTCGCGTCGGTGGCGATCTTGTCGTTTATCTTCTTGGCGTAGTCCTCCGTCAGGGTGGTGGTCTGTCCGGTGAGCGGGTCCTTGAACTGTATTGGGGCGGTAAGCTCATCCTTGAGTCTGTTGAACTGGTCCTGGGTTATCTTGCCCTCCTTCAAGGCCTTGACCATCGAAATCCATGCCTGGTGGAGCGGACCGTTGGTGTCGATGAGGGTGGCCTTGAAGTAGTACTGGAGGGTGTTGACGGTGGCGAGCGCTTCTTTGTCGTTGAAGGGTATTCCCTTGCTGTTTATGGCGATGTTGTAGGCCTTGAGGAGCGCAGGCCTGGCCTGGCCGTAGGTCTTACCGACGAACTTTCCATTGAAGAGGACGTTGGCGTACTGCTGGGTGATGGTCTGGTTGAAGATGCCTCCCCATATCGGGAGCCTGTTGATGTCGGGACTCATCCAGATAGCCTGTCCCTCGGTGAGGACCCAGTATATGAAGGCCTGGGCTGCCTCGGGGTGCTTGCTGTACTTGAGGAGCGCTATCGGGTCGCCGTTGATGATGCTCTCTCCCTTCGGGATGACGTAGACACAGTTCGGGTTCTGCTTCATGGCGGTGTAGCCGTAGAAGTCAATGGTGTTTCCAGCCGCAATCTCACCGTTGATGACGGCATCCCTGACCGCGTCGCTTGCCTCGTATATCTTGGAGTTGGCGGCTATGAGGGTCATTACCTTCCATCCCTCATCCCAGCCAAAGGTCTGGAGAATGATCTGGTATATCCTCGTGTTGGATGTGCTTCTCGTCGGGTCGGCTATCCCGTACTGCGGCGGGTCAACGGCCCACTTGGGAGAGGCGAGATCCTCCCACTTCTCTGGGAACGGGAGTCCCTGCTTGTTGAGGACCTGCTTGTTGACGGTGAAACCGAAGGACGAGAGCGCCGCCGCTATCCAGTAAACCTTGCCGTTCTGGTCCTTTCTGACCATCGGCATTCCAGCGAGTTCGGCCGGTATCTTCGTCCCTATGAGGCCGAGGACCTTCTGGTCGGTTATGGGCTGGAGGTAGCCCATCTTGTACATGTCGTCAAAGAGGGTCGGTCCTCCACCCCAGCCGACGTCCGCTCCCTGCTTGATGTACTGCGGCCAGAGGGCCTCGGGAACGCCTATGAACTTTATGTTGGTGATGTGGTACTGCTTCGCTATGTCGGTCTTAAGGAAGATCTGCTTGACCTTGTACTGTATGGTCGCGTCGTGCCTTGTCACTATAACAAGGGTTATGCCCTTTCCGCCACTTCCCGAAGTAGTCGTTGGATTGCTGCCCCCGTTACTGCTCATACAGCCGCTGGCCACAACGCTCAGGGCCAACACCAGAATGAAAAGTGCAGCCGCAACCTTCTTCATTCAAATCCCCTCCTGTGAAATTAGGAAGGTTCATTAAAAATGCTATGGTTCAAATGTAAAAATAAGGAAAGAGGTTCACTTCCTCCTCCTGAAGAGGAGTGGAAGTGCGGCGAGGCCGACTATCAAAGCCGGACCGCAGATGCCTCCACCGCTTGAGCTGGAGGTTGTCTCGGGCTTCTTGGTCATCTCAAGGCTCCACTCGAAGATGTTGCTTATGACCTGCGGGCCGTCGAGCGGAACCTTGTAGTACTCGCTGGTCCACATTGGTTCGTAGCCGCCTATTGGGGTCTCACCGCTGACGATTATGACGTCCGGGTTCTTGCCCTTCGGGGTGACTATCTGGACGGCGATGATCGGGAACTCGCCAGTGCTTCCAGCCTGGTAGGCGTTTCCAGCCGGGGCGTTGTTCTCTACTATGTCAGAACTGTTGCTGCTGTGGACGATGACGTAGGCGTTCTGAGGCTTGACGTTCTGGTTGAGCGGGTGCCAGTTGCCGTTTCCGTCGGGCTGGTCAACCCAGGCAACAACACCGGGACCGTGGGCGAGTATCTTACCACCGTGCTTGAGGTTCTTGACGAGGATGTCCCTCATCGGAGTATCCTTCCAAGGATCATCGTAGGCAACGACACGGTAGGACTTTCCACCGGCATTACTCTGAGCGTCCTCAACAGAACAAAGGTCAACACGGAGGTTAGTCATGTTGAGATTGTCGAGGAGGCTGTCAACGAACTGCTGGTCCTTGGCGCCGCTTCCGTAGTCGCTGTCAGCGGCAACCCAGAGAACGTGCCCGCCCTCGAGGAGCCACTTCCTTATGGCCTGGATCTCGTCCGGCAGGAACGGGCTTGTGGGCTGGCCGATTATGAGGATTGTAACGTTGTTGTTGTGAAGCGCATCGTAGGTTATCTTGTCACCGATGTTCTTGATTCCAAGCTCGTCCTCGTACTTGGTGTCGCCGATGTAGACGAAGGTGTAGCCTGTCAGAACATCGAGCATCCCATCGGTCAGGGTCTTGTTCTTGTAGGTAACGGGGGTCAATCCCTTCGGATTCTCGCCGTGGGCGAGGTCAACCGCTATCACTGGCTTTCCACTGCTTGCAGCGCTGGCCATGGGTGTCGCAAAAACCCCAAAAAGAGACAGCAGCACGACGGCCGCCATTACTATAGCAACCTTCTTCATGGTATCACCGGGTTATCTAACGAAGATGAAGTTATAAATCTTATGAATCAGGAAGTTTTTCGGCCCTGTTAAACTTTCGGGGTTGAATGGCCTCCCGAAACTTCAGGGCAAAACCCTTAAAGCCCTCCACCGTTTTGGCTTCAGGTGGTAAGCATGGACATAGAGAGCAGGATAGAACTCATAAAGAGGAAGCCAACGGAGGAACTCCTTACGGAGGAGAACCTCAGGCATCTCCTCGAAGTCGGAATCCCGATGCAACACTACATCGGATTCGAGATAAGCGGTTACATTCACCTCGGAACCGGACTGATGGCAGGCGCTAAAATAGCAGACCTCCAGAAGGCGGGCATAAAGACGAGGATTTTCCTTGCCGACTGGCACAGCTGGATAAACGACAAGCTCGGCGGTGACCTTGAGACTATACAGAAGGTTGCCTTAACATACTTTAAGGAGGGCATGAAGCAGAGCATTAAGGTCATGGGTGGCGACCCTGACAAGGTCGAGTTCGTTTTAGCGAGCGAGATACTGGAGAAAGGTGATTACTGGCAGACGGTAATAGACATCTCGAAGAACGTAACGCTAGCTAGAATGATGCGCTCGATAACGATAATGGGCAGGCAGATGGGAGAGGCCATAGACTTCGCCAAGTTGATTTACCCCGCAATGCAGGTCGCTGATATCTTCTACCAAGGCGTTACCATCGCTCATGCGGGAATGGACCAGAGGAAGGCCCACGTTATAGCGATTGAAGTGGCCCAAAGGCTCAAATACCATCCCCTTGAGTGGAAGGGCGAGAAGCTTAAACCGGTAGCTTTACACCACCACCTCCTCCTCGGCCTTCAGGAACCTCCTGTCTGGCCGATAGAGAGCGAGGAGCAGTTCAAAGAGCTCAAGACCCAGATGAAGATGAGCAAGAGCAAGCCCTACTCAGCTGTGTTCATCCACGATTCGCCAGAGGAGATAAAGCAGAAGCTCAGGAAGGCCTTCTGTCCGGCAAAGGAGGTCAAATACAACCCCGTTCTGGACTGGGCCGAGCACGTAATCTTCCGTGAGGAGCCGACCGAGTTCACAATCCACAGGCCTGCCAAGTTCGGTGGAGACGTCACCTACACGACCTTCGAGGAGCTCAAGAGGGACTTCGCCGAAGGAAAGCTCCACCCGCTCGATTTGAAGAACGCCGTCGCCGAGTACCTCATCGAGTTGCTCAAACCCGTCAGAGAGTACTTCGAGAAACACCCAGAACCGCTTGAGCTGATGAACCAGGTAAAGATTACCCGCTGAGTTTGACATTTCGCTTTATTCTTAATCTCTATGAACAACCGAATTCGGTGGGAAAATGCCCGGCGTCGACGAGAAGGACAGGGAGATACTGCGGATTCTGCGGGAGGAGGGCAGGATAACCCTCACAGAGCTGGGCAAGAGGGTAAACCTCTCCCCGGCGAGCGTGAGGAACAGACTGGACAAGCTCGAGAGGCTCGGCGCGGTTAAGGGCTATTCGGCCGTCGTTGATCCCGCTTTCCTGGACGAGTACGTCTCCGTCTTCTTCGAGCTTACCCTCTCCATAGACGATCACACAGTTGACACCCTCCTTCGGAAGGTGGCGGAGATGGAGAACGTTGAGTCCCTCTACCGGAGGAGCGGGGGGAGGCAGATACTCATAAAGGCGCACTTTCACGATACCGACGAGGTCAAAGCCTTCGCCGGAAGGCTGAAGCGGCTCTTCGGGAGGAACCTCGAGAGGGTTGAGGCCACGCTGATAATCGACGCTTTCAAAGAGTGCTGGATTTCGCTGAGGTGAGGTTGGGGATGCTCTTTGTAATCAGGCCCGGCAGGAAGAAAAATGAACTTGAAGCCTTCTTCATCGAGAACGAGCCTGAGAAGCTCACACAGATGAAGAACCTAAAGGCCGACGCGATTTACCGCTTCATAATGCGCGAGGGCAGGCTCTTCAAGGTCCTTGAGGGGAGCCAGTACAGGAACCCCAAGGAGATAGAGAAGCTCCTCCGCCAGGCCAGGATAGTTCTCGTTAATGCTGACGAGTGGGAGGACTACTTCAGGCGAAGGCTCCAGAACAGGCGCGTTGAGAGGGCCGAGCTTTGCCGCCTCTGCCTCATGGAGGGGAGGATAACCGTCCTCACCGAGGGGAACCGGGTTAAGTACCACAACGAGTACATCTGCGAGCGCTGCGCCGAGGACGAACTTAAGAGGGAGCTTCGCTTCCGCTTCAAGAGCACCGCCATGCTCGAGCAGGCGAAGAAACTCCTGAAACGGTTTAGGGACCTCGACAAGGTCCTCTACGCCTTCGATCCCCGCTTCGACCCGACGAGGCACCCTGAGATAACCAAGTGGGACGAGCTGAAGGCAAAGCACGTCCGGGTGGAGAGGCTTAATGTGGACGAGCTTCCCGTTCCTGAGAAGTTCAAAGAAGTTCTAGAGGGGGAGGGTGTCAGCGAACTTCTCCCGGTTCAGAGTTTAGCTGTGAAAAACGGCCTCCTTGAGGGCGAGAGCCTCCTCGTCGTTTCCGCCACGGCGAGCGGTAAGACGCTCATAGGCGAGCTCGCTGGAATTCCGAAGGCTATGAGGGGCCAGAAGATGCTCTTTTTGGTGCCCCTCGTTGCCCTGGCGAACCAGAAGTACGAGGACTTCAAGAGGAGATACTCCAAACTCGGTCTCCGCGTTGCCATCCGCGTTGGAATGAGCCGTATAAAGACGAGAGACGAGCTTGTGATCGTTGATACGGGCATTGACGCCGATGTACTCGTCGGAACCTACGAGGGAATAGACTACCTGCTCAGGGCGGGCAGGAAGATAGGAAACGTCGGGACGATAGTTATAGACGAGATCCACACCCTCGACGACGAGGAGCGCGGGCCCCGCTTAGACGGACTCATCGCGAGATTGAGAAAGCTCTATCCCAAGGCCCAGTTCATAGGTTTGAGTGCAACCGTCGGAAATTCGGAGGAGTTAGCGAGAGAGCTTGGCTTAAAACTGGTTCTCTATGACGAGAGGCCCGTTGATTTAGAGAGGCACATAATCATCGCGAGGAACGAGAGCGAGAAGTGGAGGCACATAGCGAACCTCTGTAGGGCTGAGGCGATGAGGAAGTCGAAGCAGGGCTACAAGGGCCAGACGATAGTCTTCACCTTCTCACGCAAGAGAACCCACGAGCTTGCCGCTTACCTCACGAGCAAGGGCCTCAAAGCGAAGCCCTACCACTCCGGCCTGCCGTACAGGCAAAGAAAACTGACGGAGATGGAGTTTCTGGCTCAGAGGCTTGACGTTGTGGTCACCACCGCGGCACTCGGGGCTGGCGTTGATTTTCCTGCTTCGCAGGTTATCTTCGAGAGCCTCGCGATGGGCAACAAGTGGCTCAGCGTTAGGGAGTTCCACCAGATGCTTGGAAGGGCCGGAAGGCCCCTCTACCACGAGAGGGGAAGGGTCTACCTCGTTGTCGAGCCTGGAAGGAAGTACTCGGCTCAGATGGAAGGTTCAGAGGACGAAGTTGCCTTCAAGCTCCTGACGGCGCCGATAGAGCCTGTCATCGTCGAGTGGAGCGACGAGCTAGAGCAGGACAACGTCTTAGCCCACTCCTGTGTCTTTAACCGGCTTGAGGTGATAGGGGAAGTTCAGTCGAGGTGTCTCGGGGCTAATCAGAGCGCCGAGAGGGTTCTGGAAAAGCTGGAAGAGTTTAAGCTGGTCAGGCTCAAAAGACCCCTCGTCGAGGTTACCTCCTACGGAAGGGCCGTGAGCATGAGCTTTCTCCTGCCGAAGGAGGCCGAGTTCATTAGGAAGAACCTCGGAAAGAAGCCAGCTCAGTGGATAGTCGTGAAGTTGCTCCCCTTTGAGAACCTCTACCTTAGCGGAACGCTCCAGAGGGAGCTTGAGGGGGCGGTGAGGGGTAGGCTGAGCGCCAACGTCTTCTCCCCGAGCTTCGCCTCGATTCTGGAGGAGCTTGACAAGGTTATCCCGGAGGTCAGCCCCAACGCGGCCGAGAGGCTGTTCACGCTCTACCAGGACCTCTTCATGTGCGGCGAGGATGACTGCACCGACTACGCGATGGAGAAGGTTAGTAACCTGATAATCGATCTAAGGCGGAGCGGGAAGCACCCCACGCAAATAGCGGAGCATTTCAGGAAGGTTTATGGGTTAATCGTCTATCCCGGTGACGTTTTCACGTGGCTCGACGGCATTGTGAGGAAGCTCGAAGCCGTCGAGAGGATAGCGAGGGTCTTCCGCGTTAGGAGCGCAGAAGAAGAGGCGAAGATACTGAAGAGGGAAATCGAGGAGGGAAGGGGGATAGGTGGGAAGGCCGCGCGGCATTAGGGCAGGTGGCCCCTTACCGCGCTCGCTATCCGTTTTGAGGGTCCTTCCTCTGGAACCCTGAACGACTCGACTATCGGAACCATGCGGCCGATGGCGCGGTTTATGGCCGTTGCCATGTCCTCCAGCGAGCGTACGAGCTTTTCCTGCTCCTCCATGGTGGACGTTACCTCCTCGGTGCTGGCGGTTGTTTCCTCAGAGCTGGCGGCGAGGTTCTCCATCGCGCGGAGGGCGTTCTCAACCTCCTCGCGGGTGTGGAGTATGCCTTCCTTCACCGCCTCCATCTTGGGAGCTATCCCCTCTATCATCATGGCTATGTTCTCAAGGTACTGGACGGTCTCCTCGAGGCCCCTTGAACTCTGACCGACCACCTCAACGCTGCGCTCCGTCAGCTCAACGGTGTCCTCTATCCTGTCTGAAATCTGGGTGATGATTCCCCTTATGTTCTCCGCCGCTCTTTTGCTGCCCTCGGCAAGCTCCTGAATCTCCTGTGCGACAACAGCGAAGCCCCTTCCGGCCTCTCCGGCGCGAGCGGCCTCGATGGCCGCGTTCAGAGCGAGCAGGTTGGTCTGCTCCGCAATGTTCGTAATGACGTCCGTGATGCTGACGATGTTCCTGCTCATCTCCCTTATCGAGTCCACGGCCTCCTTGACGTCTTCGATTGTGCGCTGGATGCCCGCTATCTGATCCGCCGAAAGACGGCTCTTCTCGCGCCCCTCGTTGGCCATGTTGACGACTTCCCTCATGGATTCCTCGAACTCCTCCATTGAGCGGACGCTCTGGTCGCTTATTTCCCCGACGTGACGCATTCCCTCGGTTATCTCGTTGATGTTCTCCTGCTGCCTCTGCGCCTCAATCGCTATCTGCCTGATAGCCTCAGTCCCCTGCTCAACGAGGTTGACCCCCTCCCGCGACATCTCCAGGAGCTTTTTGGAGTTCTCCTCCAGGTCGGAGGTTATATCCCGGAGCGTGCCTATTGTCTGTATAAGCCTGCCCCTGAACTCCTCAAGGGCTTCGTGAACCCTTTTGAACTCCCCCTCTCCGCCAATGGGGCTAACGGTGAGGTCCCCTCTGGACAGGGCGGTGATGTAATCAACCAGCGCTTTGAGTTCCCTTTCCAGTGCCCTGCCCCTTTCCAGGCTCTCGTTGTGAAGCCTGATGAAATCATCGGTCACTGCCCCGAGATAGCGCAGGAGGTAGAGCGCAACGACGACGCTCAGGAGGAGCATGACGAGGAGATACACCTCCAGGTAGGTGAGCTTTTTCCCGTAGGTGCTGCTGTAGAGGCCAACAGCTTTGTTCATCTCAGTGAGAAGCTCGGTGTTGTGGGCCAGGATGTACTCGAGAGCCTCTTTGAACTCGGGATCGTTCGGGTTCTTGGTGGCAACCACCTGAACGCTCTTGTAAAACGGCCCCCAGAGGGATTCGACCTTCTTGAGCTGTTCCCGAACCTCCGGTGGCGCTGGCGGAACCTTCACCTCATCCCCATGGATTGGGGCCGTTCCGCCGTAGAGCAGGGCTTTAAGGCTCCGGTCAAAAAGCTGGGCCGTGGCCAAGAGGTCTTCCCTGTACTCGTCCTTTCCAACGGCTATCGCAAGGGCCTCCTTTGACATCTTCTGCGTCAGCATCCTCTGCCTTCCAGCGATATCGATGACGGCCCCGTCTGCTTTTGATTTGCTGGCGTAGATAAAAACACCTGTAACGGAGATGATGTTAAGAATCAGCATTATCGCTATACCTATCCGCACCGTCCTCCGCATGTTCATGGGACTCCCCCCATTAAGAATAAGTGAAAAAGGTTAACATCTTTTTGTGTAGGTGCACGTGTAGGTGTAAAAAGGGACCCTTCAGATTTGGAGCACCATCTGCGCCGGGTCCCTTATCGCCGGGCCGAGGCCGAGGACGTAGACGAGGAAGTACCAGAGGCGCTTCTCGTTTTCATCCTCCACGTAGGCGTTGATTATGTAGTAAACCACCACAAGGATGAAGGTTATCCAGGGGTAGTAAACGAAGGGACCGAACCACTGGACGAGATAGTGCTCAAGCCAGTGAACCTCGTGGTAGCCGTAGTAATGAATTCCCACCACTGTTGAACCCATGTCGTACATGTGGGCCAGCACTGCGTAGAGGTAGAGCCTGTCGAAGGGCCTCCACTTATAGAATGCAAGAACCACCACCCAGCTGACGATGGTGTAGAGCATTGTGAGTTCGTATGGCTCCCAGCTCTTCGCGTGGGTCACCAGGAGGTAGTTGGCCCAGATGGCAAGGAGGGTGCCCCAAACGGTGGTTATAACGGGATACTTCTTCAGCTTGACGTCGAGCACAAGGACGGGTCCGAAGAGGAGCGTCGCTGTTATGAATATGCCAGGGGTGAGTATCCAGGGGTTCTCGGGAAGGATTCCGCCGTCAACGAGGGCGCGGAGGGTAGCTCCGAAGACTATCATCGGAGTGGCGGCGAGAAAGAAGCGCTCGTCGATCTTGATTCCAAGGGGCTTGATGATGTAGCGGTATGCGTAGAGAAAACCGAACCCCAGAAGGAGAGCATAGACCAGCGTATTAACCGCGTTGTAGCCGCTGCGCGTGAACATCGGTTGCCAGAAGTATGTGTAGAAGAACTCCCAGAGGTCATGCCATAGCGATTCCAGCATTTTCATCCCCCCGCCGAGGGTGGAAGGGGCGACTTAAAACACTTTTGGAACGGCCCTGGAATGTTTAAATACCTTGAAGACGTACTCAAAACGGTGATGTCATGTACGGCTATATGCACGACCCTCTGCTTCAGATAGGCGCGGTGGGGATAGTTGCCTTTTTAGTGGCTCTCTTCATAGCGGCGATTTTCCTGTGGTTGGCAGGAAAGCTCATCGGTATAGAGAAGGCCTCGATAGGCAGGTCTATAGTGGCGATACTCGGCGGCGGCATTCTCGGGGGCATAATAGCGGCGTTAACGGCCCTCGTCTTCGCACCCCTCGCTCCCCTCCTGGGCTTCCTGGCCAACCTCTGGGTGGTGAAGGTCGTCTTCGACACCGGCTGGCTCAAGGCTTTTCTGGCCTGGCTGATTGCGGCCATTATAGCGGGCATCGTAGTGGGCATACTCGCCGCCCTGGGACTCTTTGCACTCGGAGCACTCTCAGCAATCTGAGTTCATCCCTTTTACTTTCCCGTGGGCCGGAAGGAAAATTATAAATACTTACCGCACGAATTCTCTGTGATGGGTATGTTCTTCAAGCCAGCCGAGCTTCAGCCGCGTGAGGTGAAACCCTTCGACGCTTTTCCAGTGGCCCTGCCAGCCGGGAGTGTCTCGGGTATCGTCTTCGCGGACCAGCTCGCGGAGGAGGTTTTCATTCACCACCTTATAGCCACAGCCCTGAAGGATGGTCCCGCATACCACATCGGCCCTGGGGGTCTCTCCGTCCGGGTTCTTGAGAAGCTGAGCGAGTCGACCTCAAACCTCTACGCGGGAAGCGCCTACACCGCGGAGGAGCTGATGGATGCCCTGAAACTCGTCGAAGAGGACTCCCTAGTTGTGGTCCGCAGGTTTCCCCTCCTCTTGGGTCTCTCGGGGAAGGAAGTGGTGGAGATAAAGCGAACCGCCGATGAGAGGGGCCTGAGCGTGGTTCTCTGTCACTCCTCGCTGGAACTCAACGAACTCGACCTTCCGGGAGAGTTTGGAAAGCTCTTTCTCCTGCCGGAAATCTTTGACCTTCTCGCGGTCCTTAGAACAAGCTCCTACCGCGGCCACCACCGTATGAACATAACGGTTCTCCGCGCTCCGGCGGAATACGTTGCCAGCGTCGGCGACCACTCAATTCCCATCGACTCCCTGACCAGGCCGTTTCTTCACCGCGGGTAGATGCTTATGTGGCCAAATCCAAGACCGTAGCGAGCATAGAGGGCCAGCAGGAAGAGTCCAACCGTGAAAGCGAGAACCGCATAGTCCCTTTTGGTCATTCTTATGTCCCGAATGAAGGTTCTCCTCGGCGATGCCCCAAAGCCTCTGCTTTCGAGGGCTATGCTTAGATCGTGGGCGGTTTTGAGGGAAGAAACGAGGAGGGGTATGAGAACGGCGGTCATCTTCCTTGCGCGGGTTATGAAGTTGCCCTTCTCAACCTCCCAGCCGCGACTCTTCTGGGCGTCCATTATCGTCCCCGCGAGCCTGTAAAGTGTTGGGATGTATCTAAGGGAGATGGAAACGGTTAAACCGTACTCGTGGGGCATGCCGAGCTTAACGAAGCCGAGGATGAGGTCCGTCTGGCTCGTTGTGGCCAGAAGAAGGAACGTGAGCAGGGCGAAGGTAAGGAGTCTCATCGAGAAGGATATTCCAAACAGAACGCCCATGAGCCTCGGCTTGTATATCAGGGGCCAGACTGCGATTGTTATTATGACGATCGGCAGGAGAGGCTTCAGGAGCGCCAGCTGTTCTCCGATGGAGATTTTTCCCAGGAACGCGCCTGTAAAGAGGAAGACGAAGAACAGGGGTATTAGAATCACCGGGTCGTTGTAGAGCATTACCGCAGCTATCCCAAGGGCCGTTCCGATTATCTTCACCCTCGGATCAAGGCGGTGGAGGAAGGAATCTCTCTCATGGTAGAACTGCGCCATCAACGTTCTCACCGTCCAGTTTTTCCATTAGCTCCCGTACTCTCCTCACGAATCCAGTGCCGAGCCTCTCGCTGAGCTCCAACAGTTCCGGTCTCTCAAGGCCATAGGGACGAAGGTCCATAGAGAAGAACTCCTCAACGGGGCCATCGAAGGCCTTCCTCCCGTTCTCGAGGAGCACCACCCTCCCGGCTAACCTGAGGACGAGTTCCATGTCGTGGGTGATCAGCAAAATTCCATGCCCCTCGAAGTGGAGTCTCTCTATCGCTTCAACCACGCTCTCCGAGCTTCTCGCGTCGAGGCCGGTAGTCGGCTCGTCGAGGATGATGTAGTGGGGCTTCATGGCCAGAACGCAGGCTATGGCCAGCCTTTGCTTCTCGCCTCCGCTGAGCGAGTAAGGGGTTCTTTCCTCGTAGCCCTCGAGGTTTACCGCTTTCAGTGCCCACCTCACGCGCTTTTCCACTTCCTCATCGCTCAGCCCGAGGTTCTTAGGCCCGAAGGCGACCTCCCTAAAAACGTTCTCCTCAAAGAACATGTGTTCCGGGTTCTGGAAGACGTAGCCAACGAGCCTGCTAAGCTCCGCGACCGTGTGCTCCCTCGTGTCGAGTCCCTCAACCTCAACACTGCCGGAGGTCGGTTTGAGCAAGCCGTTCAGGTGCTTGGCGAAGGTAGTCTTGCCGCTCCCGTTCTGGCCGACTAACGCCACTACCTCGTTCCCCATCTCGAAGTCTATTCCCTTGAGCACCTCACGGCCGTTTTCGTAGGTGTGGTGAAGGTTTTTAACCCGGATCATCGTGGGGAATTCAAGCAGGCACTTTAAAAGGTTTGCAGGGTGGTAAGATGAACTCAAAGGACGTTGCCTTCGCGGGACTCTTTGCGGCTCTAACGGCCGTAGGGGCGCAGATAAGCGTTCCAATCGGCCCGGTTCCCTTCACCTTCCAGGTCTTCTTCGTCCTCCTGAGCGGGCTTCTCCTGGGCGCGAGGCTGGGCTTCCTGAGCCAGCTCACCTACGTTCTCGTTGGCGCATTAGGCTTTCCCGTCTTCGCGGAGTTCTCGGGCGGCTTTGCTCATATTTACGGCCCCACCGGCGGCTATCTGCTTGCGTTTCCGATAGCGGCCCTGCTCACGGGGTACGTTACCGAGAAGAGCGGCGAAAGCGTCTGGGGAATGACCGTAGGTGCCCTCCTCGGACTTGCTGCCATCTACATCCTCGGCTGGATCAGGCTGGGATTTTACCTCGGCGGAAACTTTGAAAAGGCCCTCGAAGCCGGCGTCCTGCCGTTCCTGCCGCTCGACCTCCTGAAGGCGGCGCTGACTGTAGCAACTGCAAAAACAGTGAGAAAAACCACCGGTGTGCTCTGAGGCATTTCCTGTTCCCCAGTTATCTTCAAAAGCTCTTGACTTTCCATTATTTTTCCCCAAGAGCCCTCCCCGCGAAGCTCACGTCGAAGGAGTTCCTGACCTTGAAGAAGCTAAGCGTAACTTTGGGATTCCTCCTGGCCAGCTCCTCTATCGACACAAGCTCGTAGTCGAGGAACTCGGTTATTCTGCTCAGGCTCCGGTATCCTTCGGATAAAGCGGCCTCTATCGCATCCGCCAGCGCGTCTGGCTCGTAGACCGCGTGTGTAATCTCAGCCTTCCCATCCTTCCAGACTGGTATCAGTGCCTCCGGCCCGTTCTCGTAGAAGAGGCCGACCAAGTAGTTCACCAGGAAGGGCATTACGAGAGGCATGTTGCCCTCAACCAAGAAAAACGGCTCATCGGGAAGGGTCTTCAGGAGGGCCTCCATTTTATTTTTCGCGTTCACCGGAACGGGGTTCATTACATGAAGCGAGTAGGTCTTCAGCTTGTCCTTTCTTACGACGGTGAGGACCTCGTCTATTCTCTTGCTCATCAAAAGTCTTCTCTCGGTGAACTTCACCACCGGCTCATCGTTGATTGGGATTGTATAGTTCTCCCACCTCTTTTCTGGGAACGCGAGTATCAAACCCCTCATGGTTGAACCTTGGAATTGGCTTTTAAAAACCCTCACACCACCGAAACATTTAAATACAAAAAGTAACTAAAAATGTCCGGGGCAGAACCCCTGAACAGAGGTGATGATTATGGCAGAGATGGTGATACCTTACCCGCAGCTCCAGAAGATTCTGGAAAGGACGTGCGAACTCGCGGTCATTAAGCCGCGCGCCGAAGAGATGATGGAGATCGTCGAGAAGAAGCTGGCAGACCTCTTTGAGGTTGCCTACGAAAACGCGAAGGCCGAGCGCTCAAGCACGATAAAGATGCGCCACATCCCGATAACCAAGGGATTCAGATCGTCGATGGAGCTGTTCAGGGCGGTCATAGAGGACGAGAAGGTCCAGATGGAGCCTATCAGGAAGTACGTCCTCAAGAAGATACCGGGGGATATCCCGCTTGAGGAAGATGTGGTAAACGAGCTTCCGGTCATAACAGGAACCCTCTTCGTGCTCGTCGGCAGGGTCGTCAAGGCCCTCCATCCCGAGATTAAGAACGTCTACCCCGAGCACATTGAGGAAGCTAAGAAGGTTCTGGATTACACGCTTTGACCGTCCCCTTCGCTTTTCCTACGAGCCACAGGCCAGCGGTAAAGAACAACGCCGTAATGGCAAGAAGTGCCTCTAAGCCAGCGTCCCACCCGATTATCCAGAAAACGACTGCCACGGGATATGCGAAAAAGAACAGTGCAATGCCCAGTGGAAGGGGGTATATCCTTGGAATCTTCCCCTTATCTTCCTCTTCCCTGATTGATTTATCGGTGACGTAGTACGATAGCACCCCAAAGATAACAATCAGAAAAAGTATCCCTCCCGTCACCTCCGAGCCTCCTCCGAGATAACCTCCAGCTAACGCCATTAAAATAGACAGCCCTAGGAAGAACAGGACCGCATTTCCCAGGAAATGTGTGGTACCCTCCGGTTTTCTGGGTGTAGTCCTGTTTGCTATAGAAACCCACAATGCCAGGATAAGCGACTCCAGGGAAGCAGTGGCGACGAGCTGGGTTCTTGGACTCGGAGCTGTTATCATCAGCCCTAGACCTGCCCATATTGCACTATACGCTGTGAAAAGCCCCCATCCCCATGCTCTGTCTTCCCTCTTCCTGTTTAGAAGTGAGAGCAAAATTCCGAGGGCGAACCAGATAAATGGAAAGAGAATAACAGATGCCACGGGGGCGACGGTTTTCCAGTCCACTACAATCTTGGGACTCAGTCTAAGTTTAAAATCCATAAAAACAGGTGAGGTGTTGTTTCCCTTCTTGGCTATCATGGCCAAGGTTCCCACACCGATTATCTTGATGTTGCCGGCACGGAGCACCTCAAACAGGCCGTTAATCCCAAAAATCCTGCCTTGGATCGAGGTGTTGCCTTTCAGGGTCTCTCCGGGCTTGATCCATACCCTTGGAAAGTCAAGCCTTGGATAACCCACATCAACACTGGAGTAATCATTGGGGTAAGCGTTCAAATCAAACCCCTCGGCATGGTTGTACCTCACGCTCACGTTGAACGGGTTCACAAGAAAGGCACTGCAGTTATCCTTAATCTTGATATGGAACCCCGTAACTTCCTCCCAGGTACCCACGAGCTTTACCTGTGGACATGTAATGGTAATATTGTCGTGCTTTCCCATATTGCTCGCGCCAACACTCCTCAAACTGAGCAAGAGAAGTATGAGTATGATTCTAGCTGCCGTTGTCTTTCTCATGGTGCTGTATGTTGGGAATAACTTTAAAAAGTTTTATGTTCTGACTATATGGGAGTTTAAATGAGAAGGGCAGTTATGGCAATCCTAGTGGTACTTCTCTTCGTTCCTGCCGTTGCTGGGGCGACGATCACCTGCGGTAATCATGTGACTGCCCCGGGCCTCAAGTTGAAGTGCACCCTCGCCGGAACGGGAAACGAGAGCTTTAGGTTCTACTTGAAGTCCTTAAATGGCGTTGGGATGGATTCTTCCAACATCGAGGCGACAGGACATATCGTTGGGCGGAGTCAAACCGTAAGGGCAAACCCTGGAGGCGCCTACCTTGTAGCACCTTTCAACTTCACCGTGGGTCTCAAAAGCACAATGAGGGAGTTTGCCGGGAGGACATGGCTCGGTTCGAATCACTACTGGGTCCTTTACAACAAGGAGAACGTTCTGACGTTTGAAATACTCGGCGAAAACGGAACGGTTGAGGAGAAGAACGTCACCGTTTACATCTCTGGGAGGGTTCCGTATCCCTGGGAAAACGGGGTTTTGTCCGGGGCCTTCCTCGCATTGATACTCGTGACCGGTGTTTTTATCCTGTTCCGGTTCGCCTCAAAGTCTAGGGGATTAGAAACCGAGAAGGAGTCGTCAGAAACTTCCGGAGAGAATAGACCAAAACCCCCTCAGCCATCCAGGGCAGGGTTCGCGGTGACAGGGGGCTTTCTCTTCCGAGGGGGAGGGCTGTTTGTGGTCCCCATTTTATTTTATCTCTTGGCCACGCCCTTGCGTATTGTGAGCGATGTTGGGCTTTACATTCTGACCGTGGTGCTCGCCTTTCTAACGCTTGAGTGGCTCCTGTTCGTGTGGGACGCCTGGAGAAGCGGACATCCCTACATCATCAGGGAGGCCCCATTAACCGGTCTGGAGTGGGTGCCACTGGCAGTCGTGCCGCTGGGAGGCTGGCCCCTGGATTTCAAGCTGGTGCCATTTGGGGTGCTCTCATTTTTCCTCCTCTTCCTCCTTAACAAGGAGTCAAGAATCAATGTATTGATGAGAAAGCTCGCCCTCCCCGCGTCGCTGGTAGCGGCGTTTGCCCTGGTCATTCTCATCCACCCCGACTTTGCCTTCGGCGTGATTTTCCTGGCAATGGCTTTTCTGCATCCTTATCTTGTTGTCTCCAAAATCGAGACCGCTCCAAGCATTGAGGATCTACCCGTGTTCCAGAGAAGCCCGGAGGTTAAGGAACTTTTAGAAAGGTTCGATGACGTGATAAAGCGGAGAAAGCTGGAGGGAGACGAATGAAGAGACTCCTGCCCGTCTTTTTCATTCTCCTTTTATTGGCCCCTACCGCCAGCGGTGCAACTGTGGACTGTCCCCACACGATTAACGCAACGGTGAGATATGTAGTTTGCACCCTGAACGCGAGTCAAAATGGGAAGCTCGCTGTTTACATCAGTTCAGTCAACGGCGTTGAGCTGAAGCCGGGAGAGGCGCTACTCTATGTGGAATACAACGGCAGAGAGCGAATGGCGTGGTGGGGTGAAAAGCCACTCTGGTTCAAACCACCTGCGAGGATAAAGCTTCCACTCTGGTACGCGCTTTCAAGGATAACTGACGATTACGAGGGGCCGTTTTCACCGGGTCTTAACTGGATGTTCCTTGGAAAAGAGAACGTCTTTACCTTCACCCTGCTCCAAGAAAACGGTAGTAGTGAGAAGGTAGCGGTGAAAATTTTCATCGACGGAAGGCCTCGCTTGGGGGC
>JALVWX010000220.1 GCA_027023165.1 Thermococcus sp. | reverse complement strand
CCCTCCCCTCCCGCCCGACGTCGAAGCACAGCTCTCCTAGGCAGGCCTTCCCGTTCTCCGCTTGGAGCGTTAGTATGTTGCTCAGGCCTAAGAATCGCGCCACGAACTCCGTCTTTGGCCGGTAGTAAAGCTCCAGCGGTTTTCCAACCTGCTCCACCTTCCCAAAGTTCATGACCGCTATCCTGTCGCTTATCGCCATTGCCTCCTCCTGGTCGTGGGTGACGTAGAGGGTCGTTATCCCCAGCTCGCGCTGGATCCTCCTTATCTCGCCCCGCAACCTTTCCCTTATCTTGGCGTCGAGGTTGCTGAGCGGCTCGTCGAGGAGGAGAACCTCGGGTTCAACCACCAAAGCCCTCGCCAGCGCGACCCTCTGCTGCTGGCCGCCGCTGAGCTGTTCCGGGTAGCGGTTCTCAAGGCCTATCAACCCGACTATTTCGAGCGCCCAACGCACTTTCCTCTCTATCTCCGGCTTTGAAAGCCTCTTCATCTCCAGCCCGAAGGCGACGTTCTTGAAGACCGTCATGTGGGGAAAGAGCGCGTAGTCCTGGAAGACTATCCCGATTCCGCGCTCGTAGGGCGGCAGATCGTTCACCGGCCTCCCGTCGAAGAGTATCTCTCCTCTGTCGGGCCTTTCAAAGCCGGCTATCATCCTCAGTGTCGTGGTCTTCCCGCAGCCGCTCGGACCGAGGAGAGTGAGGAACTCGCCGTCTTCAACGGTCAACTCGCCTATCTCCAGCCTGAAGTCCTCCCACTCCTTCAGGACGTTCCTCAGCTCGACCCTCACCATACTTCCTCACCTATCCTCTCTATCATCAGGAAGCTCAGCGTTGAAATCGCCATCAGGAGAACCGAGAGGGCTGAAGCACTCCCGAACTGCCTCGCCCCCAGGAACTTGTATATCGCCACCGTCATCGTCGTGTACTCCGGCTTCGCCAGCATGTAGGTCGCTCCGAGCTCGGCTATGCTCATGGCGAAGGCGAATATCGCGCCGACTATCACCCCTCCCAAAGCCAGCGGAAGCTCCACCTTGAGGAAGGCCTTCCATTCTCTCGCTCCGAGGCTTAGAGCCGCCTCGAAGAGGTTCGGCCTTATCTTTTTGAGGCTCGTCGAGACAGCGCGGAGCACGAAGGGATAGGCTATGACCGTGTGCGCCGCTATGATTATCCACATGGTGTAGTAGAGTGGCGTGCTGTGGAAGACCCTTATGTAGCCCAGTCCCAGCGTTATCGCCGAACTCGCGAGCGGGAGCATTGCTAAGACGTCGAAGAGCCTCTTACCCCTGAAGCTCCAGCGGTGGAGGGCGTAGGCTATCGGCAACGCTACGAGTATGGAGAAAAAGATGGTGGCGAGGCCGAAGGTCAGGGAGTTCCTTATCGCCCCCAGGGTGGTTGTTCCGAACATCGGGTTGTACTCGGTCGAGAATATCCTCCTGTACCACTCGAGGCTCCACTGGCCGTTGAAGCGGAGGGAGTCGTAGAGAACCGCGAGGAGGGGGGAGACGATGAAGACGAAAACGACCAGCGAGTAGAGCGCTATTGCGAGCCCCTTGAGGCTCAACCAGTCCCTCCTCGTGAAGGGGACCGGCCTTCTGAAGACCCTCTGCTCTTCCCGTCTGGCATAGGCGTCGAGGGAGCGGAGGTAGACGTACATGAAGGCCATGCTGAGCGCTGTCTGGATTATCGCCAGGGCGGAGCCGGTCTGGAAGTCGAGGAGCGTCATTATCGAGGTGAAGATGTCAACTTCGATGGTGGCGTATTGATAACCACCGATTATGAGCGGGATGGAGAAGCTCAGGAAGCAGAAGACGAAGGTCAGCATCGCCGAGGCGAATATCGCCGGCGAGATCATCGGGAGCGTTACCCGCCAGAAGAGCCTCCAGCCTCTCGCGCCGAGGGCCATCGCGGCCTCCTCGTAGTGTGGATTTATGCGCTGCCAGAGGGACGAGACCATCCTGATGACGATAGGGAAGTTGTAGAACGCGTGGGCAAGGAGGATGCCCTTCCAGGAGTAGAGGATTCCCAGGTCATGTCCTATTAACCCAGTTATCAATCCCTCCCTCCCGAAGAGGAGGATGTAGCCGAGGGCCACCATGACGCTGGGCATAACGAAGGGGACCGTCAGAACGGCCTTTATGGTCCTCTTCCCGGGGAAGTCGTACTTCGCGAAGATGTACGCCCCTGGGAGGCCGAAGGCCAGCGTCAGGAGCGTCGATGCAAGGGCCTGGGTGATTGTGAAGAGGATTACATGGCGGTGATAGTCGTTCTGCAGAACCGAGGAGATGTACTTCAGCGTGAAGCCGTTATCCCACAGTCCAGTCTTGATTATGCTGACTAGGGGGACGTAGAAGAACAGGATCAGGAACGCGAGCGGGACGAGGAGTATAAGCTGGGTGGCCCGTACCCTCATGCTCACAACTCGGTTTTTGCTCTTTATAAGCGTTGATTGGGCAAAACTGTTAAGCTTTGCTGAGGAGTATCACCGGTGGTAGCATGAAGGCCCCCGAACTGGGAATAAGAATCGGCCTCTATGCGCGTGGAGAACGGAATTCAATAGCGGACCTGGGCGTCAAGGTCGGCCACAGCACGCTCATCGAGGGCGAGGATGTTAGAACGGGCGTCACGGTTCTGCTCCCCCCGGTTAAGAACCCCTACAGGGAGAGGCTTTTCGCCTCGACTTTCGTCATGAACGGATTCTCAAAGCCGATAGGCTTCGTCCAGGTCGATGAACTCGGCCACATCGAGACTCCAGTAGCGCTCACCAACACGCTGAGCGTCTACACCGTTGCGAACGCTATGGTAAAGCACATGATCGAGCTGAACCCGGATTTAAGGAGCGTCTCTCCGGTCGTCATGGAGTGCAACGACTCCTACCTGAACGACATCAGAAAGATGGCCGTGAGGGAGGAGCACTACTTCGAGGCACTCAGAGATGTCAAACTCAACTTCGAGGAGGGTTCTGTTGGAGCTGGCACTGGAATGAGCGCCTTCGAGTTCAAGGGTGGGATTGGCTCCTCGTCGAGGATTATAGAAATTGGGGGAGAGAAGTACACCGTTGCCTCGCTCGTCCTGGCGAACTTTGGCAGAAGGAAGGATTTGACCATCGCCGGAATTCCCGTGGGGATCTACCTGAAGGACTACCCGGGCAGGGGCACCTCCGGGAAGGGCAGCATCTCGATGGTTATAGCGACTGACGCGCCTCTAACAGCAAGGCAGTTGAAGCGGCTCGCGAAGAGGGCAATCGTTGGCCTCGCGAGAACCGGCGGCTACGCTTACCACGGGAGCGGCGACGTTGTTCTGGCGTTCTCAACGGCTCAGATTGTTCCTTTGGGGAAAGAGCCGGAACTCCTTAGCTTCCTGCCCGATAATGCATTGAGCAGGCTCTTCAGGGCGGCCGCTGAAGCGACGGAAGAGGCCATAATCAACGCCCTCCTCCAGGCAGAAATGATGGAAGGAAACGGGCACGTGAGGTATGCCCTGCCCGTGGAGAAGGTTATCGAAATCCTGGAAAAGCATGGAATCGTGGAGAGGGCCTGATCAGGCCTGTATCTCCTCGTACTTCTTCTTCATCAGCAGTGCATCGTCCTCTATGTTGGGACTCTCGCTTATGACGACTCCCTTAACGCGGAACTCCTTGAGAACCTTCAGGAGGTCCTCCCACTTCATGTCGCTCTCCTGGAGCGGCAGATGCCTCCTCTCGCCCTTGGCCGTGTACTCTATGCCGCTCATGTGGATGTGCATGTTGTCGAGGGCTTCCCTTCCGAGCCTATCCTCCATGAACGCGAGCATCTCGCGCCACTCCTCGGTGGAGTTGCACTCGCCTTTGTTCCTCGCGTGCGCGTGCGCGAAGTCTATAGTCGGCAGGACCATCTCAAGCTCCTCGCTGAGCTTGACGATCTCCTTTAAATCGCCGAACTGGGTAGGCTTCCCCGTCAGCTCCGGCCTTATCCAGACCTTGACGCCTTTGTCCATTAGCCTCTTCTCGATATCCCTGAGGGCCTCGAGTATCCTCTGGTAGACGCTCTCGGGGGGCTGCTTGAGGTAGTAGCCCGCGTGAAAAACGACGCTCCAGCCGCCGGCCTCGTAGAGCCGCTCGGCGCTCTGAATGATGCGGTTCTTGCTCGCCTCCACTTTGGCCTTCTCCGCCGCGTTGAGGTTGATGTAGTAGGGAGCGTGAGCCGTGAGAAGAACGTCGTGCTTCTTGGCAACGTACTTGACCTTCTTTGCCAGCTCGGTCTTCATGTTGACACCGCGGACGAACTCAAGCTCCATTGCGTCCAGCCCAAGCTCTCTCACGCGTTTTATACCGTCCACCGTTGAGCGCTTGCCGGTTGAGAGCGGAATCCCGGCCGTTCCGAAGCGTAGCCTATCAACTTTGAACATCCTCACCACCCAAGAGAATTAGGGAAGCCTAACTTATAAGCCTACCGCTCGATTTTTGTCCCCAGTATCCTTTCAAGCCTCTCGATCTCATTCTCCAGCTCGCCCTCGAGGTGCTCCAGTCTGCCCCTCAGCCTCTTGAGTTCCGCCTCTTTCTCCGCAATCATGGATTTTATCCTGCGTATCTCTTCCTCGAGGGAGGCCCCCCTTTTTAGTATCTCTTCCCTGCGGTTCTCAAGCTCGACCAGCCTTTCTCTCTCGCGATTGATCTCCTCGATCTTTCCCAGGAGGTTCTCGAGAAGCCACTTTGCGGCCTTCCTCTGCTTTGGTTCCAGTCTCGGCTCAATTTTCTCCAAGAACTTCAGGAACTCCTCTGGCTTTCTGAGGGCGACGGAGCTGTCCGAGACGAGTTCTTCTGCTATCCCTCCTCCGAGACGCATTCTCTTGACGGGCTTCTGGAGCTTTGATGCTTTGGAGCGCACTTCCATCTCGCCGCTCTTAACCCTCAAGCGGAGGGCTTTTATTTCCCCTTCCAGTTCTTCCAACCCTGATTCACGGTATAGCTCCTTAAGGCTCTCCTCAGCATCGTCGAGGTGCCTCTTCAGTTCCCCAATCTCCTCTTCCGTCCGTTTGATTACCTCGTGCGTTTCCCCGATTTCCCTCAGCGTTTTCCCTGCGTCTATCTCTTCAAGTCCCCTCTCGGCCAGTTCGTTGTAGTAGCTCACGTACTCCTCGTTAAGCTCCTTTAGGAGGCGGTTTATTGAGTAGACTTCCTTTTCGAAAATGATGAGAAGGTATCTCCCGTGCCCCACGTGGAGCTTTGCCAGGTCTGGAAGGCGCTTTCCAAGGTCCTCCATGTCTTTGATGCTCCCTAAGGCATTTCTGAGTGCCGTCACGTAGTTCTTCCGCTCAGCGGTCACTATCTTCCGTATGTTTCCATCCACGTCCTTTGGGATTTTCTTTTTCTCAAGCTCGTTTATCATCTTCAGAAGTTCTTTGATCCGCTTTTCCAGCCTCTTGTTGTACTTCTTCCTGAGTTTCTCAGCTTCTTTGGCGGCCCTCTCTCTTCGCCTGTCATACTCCTCAAGCGCTTGCTCCAGCCTCAACTTTCTCCCATCCCCTTACTTTTCCCCTCATGTACGCCCCGACCAAAACCGCGATGCCCACATCCAGGAGGGCCATTACCATCTTCGTGAAGACCTGTATGTCCGAGAGGGTCAGTATTGCCATCGCGTACCTCGTGGTTAGGTCTATCGTTACCCACATCGCGGGCATCATCAGCAGGGCGGACAGCTGGTACCAGATGTGGTAATCCTTCCTCAGATATGACTGTATCACCTTACCGGTTATCATCACGGCTATTCCCACTATTAGGGAGGCGTTGATGGCGTTTATGTAGATTAAGGTTGCGAGGAGGGGCGTCCCGGGATAGCTGCCGATCAGTTCTAGGGAGTACTCCTCGAGGCGGAAGTAAGCGTTTATGGCACCTCCGATTATTATGAGCGAACCCGCTATTATGGAGATGACGAAGACGAACTGTCTTGCCATGGTTTCTCTAACGTTGAAGTTAAAGCCCTTTGTGAAGAAGTATCCGCCCGTTATGAGGAGTATTGCCCCGGTTATGGTGGCGGAGATTATCTTGACGCTCTCTGGATACCAAACGCCTATAAGCTTCGCTATCCCGTAGAACAGGAGTATCATCCCTGGAATCCCGAGGACTACCTTGGCAACCTCCGGGTCGCTTAGTATCTCCTTCATGTAGCGGTAGATGATGTAGTACGTTGTCTCTATGCCCTCGCTCTGCTTGACGACGACGCGGTGGGAGCTTATTATCGGCACCTTGGAGGTGATTATCGGGAATATCTGCTCGTCTTCCGCTCCATCGGTGACGGTTATGACCCCGTCGGCGGGGAACCTCTCGAGAACCAGCTCAAGCTGTCTCGCCAGCTCCATGTCGCTCTTTACCCCAACCTTGGGGTGGCCAGTTATCAGTGCGACCTCGAGGCCGTCAAACTCACCGCTCTCCTTCAGTTCGTCGTAGAGCTTGACCGCGGCGTAAACGACGTTCGCGTCGCTGTCCTCTGGGTCCGCCAGGCTGAGCTTCAGGGCCGCGTCCACACAGGCGTCTCTGCCAACCACAGGCCCCTCAACGCCCGCTTTCCTCCCGAAATCGTCATCGCGGTCTATGGCCAGTATGAGCGCCCTGATCTCAACCACCCCTCACTTTCTCCATAACCGATTGGACCTTGTCCCCCATCTTCCTCTCCTTATCACGCCTGTCGTCGATTCTAACGGTTGTTGAGACCCTTTTAGCGCCGAGCCTGAACATCAACTCGTGCGCCTCTTCGATTATCTGAAGGGCCTCTCTTACAGTCTCGGTCTCGATGATTGTAGCCATGGGTGTCAACTGGTATTTAACGCCCTTCCTCTCTAAAAGCTTTATCACCTCCGCGACGTACCGGCTCAGACTCCTTTCGCCGAGGGGTACGATGATGAACTCCACGATGACCACTTTCGACACCCGCTTTAATCTCTATCGGCAGTAATTTAAGGGTTGCGATAGGTTAATAAACTAACGTGAGGTAATTTTAAAGGGTGAGGAAAGATGTACCGAATAAAGGACGAGTGGGGCGAGTTC
>JALVWX010000219.1 GCA_027023165.1 Thermococcus sp. | reverse complement strand
TTTTTTGGCCTTTGTAAAGTCAAAAATCGAACAGAGTACAAAACATTTTGCAAAAGGTTGATAAACACCGCGGAAAAACATGAACACGGAGGTGAGAGAATGGAGGAAGTGTTCGACGTGGAGGTGCTCATAAGCGTCGTGAACTTTGAGCTTATGTGCATCGGTTTGGAAAAAAGGGCAAAGGAGGATTAAAGGTACGGCTCGGTGTAGAGTGGCCTTAAAAACACCTCAAAGCCAGCAACGGGCATCTCGATTCCCCACTTTTCTAGGACAGCTGGGTGCACTTCACCGATGACGCCGATGGTTTCTCCGTTCACGATTATCCTCCCAGCCCTTCCTGGAATGAAGCTCGGGTGCTCGATTTCCTCCAGCTCGTAAGTGAAGCCAAGGTGGCGCATCACGCTGTCAAGAATTTCCTTCGCATCGGTGAAGGTGACCCTCGCCTGGGCCAGAACAACGGCAAGCTTGCTCTCGCTCACCGTTTTGGTTTCCCTGCTCTCATCTATGAGCGTCGCCTTTCCAACCTCAAAGAGCCTCTGCGGGTATTCCTCATGGGTATTCTGACTCAGGAAGTCGAGGAGGCTCGGCAGGAGCCAGTTCCTGAGGGCAGACCACTTCGGGCTTATCGGATTTTCAATCTCAACAAGCTCAGCGGGCGGGTTGTTGAAGTAGTCCTTCCCGTATTCGAGGTTCATCTTTTCGTATTGCGCCTCCCTGTTGGTCAGGTTAAAGGTCATGACCTCCTGAAGGCCGAAGCCCACCATGAGTTCTCTCACAGCATCTTCAAACTCGACGAACTTGTCGCCCTTTCCTTGGACTGCAAGCTTCGGCTCCTCTGGCTCAATCTCGTTGTAGCCGTATGCTATTAGAACATCCTCTAAAACGTCCCTCGCGTGCATTATGTCGTCGCGGAAGGCTGGATAGAGGAGCTCTGCCTTTCCGCCTTCAAGCTTGACCTCGTACATCATCCTCTCAAGGAGGTCCTTGATTTCTTCGTCGCTCAGCTCAAGACCAGAAAGCTTCCTTATGTAGTCCAGCTCAACCTCGAAGGGCTTTGGAGTTAGGTTCGGTGTTTCAATTTCAAAGTCCGGATAAACGACCTTCACGCTCTTTATCTTTCCACCGCGCTCCGCTAGGGCTGTAACGACAACATTTAGAGCCAGCATGACCTTGTTCAAATCCCATCCCGTGACGTCAACGAAAACATTCCGGGTTTCGGTCGTTACCCTGCCAGTCACCTCGGAGTTGATAATGGGTGGCATGGATAGGACTTTACCCTCGCTGTCAACGAGGAGCGGGTAATACGGCTTGTCTCTGATGAGGTGCCCGTACTCCTTTCCTTTCTCGTGCTTCTCAAGGATTTCCTCAAGGGTAAGCTCCTCGGTGAAGCCGAGGGGTATGAATTTTTCGGTCTTGTTCGCTGCTCTGTAATAAATCGGTGGCTTCACCTTGTCGAAGTCGAAGATGCCAATCGCTACCTCCCTTCTACGCCTTCCAAAGGTCAGTGCCACCTTCTCCTGAAGGTTTATCATCTGCTTTAACGCCTCTTCATCGAGGTGAAGGCCTTCAACTATGGCATAGACACCGTAGGGCCTTATGTCCCTCAGCTTCTCGTCCACGTAAACCACAACGTCGCTTTTTTCAACTTCATACTTTGGCAGGCCCTTCTCCATTCCGAGCGCCCACTTTATCTGCCTCGCTATTCCCTCTGCACTCCACAGGTCTGGTCTGTTGGTGTCCTTTGAGTCGGCCTTAAAGTATATCTCCCCGTTCTCCTCCCAGACGTCGTCGAGCTCGCATTTCGCGTAGAGGAAGAGGTCCTCCCACTCCTCGACCGTGAAGCTCCTCCCGATTAGCCCCTCAAGATCGGACTTTGAGACGTCAAACTTCGGCATCTTTCATCACCACACCAGCTTCGCTTCTCTGAGCCACTTTAAGTCGTAGCTGAACAGGTAGCGGATGTCGTCAATGCCAAGCTTGAACATGGCCAATCTGTCAATGCCTATACCCCACGCTATTACCGGAGCGTCTATGCCCAAAGCCTTGGTCATCTCCTCGCGGAATATTCCCGCTCCACCGAACTCAACCCAGCCGAGCTCGGGATGGTAGGCACTCATCTGGACGCTCGGCTCTGTGAAGGGGTAGTAATCCGGCAGGAACTTGACTTTTTTCGCTCCGGCTATCTCAACGGCGAAGCGCTTGAGGATTCCAAGGAGGTGCCTGAAGTTTAAATCCTCACCAACGACGAAGCCGTCTATCTGGTTGAACTCGATTAAATGGGTTCTATCAAGGACGTCCGGTCTGAAAACGCGCTGTATCGTGAAGTATTTCCCGGGTATTTCGACGCCTTTGGCGAGCTGTCTGGCATCGAGAGCGGTTCCGTGTGCCCTCGGCATCAGCAACATCGCCCTCTCTGGACTCCAGGTATAGCCCCAGCCACGGGAACCGGCCAAACCGCGTTCGTGGGCGGTCTTAACACGCTCAACAAGCTCATTCTCGGGCAGGTGACCGCTCTTGGGGTATTTGAGCTGGTATGTGTCCGTCCATTCTCTGGCGGGGTGGTTCTGCGGCTGGAAGAGGGCATCGAAGTTCCAGAACTGGGTCTCTATCATGCTCTCCGACGTCATCTCTATGAAGCCCATCTCTATGAGCCTTCTCCTTATCTTATCGAGAAAAGCCCTGTAGGGCTGTTTCTTGCCGGGATAAATCCTCCTGACGGGGGCTTTTATATCAAAGCGCCTGAACTCGACTTCCCGCCACTTGCCGGACTTTATGAGTTCAGGGGTCAGGAGGGAAACCTCCCTCTTCAGCTCGATGCCCTTCCTCACGAGTTCCTCTCCAGCCGGTGTTATCTCAACCCTTCTCTCGGTTACCGTCTCTTCTTCGGCTACCTTCCTTCTCTTCAGCTCCTTTATGGGAACGAGCTTTCCAATCTCGCTCAGGGGGACGGTTTTCTTTTCAGCCAAGAGTTTCAAGGCCCTGTCTATCGGTCTCTCTTCAGCGTTGAGGCCCTTTTCAGTGATTTCAAGAACCAGCTTTCCGTCCTCCTTTCTAACGTTTGCCCAGCCCTCCTTCCTAAGAAGGCCGACTATCGGCTTCAGCTCGTCTTCGCTGAGAACATCTCTCAGGTCATCGAGTGTGACCTTTCTTTTCTCTCTCAGAACCTTCAGAGCCCTCCATTCCGGAAGGCCTATGTCAGCGTACTTTTCCCCGGTCTCGGTGAGAACCGCGACCTTTTCGCTCCTCTCATGGAGCTTGGCTAAACCTTTCGCCTGAAGACCGAGGACGGCCCTCATCACGGCTACCTGTTCAAGGCCGGTCTTTTGGACGAGTTCCTCGAATTTGAGCTTTTTGTCCTTGCCGAGCTTTATGAGCGTGAGCTTCTCCTGGTAGCTTAGCTCCATAATGCCACCTCCCGGTGTGAGTGAGAGGGAGAACTTAAGAGAATTGCGGTGAATTTTGCGGGCCTCAGAAGGGAACGGGCTATCTTTTATGATCAACACTCTTGAACGGGTTGTAGATTTGCAGTCTATCTATGCCCTTAAAGTCCTCAACGTTCCTCGTTACGAGCGTGAGACCATATCGGAGGGCTGTTGCAGCTATAACGCATCCGGGAGTTTTATCTTCTTCTTTCTTCTCAGTTCGATGGAGGGGTCTGCTATCTCGTCGGTTAGAGGTATTACATGAGCAAAGCTGATGAATTCCTTGGACTTTTCGAATCCCTCTGGAATGTGCCCTTTCCAGCCTAGGAACTCTATTTTCGTTATTATCGAGACGTTGAAGCTCTCGCGAAGAATTTCTTCAATTTTCGATAGCTCCTCAGGGGGTATAGCATCAGCAAGGTAGTAGATGAGGATGTTGGTGTCTATCAGAAATCCCTCTCCCATTCGCCCCTCAGCTCCCGCAGGCTCTCTTCGAGGTTTTTTGTTCCGGTATATACCCCTGTACTTGGAAGGCTCGAAAAGTCGATCCTTCAGCCTCTCCCAAAGCTCGGGTGGTACGATGACTCCCTTAATCTGCCCGTGCTCATCGTATATGTACTCTACCCCTTCCATCCGCACACCCATTTAAGGGTGGGGCTTTTGATATTTAACACCTTCGCCAGAAGTGAAACAGAGGGGAGAAAAAGAAAGCCTTCATCCCTTGTGCGGGAAGAAGACGACCTTTCCGGTCTTGCCCGCGCGCATCAGCTCGAATGCCTCTTCGAACTTGTCGAAGCCCTTGTACTTGTGGGTGATTATCGGGTCGAGGTTGAGCTTGCCGCTCTGGATGAGGCTTGAAACCGTGTACCAGGTCTCCCAGAGGTGCCTTCCGGTGATGCCGTGTATCTCAAGTGCCTTGAAGATTATGAGGTTGTTGAAGTCCAGCGTAACGTCCCGCGGGAAGAGGCCGAGCAGGGAAACCCTTCCTCCTGGAGTCGTGGCGGCCAGGCCCTGCTCGAGGGCCTTCGGTGCTCCGCTGAACTCGAGGAAGACCTCAACTCCAGCGCCGTCGGTTATGTCCATCACAGCCTTGACCGGGTCCTCCTCGAAGGGGTTGATGACGTAGTCGGCGCCAACCTTCTTCGCCAGCTCTCTTCTGTAATCGCTCGGCTCGCTCACGATGACCGGGTAGGCGCCGCTGGCCTTGGCAACGGTTATTCCAAGAAGCCCAAGCGGACCGGCACCGGTTATGAGGGTGCTCCTTCCGGCGATCGGGCCGGCGAGAACGGTGTCAACTGCATTTCCAAGTGGCTCCTGGAGAGCCGCGTGCTCGGGCTTCATCCCCTTCGGGTTCTTCCACGCGTTTCTAGCTGGAACGATGGCGTAGTGAGCAAAGACACCGTCCATGTCAACGCCAAAAATCTTCGTGTTCTGGCAGACGTGGTAGCGGTTGTGCTTGCAGGCGTAACACTTGCCGCAGACGATATGAGTTTCGGCACTTATGTAGTCGCCAACCTGAAGGTCCTCAACGCCGGGGCCGACTTCAATGACCTCACCCGCAACCTCATGCCCCATAATCTGGGGCGGCTTTATCCTGCTCTGCGCCCACTCGTTCCACTCGTAGATGTGCAGATCGGTTCCACAGATGGTAGTCGCGAGGACCTTTATGAGAACCTCACCCGGTCCGGGCTTCGGAACGTCAACCTCAACGAGTTCAGCACCATAGGCGGGCTTGGTCTTCATGATGGCCTGCATCTTTTCAGCCATGGCGATCATCTCCTAAGCTTTACAATCCCTATCTGAACGGGGTCGATATAAACCTTTTGCGAAAATCCTCCAGCCTGCCGGCGGTCTACCGAAAAGGGCGGAAACCTTATAACGAATTTTGATAATTCCTTCTGGATGATGGGGGTTGCGGAATGGCGCTAGTGGTAGTGACAGGGAGGGGGGGCGCAGGTAAAACCACGACGACTGCGAACCTGAGCACCTATCTCGCCATGAGAGAGTATCGAGTGCTGGCCGTCGACGGCGACCTCTACCTCCCGAACCTAGGGTTCCACTTCTCCCTCGACACCGTTAAGTACACCGTGCACTCCCTTCTGAAGGATCCCAATCTCGACCCAGAGTGGGCCATTTACAAGCACCCCGAGACCGGCGTCCACGTCATGCCCGGGAGTACACAGCTCCAGGACGTCCTAGGCATTTCTCCCAAGAGGCTTGTCGAGATACTCGACAGGGTGAAGTACAAGTTCGGAATAGTCTTCGTCGACTCCCCCACGGGCATACCCTTTGATACCTTACCCACTTTTGAACTGGCCAACTACCAGATAATAGTCGTCGAGATAGAGCGCTCTCCGATATACTCCTTCGAAACGATGGTCAAGAACGAGATAGAGAAGCTCAAGGCCCTTGGAGACAGGTACAACCTGAACATCGGCGTCGTTCTGAACAAGGTGCGCGAGTCGGAGGACGTTGTGGACAAAATAATAGACGCCGTCGAGGAGGATTTAGACGTTCCGGTTCTAGGGTGGGTGCCCTTTGACAACGTGGTCCCCGAGTCGATAAACGCGGGCATTCCGGTTCTGAAGTACGCCCCCAAGAGCGATGCCGCCCTGGCGTTCATGGAAACGGGCAAGGTACTTGAAGAATGGATGTTCGGCTGATTTCTCACGGAGGTGTCATTATGGAGTTTGAGGAGCTCGTTGAGAAGGTCGTTAATGGAGAGATAAAGCTCCATCAGGTCGAGAAGTACACAGACAAGAGAACCGCAACGGAGGTAAGGAGGAAGGCCCTTGAGAGGAAGCTGGGAATAAAGCTTGAGCACATCGGTCACTACTCGATAGACCCCGAGCAGGTTATCGGCAGGAACATTGAAAACATGATTGGCGTCGTCCAGATACCTATGGGTGTTACTGGACCGCTCAAAATCAATGGGGAGTACGCAAAAGGCGAGTTCTACATCCCACTCGCGACGACTGAGGGTGCACTCGTTGCCAGCGTCAACCGCGGTTGCTCCGCTTTAACGGAAGCTGGTGGTGTAAAAACGACGCTCATAGACGACAAAATGACGCGCGCTCCGCTCCTCAAGTGTCCCGACGCGAGGAGAGCGAGGGAAGTCGCGGAGTGGGTCAAGAACAACATCGACTATCTCCAGGAGAATGCGGTAAGCAAGGTTACCAGACACGGGAAGCTCCGGAGTGTTAAGCCCTTCATAGTCGGCAACAACCTTTATCTGCGCTTCGAGTTCGAAACCGGCGACGCGATGGGCATGAACATGGTAACGATAGCGAGCGAGGAGATAATGAAGGTCATCGAAGAGAAGTTCCCCGATGTGAGGTATCTGGCCCTCTCTGGCAACCTCTGCGTTGACAAGAAGCCGAACGCGACCAACTTCATCCTTGGAAGGGGCAAGACGGTCATAGCGGAGGCGATAATACCTAGGGAGATAGTCGAGAGAAAGCTGAAGACAACGCCGGAACTAATAGCCGAGGTCAACTACCGCAAAAACCTCGTTGGCTCGGCTCAGGCGGGTTCCTACGGCTTCAACGCGCACTTCGGCAACATCGTCGGTGCAATCTTCCTCGCCACTGGACAGGACGAGGCCCAGATAACAGAAGGTTCGCACGGCATAAC
>JALVWX010000218.1 GCA_027023165.1 Thermococcus sp. | reverse complement strand
CTCTGGGACAGGCCCGTCGTCATAGACTGGTCGCAGGCGACCGTTAAGAGGAACCGCATGAGCGTTGAGCTGCTCAAGAGGGATCTGAGGAACGTTATAAACTACTTCGCCCGGAAGGGCGTTCCCGTTGACGATTACGATGAGAAGCTCCGCGAGCTTCTTGAGAGGTGAGACCATGGACGAGTTTGAGAGACTCCTGAAAAAGTACGAGCGGATCGATAAGGACGGTGCCCCCCTCAGGGAGGAACCGGAGGAGGAGGTAAGCTACGCCGCCGAAGGCGAGCAGGAGGAATTTTTGAGGATACCCCGGGAGCGCGTCGCGGTGGTCATCGGAAAGAAGGGTCAGACCAAGAGGGAGATAGAGGAGCGCACGAAGACGAGGATAGAGATAGACAGCGAGACGGGGGAGGTCTTCATAACCTCAACCGAGAAGACCGACGACCCCCTGGCCGTGTGGAAGGCCCGCGATGTGGTCATGGCCATCGGGAGGGGCTTCTCCCCGGAGAGGGCTTTCAGGCTCTTCAACGAGGGAGAAACCCTTGAGGTGGTCAACCTCACGGATATAATCATCGGCAACGACAAGAACGCCCTGCCCAGGGTCAGGGGCAGGATAATCGGCAGGAAGGGCAGAACCAGGGAGATAATCGAGGAGATGAGCGGTGCAGATGTGAGCGTTTACGGGAAGACCGTCGCGATAATCGGCAACCCCCTTCAGGTTGAGGTTGCCAAAACCGCCATAGAGAAGCTTGCCAAAGGTTCCCCGCACGGCGTCGTCTATAAGTACCTTGAGAGGCGCAAGAAGGACCTCGAACTCGAAAGCTCGAACTACTACGAGGCCTTGGAGGGTGGTGCCGGCGAAGTTGGGGACTATCCCAAAGGCTCTGAAGACGAAGAGTATTTGGAGGACTGAGAATGGCCGAGGCAAAGCAGCTGTTTAAGGAGTTTAAGATACAGAGCGTCAGCGAGTTCTTCAGGCGAAACGCGGCGATGCTCGGCTACACGGGCAAGATACGCTCGCTGACGACCGTTATCCACGAGGCGGTGACCAACTCGCTCGATGCGTGCGAAGAAGCTGGAATACTGCCCTACGTCCGCGTTGAGCTGGAGGAACTCGGAAGGGAGCACTACAAGGTTATCGTGGAGGACAACGGCCCGGGAATCCCGGAGAAGTACATAACCCACGTTTTTGGAAAGATGCTCGCAGGAACAAAGGCCCACAGGAACATCCAGAGCAGGGGCCAGCAGGGTATCGGTATAAGCGGTGCCGTCATGTTCGCCCAGATAACGAGCGGAAAGGCCACGCGAGTCATAACATCGACCGGTGGCGAGGAGATAATCGAGGCATGGGTTAAAATCGACGTCGATAAAAACGAGGGTAAAATCGTTAGAAAGGAGAAGCACCCGAACCCGAAGGGCTGGCGCGGCACGAGGATAGAGCTGGAGGTTAAAAACGTCCGCTACGTCCGCTCGAAGCAGGGCGTTTACTGGTACCTCAAGCTCACCGCGAT
>JALVWX010000217.1 GCA_027023165.1 Thermococcus sp. | reverse complement strand
GTCGGGCGACCGGTCCTTTGCCTGGGACGAGGGCTCGGGAAGAAGACCCGTTTGATGGGGCGGGGATGTAAGCGGGAAGGGAAACCGACCCGTTCAGTCTGCCGCTCCCAACAGCCCGAGGTTTCTGCCCCTGAAAGGGGGGCTGGGCATTTGATAGGTCAATCGGCCTGTGCACGGTCCTGGCCCTTAAATCCCACCTGTTCTGCATGATTATGCTTGCACCTTCTAAACAGCCGGACTTGGTAATCGTGTTTTCCATCCGCAACCGTTAAAACTCCGCCAGCGGAGCTTTTCTTGTGGTGACCATGCGCCTCCTCGTGCTTGACCTTGACGGAACGCTGTGGGATCACGAGGACGCATCTCGCTTAGTCCCCCCATACGAGTTCCACGGTGACTGTGTGGTCGATGCCTTTGGTGAGCGGCTGTGCCTCTTCCCCGGTGTCCGCGAGTTCCTTGAGTGGGCTAGCGGACGCTTCCTGCTCACGATAGCCAGCTGGAACGTTGAGGAGAGGGTTAGGCCCATCCTTGAGGGCTTCGGCCTCTGGGACTACTTCCTGTTCCCGAAGATCGAGGGGCATCCCAACAAGGCCGACATGATAATGCGAACCCTTGAGGAACTCGCGTCCATTGGGTACAATATGGAGGACGTCATCTATGTGAACGACAGGGACATTCACGTCGATGATATCAAGATGACCCTACCAGAGGTTGATTTTGTCCACATGTGGGTCGATGTAAAGTCTTTTGAAGAACTGAGAGAACTCCTTGAGAGATGGGGTGATCGCGATGGAACTGCTGGTCGTTAAGGACAGGCGCATCGATTACGACGGCTCGGCGATCCAGAGCCACTGGGCCTACAGGAACTTCGGAATCCTTGGCAACTCTCTTGTCGTCTTCCGCGGGAAGTGCGACGTTAAGGTCGAGGAGATGATCGACATCGAGGACCTGCGCGGGAGCAAGGAGATAAAGAGCGACGACATGGTGCACTACATAATCGAGGTCTTCGACCTTGTTAACACCCTCTTTGCCTCAACGCTCCAGAAGCTCTTCATAGCTAAACTCTGCGAGGTTCTGGCTGAATATGGGGTTAAAACCACCCGGAAGGGCGACGACATCTATGTGGACGGCAGGAAGCTCAGCATTTCAATAGCCACGGTTTCGCCCGTCAGCGTCAAAATTCACATCGGAATAAACGTCGAGGCCAAGGGAATCCCCGCGGGCGTCGATGCCATCGGCCTCAAGGAACTCGGCATCACCGACGTCGAGGGCTTCATGGAAAGGATAGGAAAAGCCCTGGTTGATGAGTTCAACAAGGTGAAGAAGGACAGCCTGAAGGTTAGGTGGGCGCAGTAGGGGCAGCAGACTTCCAAAACCTTTTTAGCACTGAAACCGAAATAAACATGGGGGATGAGTATGAAACCTCACGAGTTCAAGCTCACGGAAGACGGCATAAAAGCGGTCCTGCCCCCTCTCGAAGCCGAAATCATGGAGCACATGTGGAAGGTTAAAGTCGCCACAGCGGGACAGGTCTACGAGGTCATGAGGCAGAAGCACCCCGACATACGGCGCTCTACGATAAGCATCCTCATGAACAGGCTCTGTGAGCGAGGACTTCTTGAGAGAAGTGTCGAGACCGGCAGGGGCGGGATGAGGTACGTGTACAGCATCACCTCCACCCGGGAAGAGTTCGAGGAGAAAGTGGTTCAGAGCATCCTCGATGCCCTCATGTCCAACTTCAGGGAGGCAACCTACGCCTACCTCTCCAAAATCAAGAAGTGATGACGATGCTGTTCCTCATCGTGCTCCTCGAAGCCCTCCTTGCAGTTATTGCACTGGCCCAGCTCGGCCTCAAGGTATCGCTGGCGGCCTTCGGGGCGGTCATGTTATTCTACGCTTGGGCCTCCCTCCGCGATATTAAGGGACGCTACATTCCCCTCCAGCGGGCTGAGATGCCCTGGCTCTACGATGGTATAGCCGAGATGGCAAAAAAAGCAAACATACCGATGCCCAGGGTCTACCTTCTCGATGACTACATACCAACGGCCTACTCCTTCAAAAACACGGTGGTGCTATCCTTGGGGCTGTTCGAAGTACTCGCCCAGGAGGAGATACTGGCCGTTGCGGCCCACGAGATTGGCCACATAAAGAACGGGGATACTAAGACCTTCCCGCTCCTCGCCTGCGGAAAATACCTTATGCTCGCCTTTACCCTCTTCCTAATGGTGCTGACGAGGAACGCCGCCCTGAGCATATCCGCTCTGGCGCTTGCGGGACTCTACGAGCTTTCATGGGCCAGGTTCCACAAGGATAGGGAGTTCGCAGCGGACGAAACCGCTCTCAGGTTGCTTGAGACTCCAATGAGCCTCAAGCGTGCACTTGAAGAGCTGAAGTACTACGAGGACCTCCGCACTGGCATGAGATCGAACGCCGTGCCCAGCATCGAGCCTACCATAGAGAGGAAACCAAAGCAGAGACCCCCGATAATCGAGACCCACCCAAGCTACGACGAGCGCGTTCTCCGCATAATAATCGAGATCAACGGCAACCGCATGATTAAGAACCGCATTCAGTGATGGATATGGGAGTAGAGATAGTGCTAGACGAGGAGAAGGCGGAGAGGATAAAACGGGTCAGGCCAACGAAGGACGAGTACTTCATGCTCATAGCAAAGTTAGTCTCTCTGAGGGCAACATGCCCGCGCCTCAGGGTTGGAGCTGTGGCAGTCAAAGATGGCTACATTCTGGCGACGGGCTACAACGGGGCGCCGAGGGGAATGGACCACTGTATTGACGTCGGCTGCCTCATCGTTGACGGCCACTGCCACAGGGCAGTCCATGCGGAGCAGAACGTCATAGCGATGGCCGCTCGAAAGGGCATAAGTCTTGAAGGCGCTACCCTCTACGTCACCCACTTCCCCTGCGACACATGCTTCAAGCTCGTCGTTAACGCTGGCATAAAGGAGATAGTCTACGAGGAGATCTACCCGAATGAAGCAACTGAGATACTCCTCAGGGAGGCCCAGGAAAAGGGGATAGTGAAGATAAGACAGTTCCGGCTCCCCAAGAAGCGCGTCAGGCTCTTCCTCGAGGAGCTTTTTGGAGAGTTCGTGGAGTGATTACCCCGTTTTCCCCTCTTTTATGGAGCGCTCTATCTCACTGAGCCTCTGGTTTATCTCCTCAAGTTCTATGGCCACTTCCCTCGTCAGCTCAGTTATCTCCCGCTCGGTCTTATCGACGGTAAGGTAGACCTTGAAAATGATAAGGTATGCAAGCCCTATGGATATCACGAACAGGGCATCTAGGCCCCTGCCTAGTCCGAGGAGGTTCTTTATCTCGATGGCTATCTCTACGGGAAATATAGACACTATTAACAGGCCAGCTAAAATCGCCTCCCAGAAGAGGAAGTCGCCCCACTCGAACTCCCTTTTGCCGTATCTGCCCAATACATAAACCATCAATACAAAGACGATGGTTATGGCCAGGTACTGAACAACATACATACCCATCACCTCAGCTTGTCAAACAGCAGGTTGAGAGCGATTTTAACACCCTCGAGAACATTGGTCCCCTTCTTCATTGAGTACTCAGTGTAAACAGCCTTTATCGGCACTTCAACGATTCTGCACCCGTTCTTTGCTGCCTCGATGATTATCTCGCTCGAGACGGCGTAGCGGTCGCAGGTTATCCTAATCCTTGAGGCACAGTCATGGTTAAAGCACCTAAGCCCGCTCTGGCTGTCGCTGACGTATTTGCCTGCGAAAAGGGCCGTTATGCTGTCAAGAACGAAGTTGCCGAACTTCTTTACGAAGGGCATCTCGCTCGTATCGCCCTTCAGGCGGGAGCCAACCGCGAAGTCGGCCTTTCCCTCTGCCACGGGCTTCATGACGCGGAGTGCGTCGCTCACCAGGTGCTGGCCGTCGGCGTCGAAGGTGAGGATCAGCCTCGCGTTTCTCCTGAGGGCATATGCGAGACCGGTTCCCAGCGCGCCGCCCAGACCGCGGTTGACGAGATGGGTCAACACGTGGACACCGTAGGAGCGCGCTATCTCTTTCGTCCCGTCCCTGGAGCCGTCGTTGACGACGATTATCTCATTCCGCTTAAAGCGGCGGAGCAGGTCTACGAGAACGCCCCCTATGGTTCGCTCCTCGTTGTAGGCTGGGACAACGACGTAGGTGTCCAGAAGGTTCTCTATTAAATTCCTGAACTCCACCATGGTTGGAACCTCAAAATCCGGCTCGGCGTCGATGGAGAAGCTCATCCTGCCTGAGTCGTGGGAGGTGATCATGACGGAGAGGGCGCCGAGTTTTTTCGCTGGAAGGATGTCGTAGCCGTGGTCGCCGACGACGAGGGTCTTCGTGGGTTCCACGCCGAGCGACTCAATTATCGCTCGCAGCTGTCCCGGCTCGGGCTTCAGCGCCTCAACGGGAACGTCGTCCCTCGTCGACACGACCTCAAAGTAGTTCTTTATCCCGTGCATCTCCAGGGCTTTAATGGCGGCTCTCCTCGAACTCCGGGTCATGACCGCGAGCTTAACTCCCCTTTCACGGAGGAGTTCGAGAGCCTCTACAACGCCATCGAAGAGAAAGCTCTCCCCCATGCGCTCGCTTTCGAGTTCGACCATGTGTCTGTAGAGTTCGTTGAAATCAACCTCCAGCTCCTTTGAAACACGCTTCAGCGTTTCGTACATTGGGGTCAGGTCACCGAGAGCCTCGTTGGGTATGCCCATCTCCAAAAGGCGCCTCCTCAGCTTCTCCTTGAGGGTTGAGAACGGCTCCGGTGCGCCTATCAGGGTTCCGTCGAGGTCGAAGACAACTAACTGAATGTCCATTTTGTCCACCGAAGGGTTTATTTTCCCGGATTCGTAGGGGGGAAGGGTGTCCAATATGATAGCGCTCGCTCCGCTTATAGGTTTAACCCTAACGTTCATCCTGACCCCTTACGTTGCGATGGAAATGAAGAGGGCTGGAATCACAGGCAGGGATATCCACAAGCCCGAGAAGCCGGAAGTTGCGGAGATGGGGGGCCTGGCGATACTCATTAGCCTTGCCGTCGCTCTGCTCCCCTTCGCGGACTCAGAGGTGTCCAAGGTACTTGCGGTCTTCCTCCTCTTCGGGCTGGTTGGGATAATAGACGACCTCGTGGCGCTCAGACAGTCGCATAAGGTTCTCCTCTCGCTCCTCGTGGCGGTTCCAGTGGCTTTCCTTGACGTCTCACCTGAGGTTGACGTCTTCGGCTACACCCTGAACCTTGGGGTTCTCTACCCCCTCTTCGCCCTCCTCTTCGTCGTTGGCTCGGCCAACCTAGTCAATCTACTGGCTGGCTTCAACGGCCTTGAGGTAGGCACCTCGGCAATAGCGCTGGGTTTTCTGGCGGCGATAACCGACGGCCCGGCGAGGATAGTGGCACTAACGGGGTTGGGCGCGGCCCTTGGCTTCCTCTGGTGGAACAAATACCCTGCGAGGGTCTTCCCAGGCGATACAGGTACTCTGAGCATGGGGGCGCTGATAGGCCTTGTGGGAATAATAGGGAAGGTGGAAGTCTACGCGGCCATACTTCTCATCCCGCACTTCCTCGATTTCACGATAAAGGCTCTGAGCGTTCGCTTTGGAGTTAGGAAGCACGGGAGAACGACAGTTTTGCCGGACGGGACGCTTCAGGCACCACCCTACCCGAGCTTTCTGGGAATCATCATGAGAAAAGTGAGGGTGAACGAGCCGAAGCTCGTGGCAGTAGTCTGGGGAATAGAGTTCATTCTCGGGCTTCTCGTCCTTGCTCTTCATCTATCACTTTGACCATCCCAAAGCCGTAGCGTGTCTTTTCGCCGAAGCCGTTTTCGTAGCCGAACCTCGCGATCTCCTCCGAGCCAGTGTAGCGGAATATCATGAGAGAGCCGCGGTAGTAGGTGTCCTTGACGAGTATCCTGACGGGCTTGAACTTGATGACGTCTATGGAGAAGTCCTTCTCCTCGGGCATAGACCCCATTATTGCCGAGTAGCGCATGAGCATTACCTTGCGGAGCTTGTCGAAGAAGGCATCCTCGTTGGGGTAGAGGTCCCATATCTTCATCCTGTCGCCGCTGAGCTTGACTGTGCGCACCATTATGGGACTGAGCGTCGAGAAGAGGGCTTTTCTCCCAAGGTTGGGTTCCTTAAGGATTTTAACGTCCTCGGCGATAAAGGATGCATCGCCAATCTGGAGGGTCGGGCTGTCGATGAATCCCTCGACGACGGCCTTTATCAGCTCCGTTGAGGAGGATGAGATGTAAAGGGAGACGTCATCGGAGAGAACCTTTATGCCCTTGTCAGGCAGAAGCTCCCTCTTGCGAACCATAATCCTCGAGAAGGTGAAGTAGTCAACGTGGTTGACCTCAGCCTCGTGGGCGATCTCAGGAGAAACGAGTGCAATCTTACCGAGCAACTGATTGTAAACATCATAGTTGTAGTTGAAGGGAAGGATGGTGTCTCCCTCTACAGGTCTGAACTTGATTTCCACCCTCATTGTAACCCACCCCTAAGTAGACCACCCTTAAACTCCGATTTTCGGGTTAATAAGAATTTCGGAAAGTAAACTCCGAATGGATTACCCTTTAAAAAAGTTCTAAAGGAGCGGAAATTTGGCAACGGGATGAGGAATGGCCAATGACAATAGAGTTAAAAAGCCCCGCGCGGAGTACTATAGGGAGAGGTGAGAGAAATGAGTGCCGAGAACATAGGCGCAAAGCCATCGGACGATTACGATGATTACATCACGTACCTGAAGAGAAGGATAAGACAGCTTGAACTCCAGGTGAGAACATTAGAGGCCGACAAGGAGAGGCTGGAGCGGGAACTGTCGCGCGTCAGGATGGAGATGTCACGCCTAAAGCAGCCGCCGGCCTTCGCAGGGACGTTGCTCGAGGTCTTGGATGACGATAGGGCCATAGTTCAGAACTTCAACGGGCCGCGCTTCGTCGTTAGAATTGCCCCGTGGATAGAGCGCGACAAACTCAAGCCAGGATCAAGGGTAGCCCTTGACCAGAGGACGATGGCGGTCGTGGAACTCCTTCCGAGCGAGAAGGATCCGAGGGTCCTCGGATTCGAGGTCATCGAGAGGCCGAAGGTTACCTACAAGGATATAGGCGGCCTTGACAAGCAGCTCCAGGAACTTAGGGAGGCGGTAGAGCTTCCGCTCAGGCACCCCGAGCTGTTTGAAAAGGTTGGAATCGAGCCTCCGAAGGGGGTCCTTCTTTACGGCCCGCCCGGCTGCGGTAAGACGCTCATGGCCAAGGCCATAGCGAACGAGGCCAACGCCACCTTCATCCGCGTCGTAGGCAGCGAACTCGTCAGGAAGTTCATAGGTGAGGGGGCAAGGCTTGTCCACGAGCTTTTCGAGCTGGCCAAGGAGAAAGCTCCAACGATAGTATTCATCGACGAGATAGACGCGGTTGGAGCGAAAAGGATGGACGAAACCACCGGCGGCGAGAGGGAGGTCAACAGGACCCTCATGCAGCTCCTCGCTGAGATGGACGGCTTCGACCCGCGCGGAAACGTGAAGGTCATAGCCGCCACCAACAGACCGGACATCCTCGATCCGGCTCTGCTGAGGCCGGGAAGGTTTGACAGGCTCATAGAGGTTCCGCTCCCGGACTTCCGCGGAAGGCTGGAGATACTCAAAGTCCACACGAGGAAGATGAACCTCAGGGACGTCGACCTGCGCGTCATAGCGGAGATGACGGAGGGAGCGAGCGGAGCCGACCTGAAGGCAATAGCGACCGAGGCGGGAATGTTTGCCATCAGGGCCAGGCGCGAGCACGTCACGCAGGATGACTTCCTCAGGGCAATAGAGAAGGTCTTTGGAGCGGAGCAGAGACTGGCACAGCAGATAGCGATGCACGAGGTCATGTACGGCTGATTTCGCCGCCAGGTTTTTCCTTTCTCCCTTCCTCGATTTCTTCCGGTCTTATCAGGCCCCAGGAGAGGAGGTACATCGCCGGAACAGTTAGAAACGCCTTTTCATAACCGAGGTGATCTATGAGAAGGCCGAGGAGGTAGGGGCCGACCGTTGCTCCGAAGAAGCCCACCATGTTCACAAAGCCCATTACCGAGCCGAGGTTCTCAGGGGAGGCCTTCTCGGAGGTGTAGGCGGTAACTATGGCCCCAACTGAGTAGAATGTCAGGCCGAGGGAAACCACAACCCAGGGAGATGCGGTTAGAGAGAGCAGTAGAGTGAGGAGGGCGTTGAGGCCGAAGACAACCGATATGCTCTTTCTCCCAATCCGGTCGTAGAGGCCGCCACCGAGGAGGGAGCCGGCGATTCCAATCACCGAGAGTAGGGAGAACAGCGCAGAGGCTTCCCCTAGGGAGAGGCCCGAGCTAACGAGGAATGATACGAGGAACGTCAGCAGGCCGAAGAAGGCAGCTAAAACCACGAAGTTGGCAAAGCTGAGGAGGAACGCATGCCGGGGAATGGAGAACGATGCCTCGCCGGTTTTGAGACCTCCCCGCGAACCGCGAAAACAAGCGCGAGGCCGACGGCCAGACTCATTGCGGAGAGAATCACGAAGGCGTAGCGCCACTGGAGATGGAGGGCTATGGGGACGACGATGAGGGGCGCTATTCCGGTTCCCACCGGCGGGCCGACCATGAAAACTCCGAGGGCGGAGCCCTTCCTCTTGCGGTAGACGTCGCTTATTAGGGCCGTCGCGGGGGCGTAGTAGAAGCCGGAGAAGATACCGTAGAGCGCCCTGACGGCCAAGAGCTGCCAGTACCCTCGGGTGAAGAGTATGAGGGCAGAGGAGAGGGAATAACCGGTGATGCTCATCACGAGGAGGCGCTTTCTACCGAGTCGGTCCCCGAGGTAGCCGGAGGGAACCTGGACGATGGCGTAGGGGAGGAGGAGCGCCGTCATTAGTAGCCCTGCTTCGGCGTTGTTTATTCCAAGCTCTGCCTTTATCATCGGTATCAGCGGCGGAATAGCCATCCTGTGGGCGTAGTTGAATATCCAGCCGAGGCTGAGCAGGAGGAGAAGCCTCTTCCTCATGTATTCGACTGAAAGCTGAGCGTTTAAAAGTCTGTCGCAGGGCAACTAGGTTTATAAATCCCGGGAGTTAGCAAACCCCGTGAGAGAAGATGGTGAGCAAGCTACTCGCTCTCGACGCTTACCCCAGCCTCAGGGACCTCGACTTTCGCATACTGAGGGGGGTAGAGCTGAACATGCGCCGCTACAAATGGGTGCCCCTCGAGGAGATAGCGCGCTTTTCCAGGGTGGATGTAGAGACAGCCTCCTTCAAGCTCGGCAAGCTCGACGACTGGGGGCTCGTCGTGAGGAGGAGCGACATGGGTTACATCGGCTACCAGCTCACGATACACGGCTACGATGCGCTTGCAATAAGGGCGCTCTCGAAGAAGGGCGTCATAGAGGCGATAAGCACCGCCCAGATAGGAGTTGGAAAGGACGCCGACGTCTACGTTGGGGTGACTCCCTCGGGCGAGAAGGTCGCAGTCAAGTTCAACCGCATAGGCGGGAGAACCGCTTCGAGGAAGGCCGGCTATCATGGCCACGTCTTCCAAGACAAGCGCCACACGAGCTGGCTCTATGTGTCGAGACTCATAGCGAAAAAGGAGCACGAGGCTCTAACGCTTCTCAGTCCGGTAGCGAGGGTGCCGAGGCCGATAGCGTGGAACAGGCACGTCGTGGTGATGGAGTTCATAAACGGTACCGAGCTTGCCGACCTGAGGGACAGGGACCTGACGAGGGAAGAGGCGGATGAGATACTGTCCAAGGTTCTTGACGAGTACCTGAAGATAGTCCGCTTTGGAATAGTTCACTCCGACATGAGCGAGTTCAACGTGGTCCTGACCGACGAGGGGGAAGTTCTTATAATAGACTGGGCGCAGTACGTTACCACTGACAAACCCGAGAGCCACGAACTCCTGAGGAGGGATTTAACCGTTCTCCTCAACGCCTTCCGGAGAAAGTGGCGTGTTGAGAGGGAGTTTGAGGAAGTTTGGCCCGCCTTTGAGGAAGCCTGGCGCGAGAGCAGGGGTGAGTGAGATGGATGCGAGAGAAAGGGCGCTTGAACTCTTTAGAGAGGCTCTGCTGGCTGAGAACAGGCGCGATCTTGAAACAGCCAAGAGGAAGCTCGACGACATCATGGACATAACACGTGAAGCCGAGCCTGAACTCTACTTTGAAGCCTGCTTCAGGATGGCGGAGGTGTTCATTCAGGAGGACAACTACCGCGGGGCCGTTAAGTGCGCCATCAGGGGAATCTACCGCGCACCGAACGGCGAACTCAGGAAGCTCGGGATAAGGCGGCTGGGCGACATACTGGCCATACTGAAGAGCGAGAACCGCCTTCGGGAGCTGGCCGAGAACATGGAGCCGACTTTGGCGCTGATAAAGGATGATGGAGCACTCCACGAATTCACCACAGCCCTCATTAAAATCGCGGGGGGAGCGAAGGTAAACGCCGACTCCGTGCCGGAGGAGTTCAGGGAGGTTATCGAAGCCATTACAGGATAGCCCCGATTACCCTCCTCACGTACTCTTTTTCCGGCCTCACCGGGAAGTTGTAAGGCTCCTTTCTCGGCCTCTCGTTGTAGTAGGGCCTGTTGCAGCCGGGGCAACCGTGGGTAGAGAAGACCTCGGGCGGAACCAGCTCCACAATCTCCTCCTTTGGAATTCCAAAGCCGGTGAGGTTGCCGTTGTTATCAAAGGTGAAGTTCTCTATGGATGCGAGGCCAGCCTCAAGGAGATACCTTGCCAGTTGTATCCTGCGGTAGCGCTCGAGGGACGGCGGTCTGGCGTTCTCAAGGCGCGTTCCCTTAACTGGGGTGAACGCGAAGAGGGAAACCTCGGCGTTCAGGTCATAGACCTTCGCCATCGTCTCGACCATCTCCCCGTCTGTCTCACCGAGGCCCACTATGAGGTGGACGAAGGCCTTTCCGGGGCCGAAGACATCGATGACGTCCCGGGTAAAGGTCCACATCTCATCCCAGGAATAGAGGGAGTCCTTGACTTCTCCGTAAACCCGCTCGCTCGCGGCATCTAGACCCACCCCGATGTAGTCAACGCCCCTCTTTTTGAACTCCTCCAGCGTTCTCTTTTCAACGGGCGTTATCGAGACCGAGACCGGGAGGTTAAAGGGAGCAAAGGCCTCAAGGAGATCCAAGACGTCCTCCACCATTCCCGGGTAGTCTATCGTCTGGAGGCAGATCCGGGAGAAGTTCCCCTTCGGTAGTGCATCCAAAACCTCCCCAAGCTCGAAGGCCGGCCAGGTGATGCGGGAAAGCTTTTCCAGGTCGGCTCTGCTTTCCCTCGCCTGAACGCAGAAGGCGCAGTTGTTCCTGCAGTGGCCCGGCCAGTAGGTCATGAGGTAAGCTGTGGTCGGCCTGGCGAGCATCTTTCCCTTCTTTAGGCCCATTGCAACCGCCGTTCCATAGGAGACCCTTATGAGTTCAGCCATTTCCATCCCTCCAGAGGAGTGGCAGGGCCACGGTTAAAAGGGCTATCCCAGCCAGGGCAGGCAGAAACTCCAGGATTCCCTCGTAGCCCAGCAGTCCCGCGGCATATCCGAGGGCGAACTGGCCCCCCATGGTCCCGAGGTCAAAGAACATCGTGTAGACGCTGGAACCCATCGTCCTTATCCTCTGGGGCAGGTTCCCGAGGGCCATGAGCTGCATCGCTGGGACGGCAAGACCGAAGCCGGCACCGATGAGAACCGCGCTCGCGTATGAAGCCGGAGGGGTTGTAAAGCGGAGGAGAACCAGGTAGCCGGCTATGACCGTCATCAGGCCCGCTGCGGAGACGGGTACAGGCCCCATTCTGTCAGCACTCCTGCCCCCAATCAACCTGGTGACGAAGCTCGCTATCCCTATAACCATCATGTACGTTCCGAAGACCCTCTGGGGATAGGAAAGCTCCTTGTAGAGGGCAGGGAGGAAGGTGGTCACGCCGGCATATGAGGCCGAGAAGAACAGGAGGGCTATCGATGCCGCCACGAAGTACGGTCTCAGGAGTTCGGAGTAGTCGGCCTTCTCTTCTCTCCCGGTTGAAACGAAAATTTTTCCAACGTCCCTTCTCACAGGAACCACGAAAAGTGCACCAATTGCGGAGAATACGGCAACGAGGGCAAAGGCACCGGAAAAGCCGAGGTAGTCGGAGGCGTAGCCGCCGAGGGCGGGGCCGACGATGTTGCCGAGGGAGAACATCATGCCGCGCCAGCCGAGGGTCTCGCCGACCCTTCCAACGGGGGCGAGGTCAACTGCCGTCGAGAGGCTCGAGGGGAAAAAGATACCCATCGAGAAGCCGTGTAAAGCCCTCGTGAAGGCGAAGAGCCAGATGCTGCCCGTTAAAGCCGAGGCAACGTAAAGAACGCCGGAAACGAGGCTCAGGAGGTTTCCGAGGATCATGGCCTCGAGCCTGTAGCCCCTGTCCCCGATGAGTCCGCCCATGGGCTTCGAAACCAGGGAGAGGACGGATGTTATCCCTGCGAGAAGACCGACAAGGAACGGACTGGCACCGAGGGTTATGGAGAATGGGGAAACGATGGGGCTAACCGAGCTTATGCCGAGGAAGAAAAAGAAGGTCGATAGATTGAGGAGCCAGATGTTCCGAAAGGTTCTCTCCACTAAACCCCAACCTCCGGTTCGTCCATGCCGTCCTTCATAAAGGCGTGGCTCATGTGTTTGGTGTTCTTGGCGAAGCCGACGTTTTCGCGGGAATCAACCATTATGATGCCCATCGTGTCTTTCCCGAAGTATTTGGTCGCGAGGCTTATTGCCGCTTCGCTCGCGGCCCCGGCGTCCATGCCCAGCCTCACGAAGTCGGTGGCGCTCTTCGCCAGAGCCAGCTTTATGGCGACCTCTCCGAGACCCGTGCAGGAGGCTCCAGCAACCTCATTGGCGTATGTTCCGCCGCCGATTATCGGTGTGTCCCCAACCCTGCCGAACATCTTGAGGAAGACGCCGCCGGTTGAGGTTCCGGCAACCACCTCCTCGCCGTCGAAGGCCACCGCTCCGACCGTGCTCCTAAGAACCTCGGGATACTCCTTTATCAGCTCGTTGAGCTTCTTCCAGTGCCTGGTTTCGCCCTTTTCGATCAGCTTCTTCCTGAGTTCTTCCCACTGCTTCAGCCTCTCGTCGGTTACGGGGCTGTACTCCTCGAAGCCGAGAAGACGGGCGAACTTCACGGCTCCTTCGCCGCTCAGAAGGACGTGGTCCGTCTTCTCCATGACCTTTCTTGCGACGCTTATGGGGTTTTTAACACCCCAGATTCCAGCGACGGCGCCCGCCTCTAGAGTTCTGCCGCGCATTATTGCCGCGTCCATCTCGACCCTGCCGTCGAGCGTTAGAACGCTCCCGGTCCCGGCGTTGAAGACCGGGTTGTCCTCGAGGGATTTAACCGCTTCCTCAACGGCATCAAGGGCGGAGCCGCGCTTCAGTTCCTTCCAGCCAGCTAAGACGGCCTCTCTAACGCCCTCCAGAACCTTTGGAATGCGCTCCTCCTTTTTAATCGTCCCGGCACCGCCGTGGACTATGATCGCGACCATGGAAACCACCGGAGAAAAGAAGGCTCGAACGGTTAAAAGGCTTATGGAAACGGAAAGATAAAGGCAAAATCAGCTCAGGGCCATGTTGATTATCGTCTCGCCGATGTTCTCGAGATACTCGAGGATCCTGCGGTAGCTCTCGAGAGCTATTGACTGACGGTAGTCGATGGAGCGTATTTCTTTCTTGAGTTCCAGCATCAGCCTGTCGATTTTGCCCAGGTCGCGCTCCTCTATCTGGGCCATCATCTCAACGAACTTCTCCTTGAGGTATGGCACGTTTATCTCGCTCGGGTTCTCGGCTATGCGGGTTATGTGGTCGCCTATCCTCTCGATGTTCCGGACGATGAAGAGTATGCCCAGCATGTCAAAGGTCCTGCGGATTACTCCGCTCCCCTCGGTCACGCTGCGCTTGCTCAATAATCTGTTGACGGCACGGATTATCAGGAAGTAGAAGCGGTCGAGTTCGTTTTCAAGATCCGTTATGTCCCTCAGGATTTCTCCGTCCCCAGGCGAGGAGATGAGGAGTTCGAGGTCGCCGAGCATGGACACTATGAGGGAGCGTATCCTCCCGAGGAGTTCGGAGATGTTTATCTCGTCCTCGTCGAGGAGGCTCTTGGCCACTATCCGCTGCGGCTCGTCCAGGATTATCTCGACGCCTGGGAGGCTCTGAAGGACCTTCCTTACCTTCACCTTGTAGATGGGCATCTCCTCGGTGAAGACTACCTCGAGAACGTCGTAGCCCTGAATGTAGGCCGAGATTGCAAGGCGCACCGCCATGTCCGGTGAGAACCTGCGGGAGATCGTTAGAACCTTTCTCTCGCTGACCTCTCTGGGTTCCTTAGGAAAGATGGTTATACTGCCGTCAGGGTTTATAGAAAGCGGTACAACATCACCCTGGGCAAGGTTATGCTCGCGAACCCACTTTTTGGGGAGGGAGATTATGTATGAGCTTCTTCCGGTAAATTGGATTTTCCGGAACTCCATAGATACCACCGCGGATATATACCTCTGACCGGATAAAAAGTCTCATTTCGATAGGCTTATAAACGCTATGAGAAACGTTTCAGCATGTTCGCCGGATACGGGAGGGATGCGAGGATACTCATTCTGGCCAACGCGGTGGGCCAGCTCTTCCTCCAGTTCTCGGTGTTCATAATGCCCTTCTACCTGAGGGCACTCGGCTACGGCATGTCCGCGATGGGGACGTTCTTCTCGATCCAGACATTCACGGGCGGCCTTTTCTTCCTCCTTGCAGGACAGATATCGCTCAGGATTGGCTATCGAAAGACCCTCCTCCTGAGCGCCCTCCTCGGCCTCGCCGGGAGGCTCCTGCAGGTGGCAGCTATTAACACCTACGTCCTCGCCCTCGGCTTCTTTCTCGTTGGGGTGAACATGGGGCTGAGGCAGCCGAACTTCACGGCACTCCTCAGTGAGGAGGTTGGGGAGGAGAAACGCCACCACGCCTTCTCGATAAGCTTCGGACTGGGAACAATATTCAACGCCGCAGGGGTTCTCGTTGCAGGCTTTGCCCCGGGCTTCTTCGAGGGGCTCGGCATCTCCGAGGGGATAGCCTACAGGCTGGTCATCTCGCTCGCCCTCCTGCAGTTCGCCCTCGTGATCCCGGCGTTGCTGATGATAAGCGACGTCCCGGTCAAGAACCCGCGCATAAACTGGAACCGCGAGCTGGTCGTCAAGATACTCAAGTTCTCGCTCCCGAGCGCGCTCATAGGATTTGGGGCCGGGATAACGATACCCTACATGAGCCTCTATTTCAATCTGCGCTTCGGCCAGACGCTCGCGGCGATAAGCTGGATATTCTTCTTCCAGCAGCTGGCGATGGGGCTTGGCTCCTTCGGCCTGCCGAGGCTGGTGAACAGGATAGGGCCGGTTAAGGTCATAACTTCCTTCCAGAGCACCGCCGCTTTTCTCTTCGCGATATTCCCGTCGATAGAAACCTTCCTGCTGGCGGCCTTCCTCTACGTGCTCCGCTCGATACTGATGAACATAGTCTGGCCCATAAACGACTCCTTCATGATGGGCTTCTTCTCGACCGAGGAGAAGGCAACCGCCGCCGGAATAAGGAGGGCCTTTTCGACGTTCATGAGGGGCGGCGGGAACTACGTTGGGGGACTGCTCTTCGCCACCTCGCTGGGCTACCCCTTCTACGCGACGGCTCTGCTGTACGTCGTCGCGACGGCGATATTCTACGCATTCTTCAGGGAGAAAGGGTAGGGGGCGATCAAAGGGAATCCCCGCGCGAAAGCTCGATTCCCCTCTCGAATGCCTTGAAGTTGACCTCCCAGAACCTCTCGCGGAGGGTCTCCTTGATTCCCTCCAGGATGCTCTCCTTCTTAAGCGGAATCAAGCCTTTGCCGAAGGCGTAGCCGAGCATCAGAACGCCAAGCGTTCTCGGGTTTATCTTATCCGCATCCCTCTGGAAGTTCATCATGTGGACGGGGCAGATTTCCCCCATCGCTTCCCTTATCTCGTCCAGTTCCGGGTACTTCTCCTTGCTGACTAAAGTGGTCGCCGTGTGGATAGGGTAGGCGTTGATTATCGCGGTGCTCTTCTTCGAGAGGAAGCGCGCGTTCCTCAAGGCCTCGGCTGGTTCGAGGGCGAGCATGAGGTTCGCCTCTCCTTCCTCGATGAGCGGGGAATAAACCTCCTCGCCGAAGCGGAGGTAGCTGAGGACGCTCCCGTAGCGCTGGCTCATTCCAAGGGTTTCGCCGATTCTTACGTTGTAGCCCTCGTGCATGGCCGCGTTGCCAACTATCCTCGAGAGCGTCAAACCACCCTGACCGCCGACACCGGTTATTATGAGGTTGAACTCCATCTCCATCACCGCCTATTGTTGGAGCGGGGCAATAAAAACCTAAGCCCGGGAAAATATTTAAACTCCGGAACCAAATCCCTATCATGTCCTTCGAGAAGTACTACGGGGTCTTCAAAGCCTACAGCGACATATACTCCGATGAGTACAGGAAGAGGATCGAGACGCTCGAGCCGCTTCTGATGAAGCACATGCCCTCAAAGGGAAAGGTTTTAGATCTTGCCTGCGGCGCTGGAGGCTTCTCGTTTCTCCTCGAAGACCTCGGCTTTCAGGTCGTCGGACTGGACTCAAGCGAGGCTATGCTCGAGAGGGCCAGGGAGTTCGCAAGGGACAAGCGCTCGAAGGTTGAGTTCGTTAAGGGGGACGCCAGGGAACTCCCGTTCGAGGACAACAGCTTCGACTACGTGCTCTTTATTGACAGTCTCGTCCACTTTGAGCCGCGGGAGCTGAACCAGCTCTTCCGCGAGGCGGCGAGGGTCCTAAAGCCAGGGGGAAGGTTCATACTCCAGTTCACAGACCTGAGAGAACTCCTCTCAGTCCTTATGAACGGAACCGTCGTCGGGGCCGAGTACTGGATCAGCAGGGTTCTAACGGACGAAGAGGAGAAAACCGTCGTGATAGAGTTCCAGAGTGATAAGGAGAGCTTCAGGGTGCGCTTCAACGTCTGGGGAAAGACAGCGGTGGGGCTTCTCGCAAAGCTCTACTTCAGGCAGGTTCACAGTGAGAACCTGAACGAGCACACCTATCTCCAGGTCTACGTTCCGAAGAAGTGAAAAGAAAAGCTCAGTGCCCCCAGAGCTTCTTCCCGCGCACGTAGGTGGCGCTGACGTTTCTCTCGTCGCCCAGTATCATGAGCCTTGACAGGAGAACTTCCAGGTCCTCATCGACCCCCGCCAGAGGTTCTGGATTCAGAACGACGAAGTCGGCCTCCTTACCGACCTCCAGGCTCCCTATTCTCTCCTCCATGCCCAGCGCCCTCGCGCCGCCCATGGTCAGCAGGTGGAAGGCCTTGAAGGGGTTCATCACGTTGGCGTAGTAGGCGTCCCTCAGGACTTCGAGCATCGAGAGGAAAGGCCCGGCCCCCACGTCGGAGCCGAGGGAAACGATTAAACCGGCCCTCTCCTGCGCTTTGAGGTCCATGACGCCGCTGTGGAGGAAGAAGTTGGAGGACGGGCAGTGGGCTATCCTGGTTCCTGTCTTGGCTAAAATCCTCCTCTCGCGGTCGCTCAGGTGGATGGCGTGGGCCACTATCGTCCTCTCCCCGAGAAGACCCGCCCTGCGGTAAACGTCGGTGTAGGATTCGGCCTCGGGGAAGAGTCTCATGACCTCCTCGATCTCACCGATCTGCTCGGACAGGTGGGTCTGGATGTAGAGGTTCATCTCCTTTGCAACCTCGGCCGCTGCCCTCATAAGCTCCATAGTACAGCTGACGGCGAAGCGCGGCGTTACCGCGTAGAAGAGCCTGCCGTCGAAGCCGTGCCACTTAGAGGCAACGGCCTTGATGTCTTCCACAGCTTTCTCCGGCGTTGTTAGGAGTTCCTCGGGGCCGTTCATGTCCATGAGAACCTGGCCGATAACGACGCGGATTCCGCTCTTCATGGCTTCCTCGAAGGCTATCTCCGTCGCCTCCCTGTGGGAAGAGGAGAACACCACCGCGGTCGTCGTTCCGTTCCTCAGCAGGCCGCTGAAGAATTCGCGGCTTACCCCTCGGGCAAATTCCGGGTCGGCAAACTTTTCCTCGGCGGGGAATATGTACCTTTCAAGCCACTCTAATAGAGAATCGCTTATCATGGCCCTCTCGTGGAGCTGCGGCAGGTGGATGTGGGTGTCGATGAAGCCCGGAAGTATGAGGTGCCCAGAGTAGTCCACCAGTTCGCCCCCAACCGGGGGTCTCTCGTTGGAAAGGGCCGCTATCCTTCCGTCGTCATTGACCGCCATGTAGCGGTACTCTCTGGGAGAAGAGGGGTCCTCGAAGCTCAGAATCCTGACCTTGTAAACCCTCATGGATTGCACCCAAAATGGGGGTAAGGAAGAGGGGGTTAAAAGACTGCCGGTCAGGTCTCAAGGCGGAGCCTCTTCACCACGAAGTCCCTGTCAAGGGAAGCGAGGAAAGGAGCGAGCCTCGGGCCGCGGTCCTTGCCGATGAAGACGTTGTAGAGTGCCTTGAACCACTTCTTGCTCGGGATTCCGCGCTTCTTTGCCGCGTCAAATATAACGTTGTTGAGTTCATCGACGCTGAACCTCTCGTTCTCCTCGAGCCATTCCGCCACCTCGAGCATCGCCTCCCTGACCTCGCGCTGGAGGTCGATCTCCGGCGGTCTTTCAAGCAGGCTGAACTTTACGTTATCCGGGGCATATTTCTCGACCCAGTTTTTGGCAAGTCTTATGCGGAGCCTAATCCTTTCGAGGTCTTCTTTGCTCAGCTCCCCTGGAACGTGGCCCTGATCCTGGAGGATTCTGATGATGCCTTCCTCGTTGAGGTGCGGCATCTGGACGAGGGTCACGAGGAAGCGGAAAGGAGCTTGGGCCACTAGCCTTTCAGGAACCTTTGGCATCGAAAGCTCGTAGGTCCTCTTCAGTTCCTCTTCTTCCTCAGGTTTTTTGGCGTGCTCAAGGCCGAAGTAGATGCGCTCGACCTTGTCAAACTCATCGTAGAGGTTGAGCAGTCCGAGGCCGAGGTCTATCTTGAGTTCTTTGTTCGGCCTCGACTTGGCGTAGATGAAGCGGATTATTCCAGGCTCTAAAACTTCGTAGAGGTCGCTGAGCAGGATGACGTTGCCTTTACTTCCCGACATCTTGCCCTTTTGACCCTTTATTCCGACGAACTCGTACATCAGCGTCATGGGGGCCTTCCAGCCAAAGACCTTCTCCACGATATCCTTGCCTGTATCGTAGGAGCTTCCAGCAGCTAAGTGGTCCTTTCCGGCCGGTTCAAAGTCAACCTTGAAGTGCGCCCAGCGCATCGGCCAGTCAACGCGCCAGCGAAGCTTGACGTTGCCCTCCCTTATGTCGGTCTCTCCTTCCTCTCCGCAGTGCTCACAGCGATATTTGACCTTCCACTCACCATCCCATCCGTGGAATTCGGCCTCCTTCCTGCAGTGCGGGCAGTAGATCATCACCGGCTGCCAGCTCTCCTCGAGCGGCGGCTGCTTGGCCCTCTCGCGGTACTTGTCGAGAACCGCCTTGATCTCATCGCGCCTTTGGAGGGCGAGCTTTACCTCCTCCGCGTACTCGCCGCTCTTGTAAAGCTCGTAGGCGTGGAGGAAGTCCACCTCGATGCCGAGCTTTCTCACTTCCCCTTCGAACTTCTCCATGAAGTGCTCCGCATAACTATCGTGGCATCCCCAAGGATCGGGAACCTCGCGAACGGGCTTTGTTAAATGCTCTCTCCACTCCTGTGGGACGTTCTTTGGAACCTTCCTAAAGCGGTCGTAGTCATCCCACATGTGGATGTGGCGAACCTTCTTGCCTCTATCGCGGAGGGCGTGACCGACGATGTAAGCCGTGAAGAACTCCCTAAAATTTCCTATGTGAACGTAACCGCTCGGGGTGATTCCACTCTCAACGACGTACTCCTCTTTATCGCCCCTTTCCTGGATTATCTTCTCGGCCATGTAGTCTGCCCAGTGAACCATTCTCACCACCGCGCTTAACTCCGCGGAGGCCCTTTTAAGCTTAAGCTCGGCCACTGGTAACAATTCGGGAAGGGAAAATTTTATAAGCGCAAATGGTAAAAACCATTCAAGAACGTAAGGAGGCATTCCTATGGAGGTTGAAATGAAGAGGATGCAGGTCTTCTTTCCAGCCTCGCTCGAGATCCAGGAGGAGCTTTTGAAGGCGGGCTTTAAGGTGCCCTATGACAAGGAACGCGGAAGGAAAACGCCGGTTCCGGTAGTGGTAAGCTCGAGGGAAGAGAGACGGCTGAGAAGGGATAGACTCCTAAAGGCGAAGGACTTTGAGAGCGACGGGAAGTTCACTTTGGTGCCGGGAGAGAAGGCAGTCATGGAGATGGAGCTCACGGAGAAGGGCTTCCTGATACTGAGGCCGAAGCCCCTCGAATACCACCTTGAGGAGATGGGCTTCGTCTCGGTTCCGCCGAGGATATGGGGAACGTGGGCGAGCTTCTCGATACCGTTCTCTTTCTACGAAACGCTGGCAGACTTTTTGAGCGAGTTCATGCGGGAGGAGACGAACGGCCTCTACCTCGCCTCGAGGGGCTCTGGGAGGAGGATAGAGGTCTACGCATACAAGGGGAGAACCAGAAAAGACCTTGGAATTCCAGTCTTCGGCTACGCCCTCGGCCTTCACGGGCTGACCCTGGCGGATGAGTACCTCCGCGAGAAGGGAGAGGAGAACGGCGTTCCGGAGGAGAGACTCCGCTACCTCAAGCTCGGCCTCAGAAAGAAGAAGGAGACCAAAGCGGGCCTGAAGGTTGGCGTCGTTTGGGAGGAAGGGAGGTCGAGCGAGATAACGCTGAAGCTCTCAACCACGGAGCCGAGGGTGAAGATTCAGGGCCTCTACGGGGAGTTGATGGGCAAATCGAGGGGAGAGCTTACGAGAACCGACGACTGGTATATTGTAGTCCACGCGGAGGACTTCGCAAACGCGCTTCACAGGGTCATGACGGCTTTCGGGTGAAGGTATATTAACCCCAACCCCTCTTTCATTTTTGGTGAAATCGATGCTTGAGTGGAGTCCTGATTACACTATTTCTGCTGCTCGATATGATTATCCCGGAAAGTAGAAGTGTTGCTGTGCTGGCCCCGATGGAATAACAGAGACGGTCCGACGACAACTGGCCGTTTCGCTCGCGTGCTAAAGGTTTGTGCTGAAACCTTTGGACGGGGGAAGAATTATATTTTTAAAGGCTTCTCGTGTATGGGTATCGGGATGGGCCGGTGGCTTAGCCTGGACAGAGCGTCGGCCTCCGGAGCCGAAGGTCGCGGGTTCAAATCCCGCCCGGCCCGCCAGCTTTTCTGAAGTGAAAAAGAGACCCCTCTGAGAGCGAATCATCATAAGGCGCTCCCTCCCGAGCTTGTTAAACAATCTGGAGAGGTTGAACCCCTCTTCGCGTAAGCCTCCGACAACCTCCTTATCAAGGTACAGATGAACACGCACCTTCTCGCTTTTTCGGGCTTTTTGGGCCGTGTGAAAGCCCCTATTTTTGTGGGCCTTTTTGGGCATGTTGTCCCACCGCTACGGAGTGCAACTTCGCGGGTTATTAGGACTGCGGTCATGAGGCTCACCACAGCTCAGCGACTTTGCCAATCTCAAACTTCCACATCTTGGCCAGGTTCTCCATTCTCTCAGAGAAACGGTCTGAGAGTTTGTACATCCCGCGGTCCTCGTAAACCATTCCGAGGGCCAGGAGCTTCTTCAAGACCCTGAAGTAGAGGACCTTATCAGCACCATCAATGCCGAGGGCTTCCTGGTACTCGTCTTTGAAGAGGCCGCCGTTCTTTTTCAAGTACTCGACGAGCCTCTTGGCTATTTCGAGGGTTTTGCCCTCGAAGAGGAGTTCGAGGGTGCTGGAGGGTGGCTGATAGACTGGAACTCTTATCTCAACATAGTCTGGAAACTTTCTCCTGCGGGGCATTATACCACCTCTGTTACTTCGTTTACGGGACTTATATTTTTCAGGTGCCGGGACTCTTCTGGAGTTGGGTGGAATAGGTACAGGTGGTGTATATTATGCCGGGTTTTCCGGCGATTAGAGTTGGTCACACGGGAAAGGTTCTGGAAAAAGAATGATACTATACAGGAGGCGTTATTATCGCTGTTAACATACGTATGAAAGTTAACGTGGGTCATATCTCCACCTCCCTAAGGAATTCTGCCTATACCGAACTGTTCTCTTATGTTCTCCTCAAACCACACAGCTCGGCGAATCCACTTAGCCATCACCCGCGCCCCCTTCGAGCAGGATGTCCCTGAGCGTTTTAGCCAACTCACCCTCACTGAGCCTCGCCACCTTCTCCCGCCTAACAAGAGCATAGTAATCATACGTCCCGTGCTCCCTGCTCCCGAGCCACTCGAACCGAACCGGCGCCCGGAGAACACTCCACAGGTAGAAGTAGACTCCACGCTGGCCCTGCACGCGAACGAGGTAATACACGTCAATCCCCGTCCGCCTCACGAAGTCCATGTAAGTCTTGTACTGGTTGCCATTCACCTTCACATAGGAACCCGTAGCGTCGCGGTAATTCACTACGCTCTCTCTGAGGGTCTTGATCTCAAAGCCAGCCCTAATGACGTTATCAACGACGACTAGCGCGTCAATGTCCATAACCTTCACGAAGTGTCTCCTGTCCGAGAGGGCCCTCGCCGCCTCAAGCGCCCTGCTGAACTCCAGCCTGTTGAAGACATCCTTCGAGTGCCTGATGAAGAACGTCTCAAGCTGGTGAAGAGGGAAGGAGGAATCATACACGAAAGCCGTCCGGCTGGCCATCAGACCACCTCCACAAGCCTCTTCTGGCGGGAGTGGAAGTCCATCACCGCGCTCAACTTCATCTTGTACTGCTCGAGGTATTGGAGCTTCTCGATCTCCTTCATTGGCATGAACCCCTTCCAGGCCCCCGTATCAGTAGAGTAGAGCGCGTGGAAAATCGCGGGATCCCGGAGGAAACGAAGGTCGACGCCAAAACCATGGAGCTTGACCCACCCTGGAACAGCTTTCCTGATAGCAAGTATGGCCTCTCTGGCCGCCGAGATACTCCTGCGCGTGCAGAGAGTACCAATTGCCATGACATCAGTGAGAAGGCCCTGCTCGCGGATCCTGTCAATCGCATAGAGGTATTCATCTACCGTGTAGCCCTGAATCACCATGACCCAATTCACACCATCTAGGTCCAGACACTTCATGCCGTTCTCAATCGTACGCTCGATCCTCTCGATGTTTGTCTTGTAGCGCTCGCGGTTCACGCCAGGCTCACAAGGGTAGTCCATTATGGCGACGTAGTTCGCGTTCAACTTCCTCGCGAGGCGCCAGAGTTGCAGGCAAGTGTACGGATACTCGCCATAGCGGGAGAAGAATGAGAAGCCGCCACTGTCGAGGAAGAGTTCTTTGACACTCTCGTGAGTGCGCAGCGGCTTGAATTTTTTGCCAGTCCACAGCGTTGCGGCTGAGATGAGCACATACGGCCAGTCAACTTTCTTGTCAGTTCCCGAACCTTCGAGAGCGAGGAAAACCCTCTGGACCATCACTCAATCCCTCCCCTGAGGCAAATGTCTTTGAACTCGCAGTATTTGCACTGCCAGCTTTCCTCCCGCTCTGGCGGCTCCATCTTCCTGAGTGCCGTCCAAAGCTTCATGGCACGTTCCTCGAGCTCCTTGACGACCTCATAGGCCCTTGAAGTGTCGATGAGGAAAATCTTGACACCTCCAAGCCAGACATAGATCAGACCGGCCTTTGGAGTGTTGTTCACCCAAGCATAGAAGAGGACCTGCTTCACGTGCTCCTCCTTCGGGCCGTCGCGGACGGCGTATTCATTGCTGATGGTCTTCAGGTCATAAACCGTGTCATTGTAAATGAAGTCAATCTTGCCCGCTATTACCGGCCCGTCAGGAATACGGTGGGTTATGCGGACCTGGTTTTTCGGGAATAATCCAGTCCACAGCTCGTCAAAGACCACTCCCCGGTACAGCCACCACCTGTTCTTAAGCTCTTTCTCGACATTTTCCCCGTTCTTCTCAGCCATGCGCCTGTAATAGGCCTTGCGGAGGCAGTACAGGAGTTCAGTCACGTGAACCTCGCCGTCTCGATGAGTGTACTCACTTGAAGTTATCTCCTCAATATGGCGTTTAATGGGTTCTGGAAGCTCGTTCACATCATTTGACACCGAGATAATAAGGGAATCAATATTCAAGCTCTCACCTCCTTGGGCGCGACGACGATCTCTTCAACCTCGAGGAGCTCTTCCTCACTCACCTGCTGCTCCTCGTACCTCAGTACCTTGATGACGCGCTCACTTCTGTCCCACCAGGTCCTGCTAATCTTCTCTAACTCGCCCATGAGGGCCTTGTACTCCTCCCTCGAGACGCGCTTCCTCAGCTTGACCTTGTACACCTTCCCGTCCACGTACACCCTCGAGGGGACCGGCGCGTCCTCCAGGACAGCCTGGAGCCGTTCCAGCTCGACAACATTGGCCGCATTTTCCGGCAGCTCGTCGTCATCGATAAGGACTTGAACCTTGAGAGCGTTGAACTCTTCAACCGCCTCTTGCCACTTGGCCTGGACTTCCTCGGAAAGGCGGAGGTGCTTCACGGCAGGGCGGAAAGTCATGCCCACACCCCCTGCTCGGGAGTGCTGTCATTGAGGACCTCCTCGAGGGTGAATATCCTCGCGTCGCTGAATTGCTTTGACTGCTCGATGAGGAGGGTTAGCGCGTCAATCACGCGCTCCGCCTCGTCCTTTTTCGCTATTACCTGCGCTAACGTGGAGTCGTTTGCGCTCCTTAATTCAATGACCGTCTTCTCGTCATTTTCAATCACGCTGAGCGCCGCCACCTTGCTCAAGTCCACGATTCTAGTGCCCCTCGAGAAGTGAGGCGCGCGAACACGAAGCCAGCTCATGAACGACCCTCCTCTTCATCTGGAACCATGCCCCAAAACTCGACATCATAGTGCTCCTCAAGCTTCCTCAATTCTTCCGCGTTTCTCACTCTCCTCGAGCCAATGAGTGAATACTGCTCGTACATCCGTCCTTTGTGCCAGAGCCTGACAATCATCACGCTCATGCCCTCACCTCCAGCTCGAACCAGTACTCCCCCTTGACGACGAGTCCCTTCCTGCCGGGCTGGTCAAGCGCTCCAGCCACGTCTTTGGCGGGCAGGCCAGTCCTCCTGACGAGCTCGCTGAACGTCGCCGGCCCCTGCTCGAGGACCTCGAGCACCTTCATTGAGGAAGGCGTGCGGAGAATCATGGCGAGGCCTCCTCAATCACGTCATCGGGGTAGTCCTCCACGACTTCAACTGCCCACCTGACCAAGGAGATAACGCCAAGAGGGTGCTTGTGAGAAACCTTCGCTTTTACACTCTCCTCGTCAAGAGATGTTGAACCATTGCTGATGACTCTCCCCTCGAATTCCATCCTTAGTATTTCCTTCCCGTCCTCCTGGAGGACGAGCGTATATTTTTTAGGCTCCCAAGTCATGCCCTCACCTCCCGCCTCTGAATCTTCCTCAGCAGGTCCTCCAGCGCGTCCGCGTAGCCCGTCCAGTACTCGGCCCCGTTCTCGCCCCTGAGCGAGAGCGAGAACGCCGTGTCTCTAGCAACCTGAATCTCCCGCTCCAGCCACGTGATGATGTCCGGCACTTCCTCCGCCTGCTCAAGGGTCCGATCCAGCTTCGCCTTCTCAGAGGCGACCCAACTCCAGAAATCCGCCTCCGCGGTCATTCCAACCACCTCTCAACAAAGCCCGAGAGATACTCGTAAACCTCAGCTTCCTCAGGCGAAAGACGCGAAAGAATCGTTTCAGAATGCGGCCTTAACATGGCGGCCTTGAGAATCTTGTTCAGCCTGATGGCCCTCAACGCTTGAACCTTCTTCCTCAAAGTGGCGAGCTTCGCCAGCTTGACGGCAATAGCATCGGTGTCTTCCGGATGCCGCCTGATGTAGTTCTCCGCGTACCACATCCAGAACTCGGCCCTCTCATAGAGGCCCTCCGGAAGCTCTGACAGCGGCTCGTTCTCCTTCTCCTCAGTTAACACCCTGTCAACTTCGCCCACCATCCTGCTCGTCTCATCAACCACTTCCACGAGACCGTAGCTCCAGAGGGCCTTCACGTCCTTCTCCTGGAGGAGGATGATATCACTCTCCTTGAAGTTCGCGAGGGGCTTCAGCACTCTAACCGGAACCCTAACTCCTGACATCGGCCTTCACCTCCAGTTTCTTCCTCAGTTTCTCGAGAAACGGGCCAAACAAGGCCCTGTAATCCGCGTTAGAATCGATAACTCCCGCCACAACATCGAAACCGTACTCATTCACCAGCCGGCGCAGGCCGTTGTTGCCCACGCCCTTCATAAACTGCTCAGCCTTCTCCTTCGTCCTCCAGTCGGATGCCCAATCCTCGTACTGCTTCAGCCAGACCTTGAGGCTCTTCTCCACCTCCACCCGCGGGACCTCGAGGGCAGGCTGGCCGTCCTTGGCCGGCTTTGGCTTCTTGGTCTCAATGCTCCTCGCGGCCTTGAGAGTGTCCTCCCTGACAATCTTCGCGAAGCGGACGTTCTCACCGTTTGACCGGTAGAGGACGATGCCCTCAAGCTCCTTGATGCCCTGCAAAGGCCTGATGACTTCGGGAATCTTGCCGTTCTCGTCAATCGTGATGAAGAAGCGTTGCATTACCGCTACCTGCTCCTGCGGGTCGAGGATTCCGAGGTCCCGCATGAAGTCGTTCCAGGTCAGGCCTTCTTCGACGGCCTTGGGAATGGCGAGGAGAATCTTAGACCACTTCGAGGCGAGCTTGGGCTTGTTGTTCTTGCATTCTTGAAGCTTCTGACAGCAATCCTCATACTTGAGTTGGAGTTTTTCGTAATCTCTAACCAAACGCTCGTAGTCTCTTAGAAGCTGGTCTTTCTCCTTTATCTCCCGCTCAAGGGCTTCCTTAAGGCGTTTAACCTTGGCCCTCAGTTCCATTTCATCAATTTTTCCTTCCGCGAGGTCCACAAGCCAAGTAAGAAGCTCGGAGAATGGAACACCAAGCCTTTCTTTGAGAGCATAGAGTCTGTCATGTGT
>JALVWX010000216.1 GCA_027023165.1 Thermococcus sp. | reverse complement strand
TCCTCGACCTTCTTGTCGTACAGCTCTGGAATGCCGAGCGGGTTGAGGAGTTCGCTCTTGTAGAAACTGCTCATCAGTTTGGAAGCATCGATCTTGCTCAGGAGTTCGTAAACGGTTCCTTCGTAGTCGGTCTTTATGTACTGCGGCTTGTAGGAGACGGTGAGAGACCAGTCGACCTCCCCCTCCGTTGGATTCTCCACCCCCGCCAGCATCTTGACGAAGGTGGTCTTTCCTATCCCGTTCGGGCCGACGATTCCAACGACCTCGCCAACGTAGAGTTCTCCCCCCTCCGCCTCAAGCCGGAAGGAGCCGTAGTCCTTCACGAGACGCGGATATTGAACGAGTATCTCGCCCTCCTGGCTTTTACGCTCGCTCTTCTTCGTGAAGCTCACCTCGTAGGGTCTGAAGCGGACGTTTTCGTCGCGGAGGTATCCGCGGAGGAACTCGTTTATTCCGTTCCTCGTCGATTTGGGCTGGGAGAATATACCGTAGGCTCCTGGCTTACCATAAACCACGTGGATGATGTCGCTCAGATAATCCAGAACCGCCAAGTCGTGCTCGACCGTGAGGACGGCCTTTCCCGAATCCGCCAGCCCGCGGATTATCCTCGCGACCTCAAGGCGCTGCCTTATGTCGAGGTAGCTCGAGGGCTCATCGAAGAAGTAGAAGTGGGCATCGCGAAGAAGGGCAGCCGCTATAGCGACGCGCTGAAGTTCACCGCCGGAGAGCTGTCTTATGTCCCTGTCGAGGATGTTCTCAAGCTCAAGCTCCCTGACAACCTCGTCGAGCTTTCCGTTCTCGTCAGCTTTCTTCAACAGGTCGCGGACCTTCCCCCTGACCGCCTTGGGAATTAAATCGACGTACTGCGGCTTGACAACGGGCCTTATCTCGCGGTTCTTCAGCCTCTCGAAGTAGTTCTGCAGTTCGTTGCCGCGGAAGGCCCTTATCACGTTGTCCCAGCTGTCGTTGTCGCCGCAGAGGTTCGGGAGGAGCTGACCCGAGAGTATCTTAACGGCCGTCGTCTTGCCGGTTCCGTTCGGCCCGAGGATTCCGACGACCATACCGTCCTTGACGACCGGGAGGCGGTAGAGGACGAATGAATTGATGCCATAGCGGTGGACGCAGTCCTCATCCAGCTGTTCCGGGAGGTTAACGATGGTTATAGCGTTGAAGGGGCATTTATGAACGCAGATTCCACAGCCGGTACAGCTCGCTTCCTGGATTATCGGACGGTAGTTCTCCTCGTCAATGATTATCGCCTCTCCGCCCATTCGGTTGACAGGGCAGACTCGCTCGCAGAGGAAGTGCCCGCACTTGTCGGGGTTGCACTTGTCATAATCGATGACCGCTATTCTGCCCATCCTCACCACCGGGTTAGGCTGAGGGAGAGGGTTTTAAAGGGTTGCGGGGTTAGTTCGTTGGGGATAGAGATGCACCATTCAACGGAAAAAGTAACTGTGCCTTCATTCTGCTAATGGTGCCCTCAATAGCGATGTTCTTGGAGAATTCAAGCCTCGTAAAGGGGAGTGGAGCCAAGGTTAGCGTGTTGGGGGATGTAATAAACTTTCTCAATCAAATGACCAGCGGAATGAACACGATTGTCGTCAAGCATTATGATTACATGCTCGTTTCCTTGTTTCGCCTGTAATATGTGTTATTCTCTGGCACTCTTCTACTGGAGCGGATGGCGTCTATGGGACAAAGATAAGAGAAGGACCATCGGGACGTTCATCAGAACTTTCCTATCGAGGCTTTTTATAGGAGAACTGTCAAAAACGCTTTACGGTTTGTTTGTATTTGTGATGTTTGCGGTGACACTTACCTCGTGGCTTCCAGATGCGTTTGAATCCGGAAACCTATGGTTTCTCAGTGGGACTGTCTTCTATTTTCTCTCACTGGTATTCATGACGGCTTTTGTATACCTTCCACGAATGAAAGACAAACCAAAGAACAGTAACTGTGCCGGTGAGATATCTCGTCTATGCCCTCAGCGTGCCTAGGGACTGGGAAAATGTTGGGAAACTCTCTTGCGATGAACTCAGGAGGAATGCCGCGAGAATAAACATTCTTCCCCTCTACGTTTCCCTTTACTATCACCTTACCCATCCGGAAAGCAAGCTTGAAAAGCTGTTTCTTGTAATTACCAAGGACGGTCACTTGAAGGACGAGAAGACCAGAAATGAAATCAAAGAGGCACTGAAGGTCTTTTTTGATAAGATGAGCGATTGTCTCTTTGGGAAAGGAATTGATGTAAAGTTCAAGATACACTGGTGGGAGTCGGAGTATTACCCGGACATTAAACCAGCCACAGCTGGGAATGGAGAAAGGACAATTGACGTTAGGTTCATAGTTGTCAGCGACAGCAACGATGTTAAGGGGACTTTTGAGGAGATAAAACAGTGCAAGGAGCTAATGGAAGCCATAGAAAGTGACAGCAAGGACGTTGGGATACACCTCACCGGAGGAACGGCGACAATGAGCATAGCCCTTATGTTCCACGCGATAAAGGGAGACACCCACGCTGAATACATGAAGCAGGGAATCACCGACAGGGAGCCGGAGGAGTTACTGGTTGGAATTGACATGGATGTATTCGATCTTGAAGACCTCGTGAGGGAGCTAAACTCTTACTATGAGAGAATCTACGAAAAAGAAAAACTGTGATGGAAAAACGCCCAATCAGTGGAGCAGCCAGTCCATCCCAAAGCCAGTCCAAAGGCCGGCGAAAAAGGCCGATACGAGGAGCGTTGCGACCCAAAGCCTGCCTATCCATGTCAGTTCCTCTCCTTTTTGCATGTCCATGTAGAAAATGGCTGTCATTAAGAGACCCATTCCGAGCGCGAGGGGTTTCGCTTTTGGAAAGACCTTCATGGCCGTGGGCAGGAAGTATATGGAGAGGACAATGGCCGTAAGGCTCAACCACCAGAACCAGAGGACCCAGTTTATTGAGCTTCTGCCCTCGTAGTGCAGCCTTGAGAAAAATGCAAAGGCGGCCATTCCGCCAAAAAACAGTGCGGCCAGAGCCACGAAGGCGAGCAGAGTTGCGAGGTTCTCGTAGCCAAGCTTTTCAACGTACATCCCCAACTCTGCCACCAGAGTCATTGAGACTATACCACCGACCATGCCGGCAACGGCCCCCATGATGGCCCCGCCGGTGGAGATGCCCTCTTTTTCAAATTCCCCCATCATTCCGGGCAGTATGAAGTAGCCAACGGCGGCGCCAATGATGCCGAGGAGGGGGTGTGCAATCCCGTGGAGAGCCAGTCTGGAAGGCCCCTGGAGTCGATCAAGTCATTGACAATCATGAAGAGTGGAACGGAAACCACGAACATAGCCGGTCCGACGGGATAGCCGTATCTGTTTTCGTCTATCTGTTTCTTGTAGAAGGTACGGCCGGCAATGGACTGAAATGCCAGGGGTATGAAGGCGAGAGGGCCGAGGGCCATGAAGTACAGCGAGATTATGAATATGTCCCCCTCGGCCATCTCCTCTATCACGGCGTTCTCTATGAGGCCGAGCATGAGGCCGACGAGTGCCCATGCTATTGGACTGGCAACCGGGTAGTGCTGGGAGTTTATGACGGCAACGGGTATCGAGGCAAAGAAAACGAGGGTTGCCAGTCCCTCCCTGTTGGCACTCATCAGGGCGGCGAAGAGCAGGAAAACGAGTCCTGTGGGAATTGCGTAGAGCAGACCATCGAGGTTGCCGAGGAAGAACCCGACAATTGCCGCGAACGCAAAGGGGGTGAGCACGATGAGATGGAGGTAATCCGTCTAGGCAAACAGCAGGAGGACGAACCCGATGGCAATCGCGAAGTTCGTTTCGGTGTTGCCGGAGAAGCTGAGAAACTGGAGGCTCGCGATTGCAAGGACTATGAAACCCAATGCATTACCAACCAGCTCCCGGGACATTTCCACACCCAAGTTGGACCTAACAACGGGCGTAAAAATCTTTTGGTCCCCGAACGTTGCTGGGGGTATACCAAAACGTGAAGGTCTCACAACACTTTTAATGGAGAAGGGCTTATCTGTACTGGTGATACCATGAGGGCCTACGTTACAACGGTGGGGACCTCTCCGGAGGCCGTCTTCAACCCCCTCTGGTATCTGGCCGAGGTTTACGGCTGGGTTCCCGACGAGGTTTATCTCCTCTGGAACGAGAACGTCAAGGAACAGCTTGATAAAGTGAAGAAGCTCCTGAGGAGGCTCTCCAACGCCTACAGCGTGGAGATAAAGGTGGTCGCCGGCGAGGAGACCCTTTTCAATGAGGAAGACCCTGTGGAGTTCAGGAAGAGGGCGCTGGAGACCATTAAATCCCTCAAATCACTCGGCTATGAAGTGGTGGTTGACATAACCCCTGGCAGAAAGTTCATGAGCGCCCTGCTCCTTGGAGCGGCTTTGGCCGGAGGAGCGGATGAAGTAACTTACCTCCACCTTCAGGACTGGACGAGGTACGTTGGAAAGCTTCTCTTTGAGGTACCGATGGCGAAGCAGAGGCTGTTCAGGGGGGAGGAGCTGACCGGGGTGGCTGGAAAAATCCGTCCGGGAAGGAGGAGGAAGGAATCCCCCGGAAAGTTTCCGGTGAAGAGGGAACACCTGATGGCGCTCCTCGATTCGCTCTACGTGGACGGGGAGAGTTCACTGGTCGTGAAGACGAGGGGGGCAACACTGGGAACGATTCACCTTGGTGAGGATGCCCGATACCGTGTTCCAAGGGAAATTCATCTTGATGATGGGATCCACGGCGACTTTGGGATTTTCAGACAGGCCCTCATAGCGGGTGGCATCGTCCCATTCGAGAACTGGGATGACTTAATCTCACTCATCAAAACCCTCAGAGCCAGTGGCAGACCCGTTTACATAGGCTTCGACACGAACGCGCTCCTGCTGAGATCATTTTCCAGGATTCTCGGTGAAGACGGGCTGAGGGAGAGGGGCAACCTCATCGTCGACTTCGTCTACTCAGATGAAGTTGCCATCGAGGTCGGGAGAATAGCGAACAGCAAGCTGCCATATAACCAGGAACTCGGCGACTTCTCGAACCAGCCGACGCCGAGAGCGAGGCTCGGAGCCTTGGCCGGTGTGGAGCTTGAGACCATGAGAAAGCTCGGTGCGGAGAGGGCCGACTCAAAGAAGAACGCGGAGGGAGACACTAAGATAGCCCTCGACTACAAGGTCTTCGCCGAGGAGAAGGACGCGAACGTTGTCGTCCTGACGGCGGACGACAGGGCCTACTCAGAGATGAGGGCCTTAATGGGAAGCGGTCTGGTGCCCTTCAAGCTCGAGGTCGGGATTGAACCGGGAAAGACATATTCAGGAAGCTGGGAATCGCTCAGGGACACCCTCTACACTTTAGCAACCGTCCTCGGTGAGGTCTGGCTCGGAAAATACAAGCTTACCGGGGTGTGGAGGGGAAAGGGTGCCAGCGACTGGAGCAACGAGCTGGTTTATCTAAGCGGCTTTGAATATGGGAGGGTCTTCAAAGTTTTGGGCTGACCCCCCATTTATATCACGTTCTCGAAGCTCTCAGGCGGCTTTCCGAGGTGGAACCTCTCAAGGTTTCTGTCCGAGGGGAGCTTATAGAAAAGTATAGAGTCCTCCTCTTCGTTCATTGCAGAGGTGAGCTTTCTCTTTAGCTCGGCTATCTCGGCAGCCTCAAGGTAACCCTCGAAGACGCTCCTCTGCTTCCATTGAAGGTACTGCCTGAGGATTTTATGAACCTTTGCAACGCGCTTTTCGTTCACATCGTAAACGACGATGTAGTAGGGCATGGCTCAAGTAGGGCGGTGGCTTTAAAGTGTTTTCGTCTTACGCTCAGGTTTTGTAAGCTCTCACATTTATTCCCTAAGCGTGTTCTCCCGTAGACTTCCGCCCATGTTTCTAAAAGAACGGTTTTCTTGGGACAAGCATTGAACGTAAAGCGCTCCATCTCTATTAATGGTAAAGATTTGGACCTTCTAGAAACTGAGGAAAACGCTTTGTAGGGGAAATAAAACTCGATACGAAGTTAAAAAGAGGGTTCAAGATTTTTCCGACCATTTGTTGTATAAATACATTTGAAGCCGTATTTTGGATTTTCGCCTTATTTCTTAACTTCCCCAAGCTGAATAATTTGTGTAAAACCTTGATTTCCGGATAAACCCTTTATCCTGTTGGACTTTAATTACTCGTAAGTTGCTTAGTTACAGGACAGTTAAAAACTTCTGAACCTGCTCCTTGGCAAATATGCATCACTGCCGGTCCCGGATTCTCAGCGAGAACCCCTAACAACCCTTCATACTCTCGGAGCAGGAACTTCAACGCCTAAAATCCACCCTTGGCGTGTGGAAGGAGAGTTCACTTCTGGAAGGCACAATCTTTTTAAGGAGTTGTCACGTAGTTTTAACGCCCAAAAGGAGACTTTCAGAGTATGGTTTAAGTGCTCCATATTGGATGCTGCCCGTGCCCTAAAACGAGGGGTTTCGTGCTCTTCTGCATGGCATGGAGTCTAAGCCCCCAAAATGGATATCTCTCGGAAAAACGTTTTTGAGCCGTTCTTTGGTTTTGAGAAACACTAATTTTCCTGAAACAGGCCGGGGCGTTAGGAATTTTGGACTGCACCTAAGGGAAAGAAGAAAGCTCAGCCGTCCTGGAGGACGGCCTCAAGGTCAATTGGAACCACGTCACCCGGGCTTTTTTCTTTCCAGTGGCTCGCCACAACGACCGCGCCGCCTATCCTCGGGTCGTAGATCCCTATCCACCTCGTCGGGTGATAGTGGTGGACGAGGAACGAGTAGAGCCATATCGGGGCGCGGCCGCTCAGCACCACACCCCCGTCTCCCCTCACCGCTGGGGGCTTGAGGTCCTTCAGTTCCCCCGGTTCCATTATGCCGTCAAGCTCCACGTGTATTAAAGTGAACTCCCCGAGTTCCCTCTTTATGAACCTCAGCATTCGAAGTTCACCTCCACAAGATAGTCGTTCTCCTTCCCCCATTTGGCCCACTGTGTGAAGTTTCTGATCCCGCTCTGCTCTATCCCCAGGAACATCTCAACAGTTCTATCAAGGAGCGGACCCTTCTCAAAGGAGCTGGAATCCCTGGGCACCAGATAACCGGAACCGATGAGCTTCGGTATGAACATGTTAACCTCGCTGTAGCCCCTTTCCCTTAGTATCTCCTCAACTTTTTCTTTTGTTATTACTTCTACCTTCCCGGCCCTGTGGAAGTGGAGGTAAAGCTCACGGAGGATAATGCCTATTCCGAGGTTGAGGGGCGGGAAGTTGTACCACCTGTCGAGTATTATGTCGGCCGCCCGGAAGAGCTCTCTCTCGTTGCCGGGCCTTTTCATTCCGTCCCACGCGGGTTCAAGAAGTGTAATTTTATCCTGGAACAGGTAGTAGTACCTGCTCGGTATCACCGTGTATGCTCCCGCCATCATAAGGGCCAAGTTTATCTGGTTGGAACCTCCAATGAGGTTCACCCAGACCTCCTTGTCTCGGAGAGCCTCTATCGTAATCCCCGCCTTGAAGAAGGCATCCTCAAAGTCCGTGTGGTTGGTTTTCAGGAGGTACATTCTCTTGGGCTCTTTCAGGTTGACTCCCAATGGTTCCAGAATTCCAATCAGCCTGCACAGAAGGGACACGACAGGTTTGTGTATGGATTCCGGTTTGGAGGAGCTCATTCGGAACCAATTGGAGGAGTAGTTCAGCCTTAGCTTACCCTCTATCGCCTCCGGAGAGTCAAGGATCACTATGTTCTCCGGAAGCCCCCTGACCATCTCGTAGCTCCCCTTTTTCCTTCGTTCACCTGAGAACTGAAAGAACCTCATAGCTTCGGTGTGACCGAGTTGGGCCGCCGAGAGGAGTATGTAAACCGAAGATAGGGGCACAGTGAGCGCCCCCGGGCTTAGACCAAGACCTGAAACGTGGTAGACTCCCATTCTACCACCCTCTTAGGACCACCCAGGCCATCGGCCTGTTGTCTGCTACCCTCCTCGTCTTCGGGAACTGGTTCGAAAGTTTCCAGCTCCCGGGTTTCCTGCCCAGTTTGAACTTCCTCCTGATGTCATCAAAGAACACGCTTTTGTAGAACAGCGCCCCGAGGGTCATCGAGTACCAGCCGGAACCCCAGCCGATACGCAGTTTGTGACCCTCAACCCTCTCCAGCTCACGGTAGAACCTCTCCACCTCCCTCCTGTAACTCCCGTATTTTCCAATCTGCTCTTTATCGGTCTCGAATTTTATAACCGCCTTCGAGAAGTCGTTGAGGGCCTTCATTATCAGATCCTCAAAGTCCTCTTTGCCCCTTATCATCCCGGCCAGAAGGCCGTTGAAGATCCCGTGCCTGAGGCCGTTTCTAAGAACTTCACCGTCAATATAGACCTCTACCGGCAACCTCAGGTTATCTACGCCCTCAACGTATTGGCGGATTTCCTGCCTTCCGCTGACCGTTGAGACCCTGTAGGCCCTCAGATGTTTCAGACCAAACCCCGGGGTGTCCCTCACTACTAATGCCCTCATGGGGTCTCTCTTTGGTTCGTAGCGGTTTTTTTCCCTTCCAAAGACGAGCTTTTCGAGTTCATCGTCGGCCCTCTTCGGAGAAACCTTTTTCTCCGATTTCGTAAGCTCATAGAGATAGTCATCAAGCTCGCGTAGTCTGTCCTTCATAACCTCGTAGAAGACGGCAGTCCTTATCGAACCCTTCACGGACGATCCCGGGATGTAGGGCCTCCCCCGGCTCTTTATAAACTCCCTTATCCTGCTGCTCTCTGGCCCAAGTCCTCCAACTGCCCTCAAACGGTACCTCGCGAAATCGAGGGGTTTTATGTTGCCCTCGTTGAGATAGCGCTTCCAGATGTACCTGTTGGGATGGTTCTTTATGTTGAGGATTTCGTTGAGAATCTCGTCCTCGTCTATGCCCTCCTCAACGAGGCGCTGAAAGAGCCGCTCCACCTCCAGAACCACCACCGTGTTGTCCTCCAGCGGGACAAAGTCCAGAACGGTAAGCTCGTGGCCGTTGCCTATGTGAACGGGCGACAGTATTTCAAGCTCCATTCTCAACCACCCTCATGGCCACCGGGAATGACTTTCCGTAGACGTAGACCTTGTGGCCCACTTCGGCCGAGTAATTCCCGTAGTCGTCGAGGTCAAGCATTGAACCGGAGTCGCGCTCCCTGAATATTGATCCCTCCTTGGCGAAGAGCATCGTGGGCTTTCTCCGGGGCTTTCCGCGGACGGTGTGTATCCAGCCTGAGCGCTTCACTGGCTCCCAGTGCTCGACGACGGAGGGGTTCTTTGGGAGGGTCAGGGAGAGGGTTAGGTATAGGTCACCATCCGGAGGCTCTCTGAGTGTGAACTCCTTCGTCTCAACCTCGAAGAGTCCCAGACCCCAGCTCCGTCTCCCCCCGAGACCTTCGTCCCCCAGGTAGCGCAGGGCAGGGAGTACGTAATCCTTGAAGAGTTCATCTTCCCCGTCATAGAGGAAGTATAGGCCGGCATCTTCTTCAAAGGCCACCTGGGTCAGGTAGTAGATGTTGGAGGACGCTGTTACCCTGTCTATGGCCACCTTGACGACGTCCGAGACCCTGTAAGGAAGGCTCTCTAGGAGGAGTTCCACGAGTTCGTCTCCCTCTGCCTCACCGCTTATCGCCATCTCAAAGGCTTCCTTCGGCAGGAATTTCGCCTTCTTGTACCTCTTGGCCATCCTGTATCCTCTTGTGCTGCTCTGGATTATGTTCCTAAGCAGGCTTCTGGAACCCACTGGCTTGGGGAGGTAGTAGGTGTCGCCCTTGAAAGGATAGAGGGAAGAGATCCTCGAACCTCTCAGGAAGCCATCCACGAGATCAAGTGGATCGAGGCCCAGCCTTGGCAGCACCGATGCTATCGCCCCGAAGAGGGTGTCCGAGTGCACAGGGATTTCGGCGCTGTCAATTGAGTCCTTCCCAACGTGAAGGGGTGACGTGAACCTAAGCAGCACTGCCTTCATTCAATCATCCCCCGGGGTTGAGGTTGAAAAGCTCGTCGAAGGAACCCACCACCTCCGAGACCCTCATTTCCTTTCCTTTAATAAGCTCTACCTCCTCTTCCCGTCCCAGGTAGTATCCTATGGGACGGTAGATGAGTTTCTCCAGGTGGAACCTCACCTTTCCGTAGCCCCTTGAACCCGAACCTCCGAGGTACGTGTCCTCCAGCATCTTCATCGCGGCCAGCAGGTTCTTCAGGTCCTCTCTCCACTGGGTGAGGTCCTCGATGGTGTAGATTATCTCGAAGTCGAAGGTGGCGCCGGCAACGACCCTCTCGTTGGTTCTCGGATTGGCGGCGGAGGTTACCCTGTCTATGGCCACCTCTATCTTGGCCTCGGTTACCGCCTCGCCCTCTTTCCGGCGGTCCACCCATTCCTTTTCCTTGGAGAGCTTTGCGTCCCTGACGATTATCCTCGACGGGAAGTTAGTTTCCCCACTCGACCCGAAGACCCGGCAGACGGGACAGGTTTTGGCGGTTTCATAATCGTCACAGACGTGGATGACGACCTTGCCGACGGCCCTGTTGAAGAACCGGTCGCATATGTTATCTTTTATTTCCTGGATCGTGCAGTAGCCGGGCTTGTACTTCAGCTTTATCTCCTCGGGAACGTCGCCCTTCTCGAGCTTCGTGTTCACTATCAGCTCGAGGAGTCCCCTGAGGCGTCCCTTGAGCGAGGAGCCGGGGATGTAGGGGAGGTCGGTAGCGGGATCCTTTATGACGGGGTTGTCAATTCCACCTATCTCCGAGACCTCCCTCTGGGCTCCTATGTGCAAGCCAGTCACGGCCTCTATCTCCCCCTTCAGAATAACCTTACCGTAAACGGGCCTGTTGATCCCGTTCATTTCTCCCTACCTCCGAAGAACCTGTGGTAGGCGATTATGGCCTCAACAAAGTCGTAAAACTTATCAAACTCCCCTTTGTCTGGGTTCAGCGAAAGGTAAGCAACGAGAGGATCGAGGGTTCTGTGAACCGCTTCGAGGGCTTTTGCATCCTTGTCGGCCTTACCCACGCTGTAAGCGAGGAGGAACCTGAGCTTGGTGAGCTTGGTCTTTATCCTCTCAACGTCATCGTTCCCCTGCCCCCTGAACTCGAGCTTTATCTCCCTGACCATCTCCAGTACTTTCCTGACCTGCGTTGTCTTGAGGTTCAGGATCATGAGGTAGATGGCCACCTTCACCGCCCACTCGAGACGCTTTTCGGGAGGGGCCTTGAAGAAATTACTTCTTATCTCGTTCACTATCGAATTGAAGTGCCTGTGGATCACGTTCTTCAGAGGCTTGTAGCACCCCCCTTTGAAGTTTCCCCTGTTGTCCCGGTAGGAGTTGAGGGCGTCCTTCAACCCCGTCACGTCCAGAGGACTCCCTTCCAGGACCCTCTGGAAGCTGGAGACATCGCAGTCATTGTAGTTTTTGCCCCCGTACGGATTTGAGAACCTTCCCCTGTCTTGGTAGTTACCTACATTGCTCCTTTTTCTATTCTCATAGTTTGCGTTCACCAAATTCACCCCCTTATGGCAAGGAGGAGAGGCTTAACAACCCCATCCATCCAGTAAATTTCTTGGGGTTTGCCCTCCCTAAAGAGGCGGGCGTTTATGGGTATGGCGCCCCTGAAGACATCTTCCATACCGGCACGGGAGAGGTGGTACGCCATGAGGTAGCTCCACGCGTAGTTGCGCGGGTTTTTGGTGTACATCTCCCGAAACTCTAAAACCTTCCACAGAACCGACTTGGGAACCTTCATCCTGCTGTCCCTCTTCCTCACGTAGAGACCATTCCCGGTGATGAGGAATTTCCTGCCGTACCTCCGCCAGAGGCGCTTGTATTCGTCCCACGCGTAGGAAACCGTGAAGTTTTCGGACTGTCCTCTGGGCCTCGTCCTGTCGAGCAGTGTTACCCTGTTCTTGCCCTCGTCCTTCGCTGTTTCAAGCCTCGCCTCGGTAACGCCGGCCATTCTCTCGACCGGGTAATCATGGGCAAAGAGACCGACACCCGCTGAAATCGTTATGTTCGGGTTGTCTCCGGTGTATAACCTGAAGACCTCCCTCGTTATAAAAGCGAGGTTGAATATCTCGTTCCAAGCTCCAACAATGAAAAGGTCATCACCGCCGGTGTAGACCACCACTATATTAGCGCGGGTCGACGGATCGCCGGGATGCTTCTCGTTTCCGAGTTCCCATGAGGTAGGTAGGCGGGGAACCTCTTTGGAAAGCTCGTTTGCCCCTGCTGTGCCTCTTATCATGGCGTTGAGGTATGCCTTGAAGAAGTAGTCCATCAGCCTTGACAGGCCCGCCACGAGGGCAGGGCTGCTCCTTGGAAGTCCCCTGCCAAATATGAAGCCGAGGTCATTAACGTCGGCCTTGAAAACGCCGATCCTTGGGGTCCCTATGGAGTTCTCGGCGAGGTGCTCGAAGCTCATCACCTGGCCGTCGTTCTCGAGCTTGGCGTAATCGGCGACCACATAGGGGACGGCCCCGTACTCCTCCGGGACCTTCCATAGCTCGAAGGTGTTCTTGAGGAGAACCACCGAACCCCTTGGGACGTTGTACATCCTTAGCTCGCCGAGTTCCCTGAACCAGTAGACCCTTGAAAACGACAGCTCAACAGACCTCCGGGAATCCATTCCAAAGTCCCCGAGGGCCTGCCTGCGGACCCTCGCAAAGAGCTTGACCTTGGGGAGGCGGGCTCCAAGGTGCCAAAGCTCGTAGCAGTTCTGGCAGAGGTGGAGTACCGGTTCGCCCTCCTCGTTTCTTATTACAAACCTGTTGAACTCCTCCCTCGTTATCTGTTTCCTGCAAACCTCGCACTCCTCGAGTTTCGTGTAACCCCTGGGATCGACGAAGGGGTTTTTCTCTCCCTCATCCATCACTTCTAAGAAGCGCCTCGTCTTCCTCTCGTTGACCCTTTCCTTGAGCTCGTTCCAGAGGGTCCCCTCCCTGAAAGTCCGAATGTCCTCCCCGGAGGCCTCGACCCAGTCGAGGGCGATGTAGATGGAACCGTCAAACTTCTCAAGGAGGAATCTCTCGAGCTCCTGCCTGAGGGATTCCAGCCTTTCCACCACCTCTGGCGTGTTCGGGGCTATCAACGTGAACGATCCCCCGCCGTTGTAGAGAACGCTCGTCCTTGGAAGTCCCAGCCTCTCAAGAATCTCCATTACCGTGTCCCAGCCGAGGAGGTCGAGGTAAACGGAGCGGGCCCTGAGCTCCTTGAGGGCACCCTTTGAGGTTATCCTGAAGACGAAGCTCTGGATTCCGGAGAGGTCACCCTCGATGAGGAGGAACGGTTTTTCTCTTTTTGACAGGTACAGCGCCGTCGCGAGGGCAGCTATCAGCCTGGCCCTGTCGTAGAAGGAAACACCGGAATCTCCATCGCAGGCAGGGATGAATGTTGTGTAGCGCTCGAGGGCCGCCATGACCCTGCTCGGCTCGGGCGGAAAGTCCGGCTGTACCAACTCGTACTCCAGTTTTCCAATGAGGGCGGCGTAGCTTTCCGGGGAAACGCTCGGTTCTGATTTTGGGGCCGGAAACTCCTTTTCGAGGTCGAGTTCAACGGGGGATAGTAGGCGGGCCTTGGTTCTGCTCCTTCATCCTTTTTTATGAGGGTAAAAACAGACCGGAGGGGAACGCTGACGCTTCCGTTGCACTTCCCCAACAGTTCGGCGCTCCGTGTTATGGCCCTGGCCATCCCAATGAGCTTTTCCCTCTCGGGATGGTTGGTTATGGTCTTTTCAAACCCTTCCCGACCGTCGAGGAGCAGGGCGAAGGGGGCTATCTCCGCGTATTCGCTTTTTCCAGATTTCTTCGAGATGTTCATTAAAAACTCGTAGCCGAGGTTTCCAGGGTTTCCTGTGCGGTAGATTGATATTGCCCTCCCTATCGAGTGGAGGAGGGCCGCGAGGGTCAGCCTGTCGGTGTCATTCACCGGACCACCTCCGGTAAATTGAGAAAAAGCAATGCATCATCATAGTGCATCATGTAAAACCTGTGCCTCTAATGGATATAAAAACGTTTTGGAGCGCAGGTCGTTATGTTGGTGACCCCTTGCGTGCATTGTATCTGGCTCTTTGGATGGGATTTATAAGTCCGAAGCCGTGAGGATTGAGCTCGCCTATCCCGGCGTCCATTATGAAGGCGTAGAAATCCCTGTTATCGCCGTTGACGGGGGCTTCGAGTAGCTTCCAAGTAGAACCGGCGACCTGGAAGGACTTCCCGTGGATCTTCATCTCGACGAAGACGTCTATCATCCCGTTCTTCCTAACCCGGGGTATCATGTAGGTGAACAGTGAGCCGTCGAGTTCAAAGTCCTCTCCGGTGAAGGCACTGTACTTCCTGACAGCGTTTTCCGTGAGGCGGTTTATGAAGTAGTTAAGGTCTGCGTGGTGGATGAAGGTGAAGTAGCCGCCGTTGAGAGTCCTCACTACAACGGGCGAAGTTTCCAAAGCACTATGCTAGTTCTATCCCCTCGTGATGCATATGAAGTGCTTCACGACAGCCCAGAAGGTGGCCTATGCGGTCGGCTTTGTCATAAGCATTGCCTCGATTCCCCTGATAATCGGCCTGCCGATGCTCTACTACCTCGCCAGAGCCTACTTCAAAAAGAAAGACCAGTGCAGGCTCATGGAGGAGCAGGCCAGGCTCATTGCTTCCCGCTGATCCTTCCTTTTCCATTTCCCAGAAACCAAAAGCTTTATAAACTCGGGGGGCATGAGTCGTAACCGCTTGGGAGTGCCCTCACTCTTCTGCGCGGTGGTCGTGATGTATGCAATGGACTTTGATTACTATGTCCTTGAGTTAGAGGGCGTGGACGGACCCCTCAGGATTGAGGTGGAATTCGGCCCCGGAAACTTCCGCTTCATCATTGCTGACGGTTATGACCGGTACATTTACGAGGCCATTGACCTAACCCCCGAGAACGTCTTCCTCCTCGTTTACCTCCTCTCCAAATACATCGAGCGGGTCCTCAGCGAGGAGGAAATTAGAACCCTGCTCCGCTGACCTTTTCTTTTTTGCCCCATTTGGGGCACGCACGGGGGGTGGTTTTGTGAAGGCCCATAAGAGGTATGAGGTTCGCCTGAAGAGCACCCGCGACGGCCTCTTCGGCAGATCAAGCAGAACCATCGAGTTTTCCTTAACCCTCCTCGAGGACCACGCCCGCCTCTACGGGATATCCAGCGTTCTCCTACCCTACTCCGAGAAAAACGCCCGTGAACTCCTCGAACTCATTAAGGTTCTCGTTGAGAAGGTCAAACTCCAGGAGGAGGCCGAGCGCCTCCTCTGATTTCTCTCTTTAATTAAGGGTTAAAGAGAGGAAGGAATAGCTGGACGTCCTGGGTTGAAGTCCCTCACCGCCTCGCGGAGGAGAGGGTCTCCTATCCAGTGCTTCCGTTCTGAGGAACATATGAAGCCGGCATTCTCAAGGTTCCAAGATATTTGTAAATGTGCTGAACCCTTGTTAGTGCGGTTCCAAGCGACTCCAGCTACCGCTGATCTTCTCCCCGCCCTGAAGGGCAAGGCTTTCAGGGAAAAAGTAAAAATAAAAAACCTTCCTCAAAGCCCCCGCATAAAGAGCGGCCTCAACCTTGCCCTGCCCTTTGTTTTCTCCGTAATAAGCTCCATAAGCGGTTCCGCTTTGCCCTTCCTCGTCTCGACCGTGAACTTCACCGTTTGGCTGTATTCCTTCCCAACGACCCTTCCACCGGCGTTCTCAACCGTCTCTTTAACCGTGTGGAAGAGGCTGTAGGGGAAGGTAACCTCAAATCGCTCCGTCTCGTAAATCTCGGCGATTCCAGCGTCGTCTATCGCAAGACTCGCCGCATCGCCGTAGGCCTTGACGAGGCCGCCGTAGCCGAGCTTTATTCCACCGAAGTAACGCGTGACCACAACAACGACGTTGCTCAACTCCCTGTTCTGGAGGACCTTAAGAATGGGCTTTCCGGCCGAACCCTTTGGCTCTCCGTCGTCATCGTAGCGAACCGCGAAGTTCTTCCCGTCGTTGATGAGGTAAGCCGAAACATTGTGGGTTGCGTCGTTGTGGTGTTCCTTTACCTTCTTGATGAAGGCCCTTGCCTCGTCCTCCGTGTTAGCCGGTGAGGAGTAGCCTATGAAAACGGATCTCTTGACAACGAGCCTGGCACTTCCCAATCCCTTCAGCGTCCTGTAATCCACTCGCCTTCACCTCATCCCCTCAGCGTTGCGATGAGCTTCCTCTCGTCGAGGAGCATCGCTATCGCGTCCTTGACGTCCTTCACCACCACATCGCTCGCGAGGAGTGCATCAACGGTCGCTCCTTCAGGTCCGATCGCGCAGAAAGCCAACTCGGCCCCCTCGAGCATCGCCACGTCGTTGTTGCCGTTCCCAATCGCCGCGTAAGGGGCGTAGCCCTTCGCTATTTCGGCCTTCTCCGTTCCGCAGGAGACCCTCTCAATCCGAATGGGGAGGCCTTTGAACTCCTCCTCAAGGGTGCCGAATGTGTCGGCGCTCAGAACGACGACCGTGTATATGTCTGCAAGCCGCCCGAGCAGGTGCTTCACCTCCTCGCTTACCCTTCCGCTTTCGCCCAGTGTGCCGTTCAGGTCAAAGAGAACCGCTTTGAACTCAACTCTCCCGTAGTTCGGTATTTCCATGTTCTCACCCATTCGGGATGGGTGTAAAGTTTTTTAAGGCTTAGCGGGTACCCCCGCTGGTATTGTAATCAGGGGTTAATCGTTTCCCATGGGAGGTAGAAGTGATGGGGCTGCTTGAGCAGCGCCTCAGGGAACATGATGTGCTCATCCGTCTGAACGCGTTTCTCCTGAGCTACTTCGGATGGGTGGGATTCGGGGTTCTCTACGGTGTGATAGGCAGGTGGAGCGTTGACGTGACCAGCCAGTTCCTGAGGCTCCCCCTCACCTCAAAGGCCTTTGTAATGTGGCTCGTTAGGTTTACCCACTCGATTCCTCTCCTCTACTTTCTGTTCCGTGGGGTCTATTACCTCGGGTTCGCCGGTTCAATAGCTCTGATCGTTGCATATCTTCTCATCTACCTGGCGGACCTTCAGGCCTCGGATGAGCTTCTCGTTCGCTATCTGATGGCATACGGAACCGCCGGTGCAATATACCTGGCCTTCCACATATACGCCCCCCACGTTGTCTACAACCTGCCGGGATACTCCTCCGGAAACACCCTCCTAACCCGCCAGGAGTTCGTGTTTCCGTCCCTCCACAACACTTTCGCGGCGATAAACATAATAACCCTCTGGAAGTACCGGGACCGCCTGGGGGGAAAGCTTCTGATCCTTGTGAATGCCCTAGTACCCTTCGCCACCGTCTTCCTGGCCCACCACTGGGTGTACGATGTCATCGCCGGAATTCTCCTCGGCGCACTGATTTCCGCGTACTCGGAGGGCTGGCGTGCGAGGATTTCCCGTGAGCTTTACAGGATGGAAATAACCTCCCTCCAGAGGATAACCGCTCTGAACGTGCTCCTTGCACTGATAGTCCTAATAATAGCCCTCGACCCCCAGAGGGCCGTCGCGCTGATGGGGAGCATTCTGAACCGCCCGTCCTCCCCCTGAGAAAAACTTATAAACCCGGCGGGGAGTCTAGAAACGGTGCCGGGGTAGCCTAGCTCGGCAGGGCGGCGGACTCGTAATCCGCAGGTCCCGGGTTCAAATCCCGGTCCCGGCTCCATAATTGCCTTTCTCCTTTGGAAAGCTCACTCTCCAAAGACAGCCGCTGTAAAATTGCATCCTCGATGAAACGGCTCCTGTTCTCTCTACTTCCAAAACGCTGTCCTCACGGAATAACCAGCCCCGTTTTGACCTCCAGGTGCACCCGGGCTTTTCCCCCTGGGATAACCACCAGGTACAGAACACCGTTTTCCGGGAAGCGCCACACCCTGTTCAGGGTTCTCACTCCATCCGCTTTGAAAAGGCACATCGTCCCGCGCCCGCTCTTCATCATCTCCAGCCCATAGCCGTTGGTCACACAAACCGTAACCGGAGAACTGGAGCTGATGGACAGCCGCATCATGCTCCAGGTGGTTCCATGAAGGCCGAAGGTGTAGAACTCGCCCTCGCGTGCATTGAAGGTCTGATTCAATGTTCTCACGCTCCCGGTCACGTACGCTCCGATGTACACCCCGGCGAGGAGAATAACCGAGATCGCCATTGCAAACGCTGCAGCCCAAAGCTTCCGCTGACGCCGGGGATTCAACGCTACCACTGCCACACTGGACACCCATCAATGGTTTCGCGTTTTCATTATATAAACTTTACCAAAGATCCGGCGGATCAATGGATTATCCACAACTCAGGGCGTAGGGTTGTTGCATATCCAACAACTCCCGCGATAAGGATTTAACCGTTCTGGTTAGCCGTAACTTTTGTAAAGTTCGTAAACGTCGTTACGGCTAACCTTCCCTCCTCCTATCTTCATTGGAGGGCTTTTGGGGGGAACGGAGACTCCCCACATCTTCAGGCCTCTCAAACGAATATTCCAACTCCCAACCACATCACGGTCGGCCTCAAAACCACAGTTTGAACACTTCAAAACCCTGTGCCCATTCGGGCTTAGTTTTCCCCCACATACCGGGCACAAGGACGAAGTGTAAGCGGGATTAACAAAAACAACCCTAACACCCTTCAACTTCGCTTTGTATTCAATAATTGACTGGAGTTTCCTAAAACTCCACCTGTGAAGACGACCGTTCATCTCAGCAGAATACCTTATTGACTCCCTGATTTCAGTCAAATCCTCCAGAGCAATACCACCATATTTCTCAGCCAGCTCAACGATTTTGTTGGCCAATTTGTGGTAAAGGTCGTTAAGCCTGTTCCTCTCCCTCTGCCCATACTTTTCGAGGAGCTCTTTTCTCCGTTTCCCACTCCTCAACTTCTTCTGAATCCTCCGTCTCTTCACGTAATAACCCGTCCTAATCTCCCGCTCGTGAGTGATGATTTGGACAAACTCCCCGTTGGGGAGGGAAAGCGTTACGTTGTTCTCGTTTAAATCCACACCGACAAAGGTCTTAGGCTCCTTAACCTCAACTTCCTTCGAAAATACAACGTTCAGGAAGACTCCTTTTGGAGTTCTCACCAACCACGCTTGACCAACCTTCCAGTCCTTGAACTTTTCGTGATACTTGGCTGAATAAAACTCCAGTTGGATTCTCCCACTTGGAGTTGAGAGTTTTATCACTTCCTCCTCAAGGTCGAGTTTGAAGAGGTGGTCGTCCAGCATTATGACCTCTTTCTTAAAAACGGGCTTCCCCTTAGCTTTTCCCTTCTTTCTCCTCTTTCTAAAGCTCTTGAATATCGCCGTTGCCATCTGGCAAGCCGTGTAAAGGTAATGGCTCGGCAGTTCCGGATACTCCTTACGCAAGCCCTTGTAAGTCTCCTTCTTCAACCGGTAAAAGCTCGTAACGTTGTTCTCGAAGGCATAGCTGATGAGAAAGTTCACAATTTCCCGATAAGTGGAGAAGAGGCTAACTAACCCTTCTGGCGTTTCCTTGAGCTTGAATTTTGCGGTGAGTTTAATCGTCTCGGAGGACATTCTTTACCGCCTCAACGAGGCGTTTTTTCTTGTGAGAACGCATGCCATAAAGCTTTCCAGCGAAGGAAGTTACAATGGCCAAAAGGTCTTCGACCAGCTCCTTCTCTGGAGTTTTATTCTCGTCGTCAAAGATGACTTCAATTTCAACGCCGTGAGAGTTGAAGTATTGTTCGAGGTATTTGAAGCCGAAGCGGGTGAGCCTGTCCCTGTAAGTTATCACGACTTTTCCAACTTCTCCGCTCTCTACGAGTTTGAAGAGCTGTTTTAAGCTCCTCCTGTTCTCGTTCAGGCTGGAAGAAATGTCGGTGAGGATTTTAGTAACCTGATAACCTTTGGAGGAGCAGTAGTTCTTAAGGTATTCCACCTGCCTCTCAAGGTCTTCTTTTTGGTCTCTGCTGGAGACTCTGGCGTAAATAACGACTTTATCGAGGGTTTTGCCTTCGAGAAGTCTCTTTATTTCGCTTTCTGGAATGCGGTATTCCCTGCCGACTTTGTATGCTTTAATCTCGCCGTTTTTGATTTTTCTGAGGAGCGTTGGTTTGCTGATGCCCAAGAGTTGTGATGCTTTTCCAGTCCGATAAAGCCTCATTCAACCCACACCAAAAGGGGTCATGAAGCAAAAATACTTAAACTTTACGCTTTTAATCATCTATGAAACAGCCCTTTCCACAACAACCTTTGTGCGGAGTGAATCCCTCGGAACGTTGCTGGCAGTTGGTGGACTTTTTGTCTACGGTGTCGAACCCCTCCTGATAGAATCTAACCCCACTGACCCAGTTAGCTTTGCGACCCTCTCGGCACTCTTTACTTCCGTCCTGCTCGCGCCTTTTGCGGCGTTTGATTGGAGAAAGAACAACGTGCCACTAACCCCCGCAAAGCTTGGAAAGGCCTCACTCGTCGGCCTCTTTGGAACCACCCTAGCTTACCTTGCGTACGCTGCTGGAACAAAGCTAAGCACTCCCGTGAACGCGGCCGTTCTCACGAGAAGCGAGGTTCTCTGGTCATTCCTTCTCTCGTGGGTTTTCCTAAGGGAGCGCATAACCACCCGCCTCGCGGCATGCTCAACGCTCATCCTTCTTGGGGGTACTCTCAGTCATCGTTCCTAGAAAAGGTCTCTCACCCCATGCCGGCGACCTGCTGCTTCTCCTCGTCCCCCTGTTCTGGCAGGTTCCCCATGTAATCGCCAAGGGGCTTCCCTATTCTCCCGTGGTAATATCGACCATAAGAAACGCCTCTGGCTTTCTCTTCCTCCTCCCCTTCGCATTGCTTAAGGGCATGGAGTTCACGCCACTGGCTGTTCTTGAAGGGGTTATAATCGCCGTAGGCCGCTCATCTGGTACGCCGCTATAAAGCGCATAAACCTCTCAAAGGCGACCGCCATAATAACACCGGCCCCGGCGATCGCCATGGCGGCGGCTCTTCTCACAGGGGGTGCTTTAACCCCGGCCGACCTCGTCGGCTTCTCCTGATAACCGCAGGCACGCTGGGGGCTACGAGGGAGAAAAGCGAAGTCAGAACTTAATGTAGGTGCGAAGAAACCTGAAAACATCTCTGATTCCAAAGCGTCCCTCCCTTGAGGGGTCGTATATGAGTTCGACGGGCACTTCCTTTATCCTCGCTCCCATCTTCGCAGTTTTGAAGAGCATCTCCGTTTCCACCTCGTAGCGGTCGCTCTCTATCTCCGGAAGAAACTCCCGCCTGAAGGCCCGAAAGCCGCTCTGGGTGTCGTAAACGTACGTTCTGAGCTTGAGTCGTATGAGCTTCGTCGTGATAATGTTGCTCAACCGCCTGTGAAGCGGGCGGGCCTTTAAATCGCCCTTCCGTGCACCTATTACCATGTCCGCCTCCCCTCTGACTATCGGCTCGACGAGCTTGATGATGTCCTCCGGACTGTGCTGGCCGTCGGCGTCCATGAAGACCACCACGTCGCCGCTTGAGTTCCTCATGCCTTCCCGCATCGCACATCCCTTGCCGCAGTTCTTCTCCAGCTTGATGGCCTTTATCCTGGAGTTTTTCTCCGCAAAGGCCCTCACGGCTTCATAAGTCCCGTCCGTGGAGCCATCGTCAACTACTATGACTTCATCGACGAAATCCGGGATCCTCCCAAGTACCCTCGGCAGACGTTCTGCCTCGTTGTAAGCGGGAATGATAACGCTGATCCTCTTTCCCTTCAGCATTCACTCTTCCTCCAGCCTCTCGAGGGCTTTTTGGGCCTTCTTCCTGAAGTCGTCCTTGTCAAGAAACTCCCAGTAGTGCTCCTTCGCGGGGAAGCTCCCGGCCTTGACCTCCTCACGGTAGTTCTCAAGCGCCAGCCTTATCATTCCCCCTATGTCCGCGTACTTCTTGACGAAGGGTGGAACGTCCTCGTAGATTCCGAGGAGGTCGTGCCAGACGAGAACCTGGCCGTCGACCCACGGCCCGGAGCCGATTCCTATGGTGGGAATTGAGATTTCCTCCGTTACGAGCTTTGCCACATCCGCGAGGGTGAACTCTAAAACAACGGCAAACGCTCCTGCCTTTTCGAGTGCCCTTGCGTCGCGGAGTATCTCCTCAATCTCATCCTCGGTCTCGCCCATCAATCTGTAGCCGCCGAGCCTCAAATAGCGCTGCGGCGTTAGGCCCGTGTGCCCCATCACCGGGATGCCCATCCTGACCAGCTTTCTCACGAGCTTTCTGTGGTCGTGGCCGCCTTCAATCTTCACCGCGTCCGCCCCTGCCTGGATCAGCCGGGCTGCGTTCCTGAGGCCCTCATCGGTGTCTATCTCGTAGCTTCCGAAGGGCATGTCCGCTAGGACGAGCGCGCGCTTTACGGCCTTTGCAACGGCCTTCGTGTGGAAGACCATCTGCTCCATCGAGACGTTCAGAGTGTTCGGCTCGCCGTAGACCACCATACCGAGGGAATCTCCGATGAAGATTATGTCCATCCCGGCCTTGTCCGCTATGAGCGCGGAGGGGTAATCGTAAGCGGTTACCATAGCTATCTTTTCCTTTCCCTTCATCTCGATTATCCGCCCCGGCGTTATCTCCCTCATGTCATCACCTCTAACCATTTAGACGGCGGTCTAATTAACGGTTTCGATGGGTTTATATACCAATGTAGGTAATTACCGATGGTGGTACAATGGGGAAGGTGAAGACCAGCGTTTATTTGGATGAAGAGTTGTGGAAGGAGTTTAAAGAGCTGGCCCAGCGGGAGAAGAGCGAGGTCAGCAAGCTCCTCGAGGAGGCGCTGATGAACTACCTCATAAACGAGGTTTTGAGGGACGTCGACGACTCTGAGGTGCCCCTGTGGTTTGAACCCCTGAAGGTCGAAGGCGAGAGCAGTGAGAGGCTCGTGAGGGAGATGAGGGATGACAGGGAGAAGCGTTTATTTGGATACTAGTGCAATTCTGAAGAGATACCTGGACGAAGAGGGCAGCGATGTCGTGAAGAATCTCTTTAGGGACGCCTACAGAGGGGAGGTGAAGCTGGCCTTCAGCTTCTGGAACATCGGAGAGGTGATTGGCACACTCGATAAAAGGCTGAGACGGGGACAACTCAGCAGAGATGAGTTCGACTTCCTGAAAAAGGGATTCTTGGCCGAGGTAAAGCGGTTCACGAGGCTGGGCGTCTTGGAAGTCGTCCCGGTTCACTCCCTGATCCTTGCAGATGCCTGGAAGCTGATCGAGAGATACAACTTGTACCAAGCCGATGCCCTTCAGATAGTCTCGGCAAAGTACGTAGGGGTGGAGAGCTTCTATACTGCCGACAAGAGGCTCCATCGAGCAGCGATCGGGGAAGGTCTAAACTCACTACTCCTTGGAGGTGAGTGAGATGAGGGAATGGGAGCACTACGAGCACACTGCCGACATAGGCATCCGCGGATACGGCTCAACGCTTAAGGAGGCCTTCGAGGCGGTTGCACTGGCCCTCTTCGACGTCATGGTGGATGTGAGGAAGGTCGAGCCGAGGGAGTGCCGCGAGGTTGAGACTGGGGGGGAGGATTTAATGGCCCTCCTGTATAACTTCCTGGAAGAGCTTCTGGTGCTCCACGAGGTGGAGGGGCTTGTATTTGGGGACGTAAAGGTCGAGATAGAGAAGACAGAGAATGGGTACAAACTCAAGGCTAAGGCCTGCGGTGAGCCGCTTGACTACGAGAAGCACGAGCCGAAGGAGGAAGTGAAGGCGATAACCTACCACGAGATGGAGATAAAGCAGTTGCCGGACGGGAGATGGATGGCGCAGCTGGTTCCGGACATATGAGGTGGTCTCATGAGCGCGAGGGACAGGATCAGGGAGGCAAACCCCGCTTTTTACGAGCGCTATTCGAAGCTCGAAGACACGGACGAGTTCTGGGAGTTCATAGTGAAGCCGCTCAGGCAGAGCATAAGGGTGAACACGCTGAAGGCGCCGCTCGAGGTCGTCCTTGAGCGTCTTAGTGAGGAGTTCGAGCTTAAACCCATCCCCTGGGTCCGCGAGGGCTTCTTCATCAACGTTGACAACCTCGCGAAGGTTCCGGAGCACGGTTTGGGGTTGATATTCGGCCAGGAAGCGAGTTCAATGATCCCCCCGGTTGTACTCGACCCCAGACCGGGCGAACTTGTGCTCGACATGGCAGCCGCGCCCGGCTCAAAGACCGGTCAGATAGCGCAGTACATGGAGAACGAGGGGTGCATCATAGCGAACGACCCCAAGCTGAGCAGGGCTAACGTCCTCATCGCAAACCTCAACAGGATGGGGGTTCTGATAGCGCGCGTCACCACGAAGGACGGGGCCTACTTCGCTCGCTTCGAGAATACCTTTGACAGAATACTCCTCGATGCTCCGTGCTCCTCGGTAGGGATGATAAGGAAGAAGTGGAGGTTCCTGGAAGAGTGGCGCCTGAGGGGCGTTATCAAATACATGAACATCCAGAAGAGGCTCATAAAGGCTGCCTACGACGCCCTAAAGCCCGGCGGGACTCTCGTCTACTCCACCTGCACGATAGACCCAGTAGAGAACGAGGAGGTGGTTGACTACCTGCTCAGGAAGACCGACGCGAGGCTCGAGGAGATCGACCTGCCCGTGAGGACGAGCGAACCTGTTCTGGAGTGGGAGGGCAGGGAGTACTCGCCCGAGCTGAAGAAGGCTTTGCGCATACACCCAAATGACAACGATACTGAGGCGTTCTTCATAGCGAAGATACTCAAGCCGGAGGGAGGCGAATGAGCGGGGAGGGCAAGGAAAACGGGGTCATCAATCCGAGGGAAGCGGTGGGAAGGACGGACGATACCGAGCTTGTGAAAAAGCTCCTCATTGAAACCTACGGCTGCGCACCCGACCTGGTCTACGAGATACGGGGGAGGTACCACAAGGTCTACGCGTGGAGGCCGTGCTCCCTCGAGGTTAAGGGGCCGGACAGACAGGGGGTTTATTTCGCGAGGATTGAGAGCGACGGGATAAGGCTAAGCATCGAGGGGAGCTTCCTCGTGGGGCCAAGGGCGACGAAGAACGTGGTGGAGCTGGACGACGGGAGGGCGAGGCGCTACTTAGCCGGCGAGAGCGTTGAGATTGGGGATAAAGAACTCCACGGCTGGGTGATAGTCAAGTGGCGCTCCTACTTCCTCGGCTCGGCGAAGGCCAAGGAGGGAAAGCTGATAAACTACGTGCCGGGGGACAGGCGGCTGAGGCTCGATCTGTAGAGTGCCCGGAGCTGCTCCTCGAAAGGTTAAAATAAATTTAGGGCGACCTAAGGTGGGGTGAGAGGATGGTTCCGCTGAAGAGGATTGACAAGATAAGGTGGGAGATCCCCAAGTTCGATAAGAGAATGCGCGTTCCGGGAAGGGTTTACGCTGACGATCAGCTCATAGAGAAGATGCGCCAGGACAGGACACTGGAACAGGCAGCAAACGTTGCGATGCTCCCGGGAATCTACAAGTACTCCATCGTAATGCCGGATGGACATCAGGGCTACGGCTTCCCGATTGGAGGAGTGGCGGCTTTTGATGTGAAGGAGGGCGTAATAAGCCCCGGAGGCGTTGGATATGACATCAATTGCCTTGCTCCCAACTCCAAAGTCCTGACGGAGCATGGATACTGGCTCAACGTTGAGGAACTGCCGGAGAAGTTCAAGCTTCAGGGCGTTAAGGTTTATAACCTCAATGAAGGCCACAACGACTCCTCAAAAGTTGCCTTCGTTGCGGAGAGGGAAGTGGAGAAAAACGAGCTGGCCGTTAGGATAACCACCGAGAGCGGAAGGGTTATAGAGGGAAGCGAGGACCACCCAGTTCTTACTCCGGAAGGCTACGTCTACATGGGCAACATCAGGGAAGGCGATTGGGTTATAGTTTATCCCTTTGAGGGTGTTGAATATGAAGAAAGACACGGTGTAATCCTCGATGAGGAAGCGTTTGAGGGAGAGGACCCACAGGTTCTGGGCTTCCTCCGCGAGAGAAACCTGATTCCGCTCCGCTGGGACGACCCGAAAATTGGAACAATAGCAAGGATTCTCGGTTTCGCCTTTGGGGATGGACATCTCGGCGAGATGGCAGGTCGGCTGACAATATCGTTCTATGGAGGGGAAGAAACTCTGAGGGAACTCAAGAAAGACCTCGAAAGGCTCGGAATAAGCACGAATCTCTACGTCCGCGAGAGGGATTACAGAATCGAAACGACGAGCGGACACTACGAAGGAAAGAGCGTTTCTGCTGAACTTAGGGTTACATCGAGGAGTTTTGCCCTGTTCCTCGAAAAGCTCGGCATGCCGAGGGGCAAGAAAACGGAGAAGGCCTATCGCGTTCCGGAGTGGATAATGAAAGCCCCCCTCTGGGTCAAGAGAAACTTCTTAGCCGGACTTTTCGCGGCGGACGGTAGTATAGTCGAGTTCAAGGGCAACACACCGCTCCCGATAAACCTCACGCAGTCGAAGAGCGAGGAACTTGCCGGGAGCCTTGCCGAGTTTTTGGATGACATTGCGAAGCTCCTCGCGGAGTTCGGCATAAAGACGGCCCTCTACGAGGTCAAGTCGAAGAAAGGCGTAACCTACAGGCTCTCGATAGTGGGGGAGGACAGCATCAGAACCTTCGTCGAGAGAATAAACTACGAGTACGACCTCGAGAAGAAGGCCAAGGGCCTCATCGCGGCTGCCTACCTTAAGCTCAAAGAGCGCGTTAGGGAGGAGCGCAGGAGGGCCATCAAAAAGGCAAGGGAAATCTATGAAAAAACGGGAAGCGTAAAGAAAGCCCATGAGGCCGTTAAGGACGTTGTAAACAGACGCTTCGTCGAGAGGAGCATCTACGAAGGTTACAGGGAGCCAAGGGTTCCGAAGGCCTTCCCGACGTTTGAAGAGTTCGCCAAGGAGAGGGGCTACGAGGGTGGCTTCGTTGCTGAGAGGGTCGTAAAAGTTGAGAAGGTCAGGCCAAGCTATACCAGATTCTACGACATCGGCGTCTACCACGAGGCCCACAACTTCATAGCCAACGGCGTGGTCGTCCACAACTGTGGCGTCCGCCTCATCAGGACGAACCTCACCGAGAAGGAGGTAAGGCCTAAAATTAAGGAGCTCGTCGATACTCTCTTCAAGAACGTGCCGAGTGGTCTTGGAAGCAAAGGCCGTGTGAGGCTCCACTGGACTCAATTAGACGATGTTCTCGCCGATGGAGCGAAATGGGCGGTTGACAACGGCTACGGCTGGAAAGAGGATTTGGAGCACCTCGAGGAAGGCGGAAGAATGGAAGGGGCTGACC
>JALVWX010000215.1 GCA_027023165.1 Thermococcus sp. | reverse complement strand
GCGGTGTGAGGGATGAGCTACTCGGGGTTTTACTGTTCTCGGCCTGCCCGAGACAGCCCCCAACGATGACGGTGAGAAATAAAACCAGCAGAACCAGTCGCCGCATGGAATCACCGGGGATTACTACATCGAAGATGTATAAATATCTGGCGATGACTTCAAAACTACTCGAAACAAAATGATGTAAAAAGAATCAGAGGAGCGCCAGGGCCGCCATGACCTTCGCGTCCTCCACCATGTTGTCTATCTTCGCGTACTCGTTGGGCTGGTGTGCCGTCTCGTCGAGGGTCGCCCAGACTACAGCGGGAATGCCGAGCCTCCTGAAATAGGCCGCGAAGGTTCCACCGCCTATTCCACCGACTTTGGCCTCCTTCCCGCGGAGCTTTCTAAGGGCTTTCTTGAGGAGTATAACTATCTCACTGTTCGGGTCGGTCGGAGGCGCTGCATCGCCGCGCTGAAGGATTTCAACGCTTATCCGCGGGAGGGGCATTCCATCGACTTCCTTTCTGTACCTTTCCTCCACCTCACTGATTACCTCCTCGACGTCCGCGAGAATTTCGTCAAGGTTGTACTCCGGAAGAACGCGGCAGTCGAAAACCACTTCGTGCTCGCCGGGAGCTATGTTGGGGCTGTCCGCCGGATTCCCTCCCATGGTTGGCTCAAATGTGCTCTCAGGAGGCTCGAAAAGGTCGTTTCTTTTGGAGTACTTCTCGTGGAGGCGTCTGTCGAGGTTATATGCCAGATCGAGCGCGACACGGTGCGCGTTCAGTCCCAGATCCGGCATACTGGCGTGAACCTGCTTGCCCCTGACCTTCAGCTTGAACCAGAGGATGCCCTTTTCAGCGACCTCGATGAAGGTTCCGTCCTCGTTTCCGCCGTCCGGGACCAGTACAAGGTCGTCCCTCCTGAAAAGCTCCGGGTGGTTCTTTATCAGCCACTCAACACCGTACTTGCTCCCGGTTTCCTCGTCGCTGACGAAAGCTAAAATCACAGTCCGCTTCGGCCTTATCCCGAGGTTCATCATAGCTTTGACCGCGTAGAGGCTCGCAACGAGACTCTGCCCGTTGTCCTCGCTTCCGCGACCGTAGACCTTTCCATCCTTCACTAGCGGCTTGAAAGGCTCGGTTACCGTCCACTTGCTCAGGTCCCCGGGTGGAACGACGTCCATGTGAGTTAAAATCCAGAGGCGCGGGCTTTTATCGCCGTCCTGACCGTAATAGTAGGCCAAAATGCTCGGCCTGACGCCGTTCTTGGCCCTCTCGTCCGGCGCGTTGTAGACCTCAACCTTGTCGAAGGGCCAGTCCTTTATGATCTCCAGAAGCTTCTGGGCCTTGTCGTATTCGCCCTCGTAGCCGTAGTCGGGGCTTATGGCTGGGATACTGATCAGCTCAACGAGGGTTTTCACCATCTCGTCGCGGAGCCTCTCAACTTCACCGGAGACCTTCTCTAAGTCGGTCATGTTGATCACCGGATTACCTTGGGAACGGGACTTAAACGATTTTCGAAACCCAACCCCTTATATACC
>JALVWX010000214.1 GCA_027023165.1 Thermococcus sp. | reverse complement strand
AGTTCGTCGGCATAGACCCTGACGAGCCGGTCATCGGCACCGGGGAGTTTACCGTCAAAGTAAGCACCGTCAACGGAGACGTGAGGGTGGAGCTAATCTGATTTTCCATTTTTGCAGAATTGCATAATAGTTTAATTGCTTAGCAAGCTGAGGGGGTTAGCCGGGATGCTCGACGAGCTAAAGAGCCTGGGAAGGAACTACTGGCTCTACACCATGGGCAGGTGGATCTCACAGGCCGGATGGGTGGTTCAAGATGTAGCTGTTCCGCTCTACGTGCTGGACAAGACGGGAAGCGGCGCGATGATGAGCGCCTTCGTGATGGCCGAGCTGATTCCAAGGCTGGTGTTGAACCCGATAGCCGGCGTCATAGGCGACCACTACAACAGGAAGAAGCTCATGTACGGCCTCGATATCGCGCGGGGCGTTTTGCTCTTCGGCGTTTTAGCTTTCAACCTCCTTGGAATCCCGGAACTCCTCACCGTGCAGGTGCTGATGAGCGTCCTCGGAACGTTCTTTTCAGCGGGAATAAGCGGGATGTTTCCTGACTTGGTGGATAAAGAGTGTCTCGCCCAGGCCAACTCGATACTCCAGATGGGAGGACAGGTTCTCCGGATAATCGGCCCGGTTCTCGGAGGGCTGATATACGCCCTTGGAGGCCTAAGGCTCGCCATACTCATAAACGCGGTGAGTTTCTTCGGCTCCGGTCTCTTTGAGACCCTCATCGAGTACGAATGGGAGACGAGAAAGCTAAGCTCGGTTCATGAAGTCTGGGCAGACATGGTCGAGGGCTTCCGCTTTATTAGGGATTCAAAGCCCCTGCTGATCCTCGTCAGCCTCGCCGTAATACTGAACACCCTTCTCAACCCCGTTTTTGCCGTTGTGCTTCCGTACCTCGCTAGGGTAACCCTTGGCCTCTCCTCCGTTAAATTCGGAAGCATTGAGACGGCCGCAACCCTCGGAGCCTTGGCTGGAAACCTTCTGATAGCGGGGAAACTCAAAGAGAACTCGGAGAAGGTCTTCTTCAAAGCCGCCTTCGTACAGCTCGGCATTCTCTTCCTCCTCGTCCTCGCGGCATATCCGGCTTTTAGGGATGTGGCCTATCCTCTCCTCATAGTCACTTTCGTCCTCTTCGGGGTTTTCAACACCCTCGTGAACGTCCCGCTCTTTACGAAGCTCCAGAAGGCTGTACCTGGAGAGGTACGCTCGCGCTTCTTCACCGCGTTAAACACCATCGTCATGGCGACGACCCCGCTCGGAATGGCCATCATAGGCCCAATTCTCAACGTGGTTCCGGTTTACGAGCTTGTAGGGGTTCTTCTGGTCGTGAGCCTTGCCATAGCGCTCGCCTTCTACCTGAGGTTCGGCGAAACCATTATGAGGGTCGGTGATGAGGTTCCGGAGGTGATAGGTTGAGTCTCAACAGGAACTTCTGGCTCTTTGCAGTGGGTCGCTTTATTTCCCAGCTCGGCTGGGCGGTTCAGGATGTGGCTCTGCCGCTCTACGTGCTGGACAAGACGCACAGTGGAGGCATGATGACGGCC
>JALVWX010000213.1 GCA_027023165.1 Thermococcus sp. | reverse complement strand
ATCCTCGAGATGGAGAGGGAGCGCGGAAAACCCCTGACGGCGAGCGAGTTTATCTATGAGCTTGGCAGATACATGGACGAGAAGCTCGGGAAGGAGAAGGAAAGAAGCGTAATCTACTGGGCCTACAAGAGAAACGTCCCGATATTCTGTCCGGCCATAACAGACGGCTCGATAGGGGACATGCTCTACTTCTTCAAGGAGGGGAGGGGCGATAAAGAGCTCGTCATAGACATCGCCAACGACATAGTGAAGCTCAACAACCTAGCCGTTACGGCAAAGGAAACAGCTTCGATAATCCTCGGCGGTTCCCTGCCGAAGCACGCAATAATAAACGCCAACCTCTTCCGCGGAGGAACGGACTACGCGATTTACATAACGACGGCAATCCCCTGGGACGGCTCGCTGAGCGGTGCTCCCCCAAGTGAAGGGGTGAGCTGGGGCAAGATAAGGGCAAAAGCAGATTACGTCGAGATATGGGCAGATGCCACGCTGGTCTTTCCGCTGCTGGTGTGGAAGGTGAGGAGGGGATAGCGTTAGCCCGGCCTTATTAGTTTGCACCGCCACTGCAAACTTCCTTTTAAACATCTTTGCAGTGCGGATGCAAAATCTTTATAAATATATTTGCACTATAACTGCACATGCTTGAGTTGCAAAACCCGTGGTGGTTCGGCGAACCTGACAGGGACTGGGAGCTCTTTGAAAAACTCACCTACCGGCTCAGGCCTAAATGGCTCGATGAACTCTCGCTGAGACCTTTCTCGCTCAACTTCGTCGTCGGCCCAAGGAGGGTTGGAAAAACCCTCGGAATAAAGCTCCTGATCAAAGAGCTCCTTAAAAAAGTCGAGACTCCTTACGCGGTCTTTTACTTCAGCTGTGATGTGCTTGAGGACTACAGAGAGCTTTTGGAGGTTCTGAACGACTATTTAAGGCTGAAGAAGCGAAAAGGCATTAAGATGGCGTTCATCTTCCTCGACGAGGTCAGCCTCGTGGATGACTGGTGGCGCGCCCTGAAGTTCCTCATAGACAGGGGCGAGTTGAGAAACGACGTCGTTACTGTAACGGGCTCAATTTCCCTGGCCATAGGACGGCACTTTGAAACGTTTGGAGGAAGAAGAGGAGAGAGAAAAACGATTGAAGTCATGCCGCTGAGTTTTCACGACTATTACAGCCTTTTCTACGACGAGTTCTTTCCCTCGAAGGGGGCTGAAGTTTTTGAGAACTACCTTGAGACTGGCGGATACCTCGCCTACCTGAACGGCACCCTGAAGGTTGAGGAACTCGTTGGCTTTTTAAAGGCGGACTTGAAGGCCCTCGACCGCTCCACCGACCTGGCAAGGGACGTTATGGGGGCAATACTCGATAAGGCCCCATCGCCCACCTCATTCAACGCGATAGCAAAGGCCGTTGGCGTTTCGCCCCACACCGCGAGGGATTACGTCGAGCTTTTTGAAGCCTTCCACGTTCTCCTACAGGTTCTCTACCTCGGCGGTGACAGAAAAGTCTACCCGAGGAAGGAGCGGAAGCTAATCCTCCGCGATCCCTTCATCGTAAGGGCCATGGAGCTGTGGACGAGGAGAAGAATCGACAGAGCCGTGCTCTACGAGTGGCTCGTTCAGGAGCATCTCTACCGGAAGTTCGGGGAGGTGTTCTACTACCGCAACTCCTACGAGATTGATGCAATAGCTGGAAACCTGAGAGTCGAGGTCAAGTCCGGAAAGAAAAGGGGGCGCTACCCGAGGAGCGTTAAGGTTTTGGAAGGCTCCGAGGTTCCGGAGTTCCTTTACTGCATAGTCTAACAAACCATCTACATCATCCCGCTCTGCATTTCGTCTTCTCTTGTGAACGATATGCATGCATATCGTCCTTACACAAGGACAATGTTTATAAATACAGAGGTTCAACTCCAAAACATGGACGGGAGGATACTCACTTCACTCATCGCCACGAGCAGGCGGGTGATGGCGTGGGCGAGGAAGTTCCCAAAAAAGCGCTTTCTCTTCGACGAGCTTAAAGCCATTGATGAGGAGTATTACGTCGGCATTAGAGGCGTTCGCGGTGTCGGCAAAACGGTCCTTATGCTCCAGCTGGCAAATGAAGCAGAAAGGAGCGTTTATTTTTCGGCCGATTCGACCCTTATAAAACCCTTCTCCCTCTACGAGGTGGTTAAGTCCCTCGCGGAGATGGGATACAGGAACGTTTTCATTGATGAGATTCACCGGAAAGCTGGCTGGGCCGAGGACTTAAAGACCCTCTACGACGAGCATGAGGTTAGGATCTTCTTCTCAGGCTCATCGGCCATAGATTTGGTCCATTCCGGGGCCGACCTCTCAAGAAGGGTCGTCCTCAAGGAACTTCCACCGGCTTCCTTCAGGGCGTGGCTCAACATAAAGAAGGGCTTCGACATTCCGAGGTATTCACTAGAAGAAGTCCTTTCCAAAGCGTTTGACCTGACAGATATGTACGCTGAACTCCATCCCCTCTGGAGGGACTACATGCGTGAAGGTGGGGTGCTGTATCCAAAGAGCGGCTTCTACGATGCACTCGACAACTCGATCAGGAAGGTCATCCTAGAAGACCTCTCCGCCCTGCGTGAGATCAGCGTCAAGTACGAGACCGATGCGTTCAAGCTTCTCTATATCGTCGCCAAGTCAGCTCCCTTCGAAGCCAACTACTCGCGGATAGCCAAAGCTCTCGAAGTCTCCAAGAACATGGCGATACGGCTTGTGGAAGACCTTTCCAAGGCAGGCCTCCTGATTACAGTTAACCCATGTGGCAGCGGCAGAAAGGAGCCTAAACTGTACCTCACCGTTCCGCTGAGGGAGTTCTTTGCCAGAAAGGGTTTTGAAGTCCACAAAGGTGCCTTAAGGGAGGAGTTCTTTGTGAACCACCTGAGGAACTTCGGCCTCTGCTACCTTAAGGGCAAGAGGGGCGAAAAGACGGCGGACTTTAAGGTTGGAGAATGGGTCATAGAGGTCGGCGGTGAATCGAAGGGAAGGTACCAGAAACCGAACTACATAGCGGTTGATGGTCTTATTACCGCAAAGGGAAGGGTTCCGCTGTTCCTGTTTGGGCTTGTATACTGATCGCTCAGATCACAAAAGCCCCAACAGCTTATCCTTCCCCCCAGGCAGCACCAGCGGCCTCGACAGGTGCTTTCTCGCGTCTGGTGGCACTTCGTAGATTCTCTTCTTTAAATCGCGCGGCACCTCAACCGGAACCAGCTTCTTCGGCATCTTGAAGCCACAGCGCTTGCACTTGAGGTAATCCCCTTTGCTCTTCATTGTGCCGCCGCACTTCGGGCATTTTGGCTTCTGATATTCAACCTTCGGAACGAGCTTCACCGGATAAAACTTCTCAAGGTTGAGCGTGAGAACGCCCTCGTGCTCTTTAACACCACCGGCAGCGATAATCTCGTCGCCTGGCAGAAGCTTTCTCACATAGTTGCGGAACTTCTTGGTCGGCTCGAAAGCTGCAACGCGAATCTTACCCGTCTCGTCCTCAAGCTCGAAGAAGACGTGCCTCCCGCGCTCCCAGTAGGGGCCGGCAACCTTGCCCCTCACGACCGCGCTGTCGTAGAGCTTAAGCTCTCCTATCTTCTTCGGCGTTAGGTGGTCGTCGGTGTTCTGGTTGGTCTTGTACAGCTGGTAGAACGCGACCGGCTCTCCGAACTCCACCATCTCAAAGACCTGGAGGACTTTGGCCTTGTCAATCCCCCTGATTCCCACTAAGACGGGGTCTTTGCCGTGCGGCGTTATCAAAACGCTCCGCTTGTAGGGGTCAACGTTGTCGTAGCTGAAGGGGTAAGCCCATTTGTCCGCCAGAAAGACGCTCTCTCCATTTACTCTCCTTGGTTTGCCCCAGTTCTCGGGCTCGCGATAAGCTAAAAGCTCGTAGGTGAACTTCTCAAGTGGGTAGCCTATCGAAGCGAGCGCCCCTATTATCCCCCTTCCCAGCTTGAACTTGAAGTATTCTGCACCTACCTCTCTCGCTACCTTCTCTGCCTCTTCAATCGTAACGTGCTCCCTCAGGGCTTTAATCGAGAACTCGCGGAGCTCTCTTGGGATATCTCCCTCAAGGAATGCAACGCCGGGATTTGTGTTCTCGTGCTTGAAGTCGGCGAGCTGGTTTACGTAGAAGAGGACGGTGTCCTTAATTTCTGGGATAACGTTATCATTTGCCTCAAAGCTCATCGTTACGGCACCGTTGCCGCGCGTCTTGTATGGGATGTTCGGGTTGAGCCTTATCAGTCTAGGCAAATCCACGGGCTCCGCTAGCCGGGAAAGCTCCCTGTAAAGGAGCGCGCCGAGGTAGGTCGTGCACATGCCGTTTGGCGAATCCGTGTCGTCGATGCCGATGTGGATGCGCATGTTTGGAGAAAAGGAGAGGGGTTTAAAAATCAACCGCCCGGAACCTCTCGAAGATCAGCTCGTCCACGAAGCCGTGTCCCGGGACGTGATGGTGTTTCCTCAGCCTTCCGGCGAGTTCAAAGCCGTTCTTCTCGAGAACCCTGATGGAAGCAACGTTCGGCTCATAGACCCTCGCGTAGACCTTTCTAAGGTTGAGCCACTCAAAGGCGTACTGGAGGGCCAGCTTCACCGCCTCACTCGCGTAGCCGTGGCCCCAGAACTCCCTCGCGAGGAAGTAGCCGAGTTCCGCGTGACCGTCACCCCGGTCTATCCTGTGAAGCCCCACGAAGCCGACGAGTGAGTGAGATGAGTTTTCCACGATGGCGAAGACCTTCTCCCGCTTTTTTCCTTTTCTTATGGCCTCGTACCACTCAAGCTCATCCTCCGAGAAGAAAACCTCCGCCGGTTTCGAAAGATACCTCCTGACTTCGCGGTCGTTGTTCCAGAGCCAGACCTTGTGGAGGTCGTCCCTGAGGGGAACCCCAAGCGATACAAGCTTTCCCCTGAGAACTATAGGTCTCATTCCAACACCTTAAGTTTATTAAGCCGTGCGCCTATTTAAAGATGATGGACAGGGGAAGGCTCATAAGAACCGTCGAAGCAGTGCTGAAGGGCACGGGATACAAAACGGCACGGATGGAGTTCCGCGGCTCGTGCTTTGATATAGTGGCCAGCAGGTTATTCCTCCTTCTCTTCATCAAAGCGGCCACTAACATCGACACCGTAACTGAAGAGCAGGCCGAGGACCTGAAGCGTCTGGCCAGGTTTTTCAACGCCTCTCCCCTGATAGTTGGGATTAAAACGAAGAACTCCGAACTGGAGGAGGGGGTCGTCTACGAACGCTTTGGAATCTACGCTCTCAGGCCCGAGACCCTCTACGACGTTCTCGTTGAGAACGAACTGCCGGCAATATTCGCGGAACGCGGAGGTTTCTACGTGAGGATCAACGGCGCACTTCTGAGGCGCCTCCGCGAGGAGCGCGGCTATTCGATAAACGAGCTGGCCCAGTTACTCGGTGTCTCGCGGAAGAGCCTGATAAACTACGAGCGCGGTGAACAGGCCGTTTCGCTCGAGGTGGCCATAAGGCTCGAAGAACTCTTCGATGAACCCCTAGCCGAGCCGATTGACGTGCTTCACTCAAGGGTCGAGGCCAACCTCAACGTCAACCCGGAGACACCCCTCGAAAAGGAAATCTTCGACCGCCTGAAGAAGCTCGGCCTCGGAGTCGTCAAGGTGAAGAAGGCCCCCTTCAACGCGGTCTCAAGGGAGGACGAGTTCAGAATCCTGACCGGCATAGACCAGCGCAAGACCCGCTCGACGGTTAAGAGGGCGGAGATGGTGGCGGAAGTGGGGAAGATCATCAACTCCGACGGCGTTTTCATACTCGAGAAGACGAGAACCGAAGTGGTCGGAGAAGTGCCGCTCATCCCAAAGGAGAGCCTTGAAGAGGTTAAAGATGCGGACGAGCTGATCGACCTCATAGAGGAGCTGAAAAAGGAGATAAAGAGGCAGCTCTTCAGCTGAACTCCCGTCAGCTTCTGGCCCCTCCGACAGCTCAGCCGAATATAACCCTCTTCCAGACCTCCCTGAGCTTGGGAACGTACTCCTTCGGCGAGGCTATTAAAACGGCCCATCTCGGAGTCTGGCGCCTCTTCAGTGCGTTCGCCAGGGGAGTGACCTTCGTCAGGGGCTGAACCTCACCGTTCCCGAGGAGGACGTTTATCTCGGTCGATTTGAGCCTCGGCTCGCTCAGCATCAGGTCGGCTATGCTGAACTCGAGGATGACCTCGCCCTCCCTCGCTCCAACGGCATCCGCTAAAGCGCGCTCTATCTCCTGCCTCCTCTTCACGTTTCTGTAGGCCGTCAGAAGCTCCCTCTTCTCCTCGGTGCTCAGCTCGTCGGCGTTCGCGAGGACGGCGGCCTTGTAAAGCTCGCGGTATTTCACGCGCCTCACCATTTCAGCAGGGAGGCCCTCCAAATCCTCAAGCTCGACCAGGACGCGGCAGTCTATCATCCTCCAGAAGTCCCAGAGGTGGCCCTCTTCGAGGGCGAACTCCAGCGCTCTGGTCAGCATCCCCTCGGCTATCTTAACCGTGTGGTGGAAGTAGACGCGCGAGTACATAAGCGAGCGCGCCACCATCATACCCTCCACCGCTTCAACGCCCTTCTCATCGACCACGAGCTCTCCATCGTGGATTCTGAGCACCTTCAAAAGCCTCTCAAGGTCGATTATGCCGTGGGCGACGCCGGTGTAGTGGGCGTCCCTTATAAGGTAGTCGAGCTGGTCGACGTCAACATCCCCGTGGAGCATCTGACCTAGGTACGGCTTCTCCGCCTTCCCGAGGATTAGATTGGCAACGTCCTTCGGCGTGAAGTCGTAACCGTGGCTCTCGATTATCTCGGGAATCCTGCCGCCGTTCTCGCTCTCGGTGATGTTTATCCGCCCGAGGATGATGTCCTGGCCGAGGCGCATGTGGTCGTGCTCCTTGACGTAGTGCTTGTAGATGCTCTCAAAGGTGTGGCTGAAGGGGCCGTGGCCGATGTCGTGGAGGAGCGCGCCAACCTGGAGGAGCATGCTCTCGTCCTCGCTCAGCCCGACCTCCTCGGAAAGCCTTCTGGCGATGTTCCACGCGCCGAGCGAATGTTCGAAACGGCTGTGGTTCGCGCCGGGGTAGACGAGATAAGCCAACCCAAGCTGTCTTATGTTCCTGAGCCTCTGGAACTCGGGTGTTTTAACGAGGTCGAGGATGAGTCCGGTCAGCTTCATACTGCCGTGGATTCCGTCGTGAATGATTTTCCCATCCATAGGCACCACCGCTG
>JALVWX010000212.1 GCA_027023165.1 Thermococcus sp. | reverse complement strand
GTTATAATCAGCCTTCGCCATCTCACAATCCCTCCACGCTGACCTTGAACTCCTCAATAGCGAAGACTATACCCTCTTCCTTCGTCAGCTTGTGCTTGGTCGGTATCTTCCTCCTCTGCCTCTTCCTCTTGGCGACCCTAAAGCCGGGTCTCTCGAGGGTAACGCAAACGTCCATACCGAAGATACCAATCTCGGGGTCGTATTCAACGCCCGGTATGTTGATGTGCTCCTGGATTCCAAAGCAGAAGTTTCCGTGCTCGTCGAAGTTGCCGACGCTGAGCTTCCTGTCAACAGCCTCCAAAAGCCTGTCGAGCATCTCGTAGGCCTTCTTCCCACGGAGGGTGACCTTAACGGCTATCGGCTCACCGCGCCTTATTCCGAAGTCCTTGTTGGTCTGCTTGGCCCTTCTCCTTATCGGCTTCTGGCCGACCAAGTCCTGGAGCATCTTCTCGGCTTTGGTAAGCCTCTCACCGCTCTCGCCAACGCCTATGTTTATCGTGACCTTCGCAATCCTCGGCTTCCTCATCGGGTGAGCTTCCCAGTCCGCTAAGATAGCCTCTCTGTTAATCTGCATCGTCTCTCACCTCACGGAAGGGAAATCTCCGGCTTATCCTTACCAACGACAAAGGCATACTCCTTCAGGGTGTCGAAGAGCTCTCCGTTTTCGTCCTCGATTGTAACGACGTCGGGCCAGCCCATCGGGAAGTGCCTGACTTCAACTATCTTACCCTTTCTGGCAACGTTCTTACCCTGGGTGACGAAGACGTAGGCACCGACCTCGAAGGGCAGTATCTTGACTATCTGCCTCTCCGGAACCTTCATGATGACGGTGTAGGAGGTCCTGTAGGCGTCCTTCTCGGCGAGGCTGACCAAGTGGTTGCTTCCATCGTGAAGGTTGAGCTGAACCTTGGCACCCTTGACCATTCTCTTGTTGTCAATCCTGAAGGGCTTGAGCTTTGCCTCCTCCTCGCTTATCGGGTGGAGAATGAGCTTGCCAATCCTGTTGGGCAGAACCCTGTAGTGCTCGCCGGTTTCGGGTATCGAAACCACGTCCATGATTCCAACCGGGAACTTGTAGTCCTTCCTAACGCGACCGTCGACGAGTATCTTACCCTCGTTGAGTATCTTCCTTGCCTCCCTCGCGGTTCTCGCGTAGCCGAGGTAGTCCCTGATTATGTAAATCAGGGGTATCGAGGTCTTCATGCTGTGCGGACCCGGACTCGGCCTGACCGCCCACTTGTAGGCCTTCCTGTGAATGTACCAGGCGGTTGGGGCGGCAAGCCTCTTAAGGTGCCTCTTCGGACCCTTTCTCGCCATCACTCAGCCCTCCTCTTAATTATCTTCTCTCTCCTCTCATCGTCGAGGTTGAGCTCAACAATCATAACGTTCGACGGGTGAAGCGGGTAGAACACCTCGGTTCCATCAGTTCTCTTCTGGGTCACGCCCTCAACGTGAATCCTGTACCTCTTGAGGTCAACCTCGACGACCTTTCCTTCCTTACCCTTGAAGTCGCCACGCATGACCTTAACCTTGTCACCGACCCTAATAGGA
>JALVWX010000211.1 GCA_027023165.1 Thermococcus sp. | reverse complement strand
GGATAAGGTTTATAAGACGCCCCCCCAACGAAGGCTGAGGCGAGACCGGTGGAGCGCGAGGTAACCGATGAAAAGCTCCAGAAGTACTTTAAAATCACCGAGGAGGCCCTTGAAACCCTTGAAGTCGCCGTCCATGAGAGGAGCCTTCTTCACTCCGTTGCGCAGGATTTCCTGACGATGGCCAGAAGCTATTTTGAGGACGCGAGGTACTACTACGAGAAGGGCGACTACGTTACCGCTTTTGCCGCTCTCAACTACGCCCACGGCTTCATCGATGCCGGCGTAAGACTCGGAGTCTTCAGGGGAGAGGATGACAGGCTGTTCGCCTTCGGCTGAGGTGAGAAAGATGGGGGACTACGTCGTCGTTTTGGAGGCGCCGATAATCGTTAGGGACGTTGAGACGAGTGAAGATGCCATAAACGTCGCCGTTAGCAAGGTGGCAAAGGCCCTCAACAAGGAGAAACTGGACTTCGTTCGGGTTGAGATAGGCTACTCCCAGTGCCCTGTCTGCGGGGCTCACTTTGAGAGTGCCTTCGTCGTGGGGTCCGTTGGGCTGGTCGGGATGTACCTCACCATAAAGGTGTACAACGCCCAGACGGTTGAGCACGCCGAGAGAATAGCAAAGGCCGTCATAGGCAAGGCCCTCAAGAAGGTACCCCTCAAGGTCTACGAGATCCGCGAGCTGACCGGGGAGGAAGAGGGAGACGGTGTGGAGCTGGACTGACCCGGCAAAGCTTTTAAGCATTTATCAATCAAATTTGGCCATAACATCTGGAGGTTTTACCATGACAAAGTTCATATTCGTCACGGGTGGTGTCGTCAGCGGCCTCGGTAAGGGTATCACCAGCGCTTCTCTCGGCATGCTCATGAAGGCCCGCGGGTTCAGAACGACGAACATCAAGATCGACCCCTACCTCAACTACGACGCTGGAACCATGAACCCCTACCAGCACGGGGAGGTTTTCGTTCTCGACGACGGTGGTGAGGTTGACCTCGACCTCGGCAACTACGAGCGCTTCCTCGACACGAGCCTGAGCTTCGACCACAACGTAACCACCGGCAAGGTTTACTCTGCCGTCATCGAGAAGGAGAGGAAAGGGGAATACCTCGGCGCGACCGTTCAGGTGATTCCACACATCACCAACGAGATAAAGGAGCGCATAAGGCGCATCGCGCGGGACTACGACGTTGTCATCGTTGAGATAGGCGGAACGGTCGGTGACATCGAGAGCATGCCATTCCTTGAAGCTGCCAGGCAGATGCAGATCGAGGAAGGAAGGGAGAACGTCGCCTTCGTCCACGTCACCTACGTGCCCAAGTTAAGGGTCGTCGGTGAGCAGAAGACCAAGCCAACCCAGCACAGCGTTAAGGAGCTTCGCTCCCTCGGGATCCAGCCCGATGCCATAGTGGCGCGCTCGGAGGAACCGCTCGAGGAATCTGCGAGGCTCAAGATAAGCCTCTTCACGAACGTTCCGGACGAGGCGGTAATAAGCGCCTACGATGTGGAGGACACCTACGAGGTTCCTCTGATGCTGGAGAGGGAGGGCCTCGCCAGATACCTCACGGG
>JALVWX010000210.1:921-1568 GCA_027023165.1 Thermococcus sp. | reverse complement strand
CCTTCCTCATCCTCACGTAGTACCGCTTTATCTCGTCCATGGCCTCCCTGCTCAGGACGGGGTGGACGTTCTTCCTCGCGTAGGCTATGTACTTCTTGAGCAGGTCGTAGGGTATCTTCGGCGTCACCGCCTCGGCCTCTCCCCTGCGGACTTTGAGAATGTGCTCCGCTATCTGAGAATCCACTTTCTCGTCCGGCTCGTCGAGGAGGAGGAAGATCAGGTCGAAACGGCTTAGCAAGGTGGGCGGAAGGTCGAGCTGCTCTGGAAGAGACTTGTGCCTGTTGAAGCGCCCGTACTTCGGGTTTGCGGCCGCTATGACGGTCGTTCTCGAGTTTAGGGTTGCCGTGATGCCTGCCTTGGAGATGCTGATGCTGTTGTGAAGGACAAGCCCGTGGGAGACGAAGAGGTGATGAGGTTCGATTGTAACGTCGTAGACCCACTCCCAGCGGTTGTTGGTTATCTCTTCAACCTCCACCACGCGGAGGAAGCGGACGTTGCCCTTGGCGAATGCCTTTACTTCCTCCAGCTTCTTTTCCACTTCATTCAACCTTTTCTCGGCGAGTTTCATGAACGCCCTAACGGTCTCCTCGTGCCCCTTCTTCAGCCTGTACAATGTGGTGGAATACGGCCTACTAAGCCTCTCCGAT
>JALVWX010000210.1:0-911 GCA_027023165.1 Thermococcus sp. | reverse complement strand
CTTCAAGCCATCAACGTCCCCGCGTTCGAGGGATGCTTTAATCTCCTTGAGCCTTTTCTCCGCCCTCTCAAGTAGCTCGAGGACTGTTTCCCTATGGACGTTCTGGTTCTCCTTAATGTTGTTCGTCAGCCTTCCGTCGTTGACGTGTAGGGTGTTGAGGGCTTCCCTGAGTTCTCTTGCTATCTCCACGGGAAGGACGTCGCGGTAGTTGCGTTTTCTCTTTGAAGTCTCCACGAGTGCCCTTATCTTTTCAATCCTCGGATCATCGGCCACGATCTCGGCAAACCTTTCCATGTCCGTCGTCCCGCTCACTATGACCTTGTAGTACTCCCTACCTTCCCGCTTCTCCTCGAAGACGTAGGAGTACACTCCAAGGCTCAGGAGGATATCCTGAAGGTCTTCGGCCATTCTCTTTGAGGAAGTCGTCAGCCCGACCCGGTATTTATCGACGAAGCCATCCCCTTTGAAGAAGGCGTTGAGGAAAGCCCTCTTGGCGTTATCGCTGGCTCCCAGTATCCTGGCCGGCACCCTCTTCCTCCTTGCGGGTCTCTCACCTCCCTTCTCGGGGAACGCCTCGGGGAATTCCCTCTTAAGCCGCTCATAGAACTCTTTAGAGATGACGCGGATAGTGTAGAGCCTCCTCTCCCCGGCTCTCTCGCGTATATGGACGTTGTACTTGAGGCCAAGCTTTCTGAGGAGGGCTTTGAACTCCTCGACGAGTTTTTCGTCCGTGTTGGTGAAGCCGACCTCGTAGTAGCCGTTTGCAGGGTTAGTGTAACTAAAGCCCACGGAGAGCAGGAAACCGAGGAGTTTGGCAGTCTCTTCACTGACATCTTCATTTTCAGTTGGTGGATACCTCCTAACCGCCACCGCGAGGTCGTCCTTGGAGACTTTCTCCGCGGGCTTCTCGA
>JALVWX010000209.1 GCA_027023165.1 Thermococcus sp. | reverse complement strand
ATACTCTCCGGTGCACACATGGTCCTCATCCCGAAGATACTGAAGCTCCTCGAGGAAAGGGGCCTCAAGCTCAACGAGGACATCGTGGTCTTCGCCGGCGGAATAATCCCGCCCGACGACGCCGAAGAACTCAAGAAGATGGGCGTTGCCGAGGTTTTTGGACCCGGAACCTCCCTCCAGAAGACCATCGAGTTCGTTGACAGGGCCGTGGAGAACCTCAAGAGGTTCAAGGAGGCTTAAGTTTATATCCCTCCCTTCCCTATTCTCCCCGATGTCCTATGAGCATTGAAGAACTGGTTGATGCGCTTCTCAAGGGCGACAAGAAGGCGGCCGCGAGGCTCATAACTCTCGCCGAGAACGACGAGGAGAAGGCCAGGGGGATAGCGAGGCTCATCCACCCCCACACGGGGAAAGCCTACGTCGTCGGCATAACCGGTCCGCCCGGGGCCGGAAAGTCAACGCTCCTCGACAAGCTCATAAAGCTCGCGAGGGAAGAGGGACACGTTGTTGGGGTCATAGCCATCGATCCAACCTCACCCTTCACCGGCGGTGCCCTTCTCGGCGACAGGCTGAGGATGCAGCGGCACTCCACCGATCCCGGCGTTTTCATAAGGAGCATGGCCACTCGCGGTTCCCTCGGAGGCTTAGCCAAAGCCACGAACGACGCGGTGAGGATTCTCGACGCCTACGGTTGCGACGTCATATTCGTCGAGACGGTTGGGGTCGGCCAGACGGAGGTTGACATCGTGAAGACGGCCGACACGGTGGTCCTCGTGAACGTTCCTGGCCTCGGTGACGAGGTTCAGGCCTTAAAAGCCGGCCTCATGGAGATCGCCGACATCTTCGCCATCAACAAGGCCGACAGGGAGGGGGCGGAGATGCTCTACCTCGAGCTGAAGATGGCCATCGAGTTCGAGAGGGACAAGTGGAGGGAGCTCGGCTGGGAGCCGCCGATAGTCGAGACTGTCGCCTTCACTCTCAAGGGAGTTAGGCCGCTCTGGGAGGCGATAAAGAAGCACCGCGAGTTCCTCGAGAGGAGCGGGAAGCTGGTCGAGAGGCGGAAGGAGCGCGCCAGGGAGGAGATAAAGGCCATAGTTGCCGGCGATGTGGCCAGGAAGGTCGAGGAGAAGCTGAGGGAGAAGGACGCTGTGGAGCTTATAAATGCCGTCGTCGAGAGAAGGCTCGATCCATACTCGGCCGCCGAAAGGATTATGGGCGAAACACTCAAAGTTTAGGTGGTGGTTGCGATGTTCAGGAAGATAGACCACGTTGGTATTGCCGTTAAGAACCTCGACGAGGCGATAAAGGTCTGGGAGGGCCTCGGCCTCAAGGTCGAGGAGATAGAGGAAGTTCCGGACCAGAAGGTCAGGACCGCGATAATTCACGTCGGGGAGAGCAGGATAGAGCTTCTCGAGCCGACCGCTGAAGACTCTCCGATAGCGAAGTTCATCGCCAAGCGCGGCGAGGGCATACACCACATAGCCCTCGGTGTGGATGACATAGAGGCCCACCTGGAGGAGCTCAAAGAGAAGGGCTACCGCCTCATCGACGAGAAGCCGCGCATCGGTGCCGGTGGGGCGAAGATAGCCTTCGTCCACCCCAAGGCGGTAACCGGCGTTCTGCTCGAGCTATGCCAGAGGGATTGAAGGCGTTCCAATGCTGGAAATTTTCCAATTTTTTGTGCATTTCTGTTAACCAATAATGTGCAATTATGTCGTTTCATCCAATAATAGAGAAAATTTTATAAATTTTTGTTATCACCAAAAAACCATAAATCAAATCCAGCTTGCACGCCGGTGAGGCGTATGGCACTGTGGTTTGGCAAGAAATCGTCCGTGTTTCAGGGTTCGGGACTCCTCGATGAGGAGGACTTTTTGCGGGTGCTCCGCTCGGACCCCACGAAGCAGAAAGTCGTCATAACCCGCAGACACCAAATCGACGCCCCGGGGAACGTCAAGCTGATATATCTCTCAAAGGTACCCCATCCCGGACACGCAGATCCTTCGAAGCTCTACGTTCTGGAGCAGACTCTCTGGCAGCTTCTCCAAAATTCAAAGTCGGACGTGATCTTTGACGCCTTTGAGTATCTGGCCATTGAGAACGGCGTTGAAACCGCCCTCAAATTCACCAGCAAGCTCAGGGACATGACGGTTCTCAGGGGTTCGAACTTCTACGTCACCGTGAGCGACGCACTTGACGAGAGGACGATCCATCTGCTCCGCAGGATACTCGACTGAGTCGGATAAAGTTATATAACCTTCCGCACCATTCTCGCGTTAGGTGTGAGCTATGCCTTACATTGAGAAGATTGAAATGAAGGGCTTCAAATCCTACGGTAATCGGAAGGTCGTCGTCCCGCTTTCTAAAGGGTTTACAGCGATAGTTGGTGCCAACGGTTCTGGAAAGAGCAACATAGGTGACGCCGTTCTCTTCGTTCTGGGCGGTCTGTCCGCCAAAGCGATGCGCGCGACGAGGATAAGCGACCTCATATTCGCGGGCACCAAAACCGAGCCTCCGGCAAAGTACGCGGAGGTGGCAATGTACTTCAACAACGAGGACAGGGGCTTCCCGGTTGATGAAGATGAAGTGGTCGTCAAGAGGCGCGTTTATCCAGACGGCAGGAGCACCTACTGGCTCAATGGCAAGAGGACGAGCAGGAGCGACATACTCGACGTTCTCAGCGCGGCGATGATCTCGCCGGAAGGATACAACCTCGTCCTGCAGGGCGACATCACCAAGTTCATCAAGATGTCTCCCACGGAGAGGAGACTCCTCATCGACGAGATCTCTGGAATAGCCGAGTACGATTCCAAGAAGGAGAAGGCAATGGTCGAGCTGAAGCAGGCCGAGGAGAATTTAGCGCGCGTTGATCTTCTCATACGCGAGGTAAAGGCCCAGCTCGACAAGCTCGAGAAGGAGCGCAACGATGCGCTTCGCTACCTTGACCTGAAGGACAGGGTTGAGAAGGCCAAGGTCACGCTCCTCTTAGGGGAGATAAAGCGGCTTGAGAACCTCATAGGCGAGAGCAACCTCCGCGACAAGGAGCTTGAGGCGGAGATAGCGGCCGTAGAAGCCCGGCTTAAGGAGGTCGCCAAAGAGATAGTTGCCAAGGAGAAGGAACTCGCAGAGGTCGAGAGGGAACTCGAGGAGAAGAGTGAGGACGGCATACTCGAGGTAACGAGGCTGATAAGCGAGGTTAAGTCCAAGATCGAGCTTGCCAAGCGGAACATCGAGAACGCGGAGAAGGAGATAGAGGAAAGTCAGAGGCGCATGGCCAAGGCCAAGGAGGACCTGAAGAAGGTTTCCGGGGAGATAGAGAAGAGCAGAAGCGCGATAACCCGCTGGAGCAAGAGGCGCGAGAAGCTCATCGCCGAGATCAAGGAGAAAGAAGTCGTCAAGAACGAGCTTGTTGTGAAGCTCGGCGAGATAGACAGGAGCTTCTCCATGGCAAAGGAGGACTTTGATAAGGTCGTTGCAGAGCTTGAGGAGGCGAAGAAAGAGCTTTACACCCGCGAGGCGGATGTGAAAAAGTTCGAGGAGGAAATAGAGCGCGCCAAGGCCAGAATCGCCCAGAACAACGCGAAGAAAGTTGGCCTGAAGTCCCGCATTGAGGAGGCCAAGAAGTCGCTCGAGGAGAAGCGCTCCGAGCTTGGCGATGTTGAGGGGAAGCTATCAAGGGCGGAGGCGAGGCTCAGGAAGGCGGAGAAGGAGCTTGAGGAAAAGACGAGGGCTTTGAAGAAGGTTGAGGGTAAGCTGGCCAAGGCAAAGGAGGAGTTGATAAAGGCGGAGGCCCAGAGGGAAGTGCGGGGAAACCGTGCGGTGGAGTTCCTGAAGCGGCAGAACATCCCGGGCCTCCACGGCACCCTCGGGGAACTGATAACCGTCGCCGACGAGAAGTACGCTCTGGCCGTTGAGGTCGCCCTCGGCGGGAACTACGACAACGTCGTCGTTGAGGACGATAAGGTCGCGGAGAGGGCAATAAAGCTCCTCAAGGAAAGGAAACTCGGGAGGCTGACCTTCCTCCCGCTCAACAAGATAAAGCCGCGCTCGATGCGCGAAAAGCCGGCCCTGGGCATTCCGGCCCTTGATGTCGTCCACTACGACCCCCGCTTCAAGAACGCTGTAGCGTATGCGCTTGGGGATACCCTCATCGTCGAGGACATGGACGAGGCAAGGAGCGTTGGGATAGGAAAGGTCCGCATGGTGACCCTTGGGGGAGAGCTCCTCGAAAGAAGCGGTGCCATAACAGGCGGCCACTACAGGCCGAGGGGCAGGCTCGGTGTAAACGTCGAGGAGATAAGAAAGAAGGTCGAAAAGCTCGAGCGCGAGAGAGAAGCACTCGAGTCAGCAGTCAACGCCCTCAAGCTCGAGGTCAAAGGCCTGGAGAACGAACTTTTCAACCTGCGCATGAGGAAGAGCGAGCTGAGCAAAGACCTTCAGGTGGTCCAGAAGGAGATGGAGAGGCTCTTAGCAGAGGATAAGGCCCTATCCGAGGAGATAGAGGAGAACGAGAAGTTGATAGAAGCCCTTGAGAAGAGAATCCACGAGGCAAAGGGTGAGATGGCGAAGCTCCGCGGCAGGATTGAGCGCCTTGAGAAGAAGCGCGAGAAGCTCAAGAGGGCACTCGAGAACCCCGAGGCGAGGGAGCTGAACCAGCGCATAAGGGAGGTCGAGGCCGAGATAAGCAAGCTCCAGGCGGAGCTGGGCAAGGTAGAGAGCAAGCTCGAGGCCCTAGAGGCGAGGATAAACGAGGAACTCCTCCCGAGGAAGGCCGACCTTGAGGAGGAGATAGAGGGACTCGTCAACAGGATAAACGCCCTCAGGGCCAACATCGAGGAGAACAAACGGGCCATAGAGGAATACGAGGCAGAGCTTGAGGAGCTTAAGAAGGCGGAGGAGAACGTCAAGGACGAGCTTAAGGAACTCCGCGAGAGGCGCGAAGGACTTAGGAGGGAGATAGCCGAGCTAAGAAACGAGAAGGACGAGCTTTCCTCAAAGCTCCAAGAGCTTCGCATAGAGGCGAACACGCTGAAGATAAAGCTCGCCCAGTACGAGGGGGCGCTGAGGGAGAGGCAGGAGGAGCTTAAGCAGTACGATTCGAAGCTCATACGCTCGATAAAAGAAGTCCCGCTCGAACTCGAGGCCCTGAGGGAGCAGATAACCACGATGGAGGAGGAGATACGCTCCCTCGAACCTGTCAACATGAAGGCCATCGAGGACTTCGAGGTCGTTGAGAGGCGCTACCTCGAGCTCAAGAGCAAGCGCGAACAGGTGGTCGCCGAGAAGGAGAGCATTGAGGAGTTTATCCAGGAGATAGAGAGCCAGAAGAAGCAGGTCTTCCTCCAGACGCTCAACGCCATAGCGAGGAACTTCTCCGAGCTGTTTGGAAAGCTCTCACCCGGCGGAGAGGCCAGGCTCATCCTCGAGAACGAGGAAGACCCGTTCGCAGGCGGCCTTGAAGTCGAGGCAAAGCCCGCCGGAAAGGAGGTCAAGAGGATAGAGGCGATGAGCGGCGGCGAAAAGGCTATAATAGCACTGGCCTTCATCTTCGCCATCCAGCGCTACAAACCAGCCCCGTTCTACCTCCTCGACGAGATAGATGCCCACCTCGACGATGCGAACGTCAAGCGCGTTGCAGACCTGATAAAGGAAGCCTCCCAGGACAGCCAGTTCATCGTCGTCACCCACCGCGACGTTATGATGGCCAACGCCGACAGGATAATCGGCGTCAGCATGAGGAACGGCGTTTCAAGGGTCGTCTCGCTCAGCCTCGAGAAGGCCAGGAAGATACTCGCCCAGATACGGGAGAAGAGCGAGGAGGAGCACAGGGAGATGTTTGGACGGCTTGAAGGGTGAGAGGATGTTCGACACTGAGGAGTTTGAGCGCTGGATGTCACAAGCAGAGTACACACTTGAGAGTGCAAGGAGCGATCTCCGCTCCGGTTTTTATTCCTGGGCCTGCTTTAAAGCCCAGCAGGCGGCAGAGTATGCTCTGAAGGCCCTAATGTACGGGAGGGGGATAATGGTTTATGGCCACTCACTGAAGCACCTGTTTGATGTTCTCTCAAAGGAGGACCCAAATGTTGAAATTCCGGAGGAGATGTTCCGCATCGCCAGGCTCCTTGACAGGCACTACATTCCCCCAAGGTACCCAGATGCCTACATTGAGGGCGCTCCCTACGAATACTATGGGGAAACGGATGCTGAAGAGGCCATAAAAGCCGCTGAGAGGGTCTTGAACTTCATCAGGGGTGTTGTGGATGAATTACGCTGACATTCCCTACTGGAGGGACATCGTCGGCTACGTTGAAGTTCTGAAAAAGACCATCAGGCCCCGACTGATACTGCTTCACGGTTCAGTTGCAAAAGGGACCTTTGGAGTTGGAAGCGACGTGGACATATTAGTGGTTGCGGAGAACCTGCCCAAAAATCCCAATGAGAGAATGAAACTGCTCTACGACCTCGACATGACAAGGGCACCCATAGACGTCAAGGCCTACACCCCCGAGGAGTTCAGCAGGATGCTCGCCAAAGGACACCCTCTGGTGATGGACGCGTTGGAGGACGGAAAAGTTCTGCACGCAGACGGGGCGTACCTACGGGAGGTTATGTCTGCCTTCAGAGCAGTCAAGAAGAAGTTCCGCAGGGTTAAAAGGGGCTGGATACGGGTGAGAGGGTGAGCTAAATGGAGGCACGAAGGGAAGAGGAGATAACGCCGGTTGATATTCTCCTCCAGCTCGTCACGATGGGGAAGGTCGACCCCTGGAACATTGACATAGTCGACCTGACGGAGAAGTACATCGAGAGGCTGCGCGAGATGAAGGACCTCGACCTGAGGGTCTCGGCGAGGGCCATTCTAGCTGCATCGATACTCGTGAGGATGAAGAGCGAGGCTTTACTTCACGCGGACGAGGAGGAAGAGGAGGAGAAGCACGGGGAGCACATAAAGGTCGAGGTCGAGCCTTTGGCACCGCCCCTCAGGAGGGTGGAGAGATACTACACCTTTGACGACCTGCTCGACGCTTTAATGGACGCCCTTGAGGAGGCCGAGAGGAAGAAGCCCCGGAAGAGGAAGAAGGTCGACATCGAGGAGGAGGTCTTCGTCGTTGAGGACTTCCGCGTTGACATCCAGAAGCACGTCCACAGGCTCCACGAGATCGTGGTCAGGATGTACGCTGAGACAGGCTCGCCGATACGCTTCTGGGACCTCGTCTTCGACCCGACGCCGAAGTACGTCGCGAGAACCTTCCTCTACCTGCTTTTCCTCGCGAACATGGGAAAGGTTGACCTAGTTCAGGAGGAGCCCTTCGGGGAGATACTTGTGGTGCCCCTCGAAGGGAACG
>JALVWX010000208.1 GCA_027023165.1 Thermococcus sp. | reverse complement strand
AGACCTCTATGAGGTTGTCGTAACGTCCACCACCGCCAATCGAACCGATTCCGATGTCGTTTGGCGCTATTGCCTCGAAGACAACGCTCGTGTAGTAGTCGAAACCGCGGGCGATTCCGAGGTCTATTCTAATCCACCTTGAGACGCCGTAGGAGTCAAGCAAATCAACCAGCTCGTAGAGCCTCTTAATTTCGGCTTTTGCTTCATCTCCCGTGAAAAGCTCCTCCGCCTTCGGTAGAACCTCATCAGGGTAGCCCTTAATTTCAACCAGTGCGAGGACCTTCTCAACGCCCTCATCGCTCAAACCAAACTCCCTGAGCGCTCCCGCAAAATCTTTCCGGCTCATCTTGTCCTTCTTGTCTATGAGCCTCATCAGGCCGATGTCGTCTTCAACGCCGAGCATCTTCGCGAACTCGTCGAGAAGAACGCGGTCTCCGATGTTCACTGTGAAGTCCTCCAGACCCGTCGATAGGTAGCTCTCGACGAAGAGCGCTATAACCTCCGCATCGGCCTCAACTTTGCCACTCCCCAAAAGCTCAACTCCCGCCTGCCAGAACTCCCTGAAGCGACCGCTCTGGGGTTCTTCGTAGCGGAACATGTTGGCTATGTAGTACCACTTTATCGGCTTCGGCGCGTTCTGGAAGGAGTTGACGTAGAGCCTAGCGACGCTCGACGTCATGTCCGGGCGGAGCGAGAGGTTTCTGCCGCCTTTATCATCGAAGGCATAGAGTTGCTCCACCACCTCCTCCCCGCTCCTGAGCTTGAAAAGTTCGGTGTACTCAAAGGTTGGTGTGAGAACCTCATGAAAGTTATAGCGCTCGAAGACCTCACGGATTCTCTCGAACACCCATCTCCTCTTCGCCATCTCCCCCGGTAGTAAATCCCGCGTTCCCTTAACCTTCTCAAGCCTCTTCATTCTCAACCCTCCTTTCCGGGAGAAAAGCGGAGGGGGTTAAAAGGTTAGCCCAGTGGATGCTCAGAGCGGGGGTCCCTGCGGAGGTCATGAGCAGGTAGATTCCAACCACTCCCTCCACCATCATCTGCGCCCCGATGGCCATGATGAAGAGACCGATTATCCTGATTGTAACGCTCAGCAGGGTCTTGTTCACGGACTTTATCATGTAGAGCGCTATGAACATCGAGATGGCAACAAGTGCTATCGCTATGGCCGTAGCGGAAAGGGAAACAACGTACCCGTATTCTGCGGTGAGTGTAATTACCGCGGTTATGGCCGCTGGACCGGCTATGAGGGGCATCGCTACTGGAACCGCCGCCAGAGCCAGTATGTCCCTCTCCCTCTTGAGGGTGAACATTCCACCACCTTCGAGGGCCTCAAGACCTATCTTGAAGAGAACGAAGCCACCCGCTACCTTCAGGGCGTTTATGTTGATGTGGAAAATCTCCTGGAGGATTATCTGACCCGCTATCGCAAAGGTTGCCAGAAGGAGGAAACCTATGAGGTTCGCCCGGATTATGAGGGCCTTTATATCCTCTATGTGGAAGTCCTCGCGGAGGAACGTAACCAAGAGTATCTTATCGCTCGGGTCTATCATGATGAGCATGAGCAGTGCAGAGC
>JALVWX010000207.1 GCA_027023165.1 Thermococcus sp. | reverse complement strand
CCCGAAGGACAAGCACTCCAGGAGGGGCCTCCAGCTCACCGAGAGCAAGATCAGGAGGCTCGTCAAGTACTACCGCAGGACAGGCAAGCTTCCGGCCAAGTGGCGCTACGATCCGGAGCAGGCCAAGCTCCTGGTCCGCTGACCCTTTCCCTCTTCTTATCGGTGATGCCCCGTGGATAAGGGAGCCTTCTTGGAGCGGGCCAGGGAGGGCGCCGAGCTAATAAAGATGCACATCGAGTTAGGGCACACCATAAGACTCGTCTCCCACCGTGACGCCGACGGTATCACGGCGGGAGCCGTTCTGGCGAAGGCGGTTGTTAGGGAAGGTGGAGCTTTCCAGCTCAGCATCATCAAGCAGGTCAGTGAAGACCTCATCAGGGAACTCGCGGAGGAGAGGCGTGAAATCTACGTCTTCAGCGACCTTGGAAGCGGCTCGATGGAACTTATCGAGAAGCACCTTGACTTCGCGACGGTCATCGTTGCAGACCACCATCCGCCCGAGGGGGAGGACTTTTCGAACGAATCCCACCTCCTTGTCAACCCCGTCCCCTTCGGGGCCAACAGCGTCCGCGATCTGAGCGGTTCCGGCGTCGCCTACTTCGTTGCAAGGGAGATGAATGAGAAGAACAAGGACCTGGCCTACATCGCCCTCGTCGGTTCCGTTGGGGACATGCAGGAGATAGATGGCACCTTCCACGGGATGAACCTCGACATCATCGAGGACGGGAAGGGACTCGGAATGCTCGAGGTCAGGAAGGAGCTTCGCCTCTTCGGCAGGGAGAGCAGGCCGCTCAGGCAGATGCTGGCCTACTCCACCAACCCGGAACTCCCCGGCATAACCGGCGACGAGAGGAACGCGATAGAGTGGCTCCGCGCCAGGGGCTTCGATCCCGACGTCCACTACTGGCAGCTCCGCGAGGAGGAGAAGAGAAAGCTTCACGACGCGCTCGTCATCCACCTCATAAAGCACGGCGCCCCTAAGGAGGCCATAGACAGGCTCATCGGCGACGTTGTGGTAAGCCCGCTCTACCCTGAGGGCGACCCGAGGCATGAGGCCCGTGAATTCGCCACGCTCCTCAACGCCACCGGCCGCTTAAACGCCGGAACCCTCGGCGTTGCTATCTGTCTCGGAGACGAGGATGCTTACAAAAAGGCAAGGAAGATGCTCGATGACTACAAGAGGGAGCAGATCGAGGCGAGGAAGTTCATAGTCCAGAACTGGGGCATGGCTGACGAGGGGGAGCACGCCTACGTTTTCTACGCCGGAAAGAACATCCGCGACACGCTCGTCGGCATAGCGGCCAACATAGCGATAAACTCTGGATTAGCCAACCCAGAGAAGCCCGTCGTGGTCATAGCGGACAGCGAGGAGGACGAGAACCTCGTCAAGGGCTCCGCCAGAACCACCGAAAAGGCCCTTGCGAAAGGCTACCACCTCGGGGAGGCTCTTAAGGAGGTCGCGGAGAAGCTCGGTGGGGAGGGCGGCGGACACGCCATAGCGGCGGGAATTCGCTTCCCGAAGGACAGGATGGACGAGTTCATCAGGCTCTTCAACGAGGCTTTGGCAAAGCAGGTCGGGAGGGAAGG
>JALVWX010000206.1 GCA_027023165.1 Thermococcus sp. | reverse complement strand
TCCCCTCGTTAACCCGAGGACCGGCGAGAAAGTCAAGGAAATAGACCCCAAGAGCCTCTTCGAGGAGTTGGCCTTCATGGCCTGGAGCAAAGCAGACCCTGGGGTTATATTCTTCGACGTCATCAACAGGAGGAATGTTCTGGCGGAAGCAAAGGGCGGGCCGATACGGGCGACCAATCCCTGTGTTGTGGGAGAGACCAGGGTTTTGAGCCCGGAGGGATACATCAAAGCTGAAGAGTTATTCACGCTTGCAAAGGAACGTGGAAAGAAAGAAGCAGTGGCGGTTGAGGGAATTACAGAAGAAGGAGAGCCATACGCATATTCCATTGAAGTCTTACTCCCCGGAGAGGAGGAAATAAAGTATGAGACTGTCCATGGAAACACAGTTGAGGTTGCAGACCCCGTTTCAGTCCCGGCCTACGTCTGGAAGGTTGGTCTGAAGGAAGTAGCCCGCGTGAGGACAAAGGAGGGGTACGAGATAACCGCAACGCTCGACCACAAGCTAATGACTCCCGATGGATGGAAAGAGGTAAAAGACCTAAAACCCGGTGACAGGATACTCCTGCCAAGGTTTGAAGTTGATGAAGAATTCGGAAGCGAGAGCATTGGAGAAGACCTGGCGTTCGTTCTCGGCTGGTTCATCGGGGATGGATACCTCAATGTGAACGACAAGAGAGCCTGGTTCTACTTCAACGCAGAAAAGGAAGAAGAAATAGCATGGAAGATAATGGAAATACTTGAAAAGCACTTCGGAATCAAGGCGGAGCCCCACCGCTACGGCAATCAGATTAAACTCGGTGTCAGGGGAAAAGCCTACGAATGGCTTGAGAGCGTTGTAAAAACCAACGAAAAGCGTGTGCCAGAGATTGTCTTCAGGCTGAAGCCGAGGGAAATAGCGGCATTCCTAAGGGGCCTCTTCAGCGCAGACGGCTACGTTGACAACGACAAGGCCATAAGACTCACCTCCAAGGACAGGGAGTTGCTGAGGGAGGTCCAAGACCTCCTACTGCTATTCGGCATACTGTCAAAGCTCTACGACAGGCCGTACCCGAGCGAGTTCAAATACACAACCAAAGAGGGAGAGGAGAGGACATACCACAGTGAAGGTTACCATGAACTGGTCATTGCAAACTTCAGCAGAAAGCTCTTCGCGGAGAAAATAGGATTTGAAGGATACAAAATGGAAAAGCTTAGCCTGAAGAAGACGAAAGTAGACGAACCCATTGTTACAGTCGAAAGTGTTGAAAACATCGGCAAAAGGCTCGTCTACGATTTCACAGTGCCGGAGCACCACTCCTACATAAGCAACGGCTTCCTTAGCCACAACTGCGGCGAAGAGCCCCTCTACGAGTACGAATCCTGCAATCTGGCCTCGATAAACCTTGCAAAGTTCGTAAAGTATGACGATGAGGGCAACCCCTACTTCGACTGGGACGAGTATGCATACGTCATTCAGAAGGTCGCCAAGTACCTCGACAACGCCATCGACGTCAACCGCTTCCCGCTACCTGAGATAGACCACAACACCAAGCTCACGAGGAGAATAGGCGTCGGAATGATGGGTCTGGCGGATGCCCTCTTCAAGCTGGG
>JALVWX010000205.1 GCA_027023165.1 Thermococcus sp. | reverse complement strand
AAGCTTGTTTTTCAGCTCTTAATCACAGAGGGATTATTTTAAGAGCCGTTTTGAAGCGGTAATTATATCTAAAATAAACTAAAATGTAAAGATAAAGTTTGTTTTTCAACTCCACCCGGTAAAGTGGAGTTGAAAAATTATTTAGAAGTAGTATATGAAGGGTATATTGCTTTTATATTGTGCAATTTTTTTGATACATAAGAGCTTACACCACCTTCTAATTTATTACCCCAAGTAATTACATGACCGTCTCTGGTTAATGCTGCAAATGCATTTGCATTTGAATATATTTTTTTGATACCGTATAATTTACCTGCAACTTCAGAGCTATCTCCACCATATGCGCTGTCTCCCCAAGTAACTACGCTACCATCACTTTTTAGAGCGGCAAATGCACCTTTTGTTGAAGAAATAGAGACTACATTTTTTAATTTATCGGCAACTTTAGAGCTATCTCCACCATATTCGCTATCTCCCCAAGTAACTACGCTACCATCTCCTCTTAAAGCAGCAAAAGCACCATCAGTTGCATATATATTTACCACATTCTTCAATTGATTTACAACTTTGGAACTATCTCCTCCAGAATGTGTTTCCCCCCAAGTAATAATGCTACCATCTCCTCTTAAAGCAGCAAAAGCATACTTTGTTGAATATATTGCAATAACATTTTTTAATTTATTGGCAACATTAGAACTATCTCCCCCATCTGCGCTAACTCCCCAAGTAATAACGCTACCATCTCCTCTTAAAGCGGCAAAAGAAAATTTGTTTGAATATATTGCAAGCACATTTGTCAAATAATTAGCAACATCTGAACTATATCCTCCATCATTTCCCCAAGTAATAACGCTACCATCTCCTCTTAAAGCGGCAAAAGCAGTACTGGTTGAATATATTGCAATAACATTTTTTAATTTATCAGCAACATTAGAACTATCTCCCCCATCTCCGCTAACTCCCCAAGTAACTACACTACCATCTTTTCTTAGAGCGGCAAATGCACCTTTTGTTGAAGAAATAGAGACTACATTTTTTAATTTATCGGCAACTTTATCAACATAACCTCCAGTCATATAAAAACCCCATACAACCACACTACCATCTTTTCTTAAAGCGGCAAAAGAACCACTAGTTGAATATATTGTAACAACATTTTTTAATTTATTTGCAACACTAGAACTATCTCCCCCATACATTTTATATCCCCAAGTAACCACACTTCCATCACTCTTTAATGCGGCAAAAGCATCTTCAGTTGAGTAAATATGTTTTATATCAGTCAATTTATCCTCTACTGCTCCGCTAAAACCACCGTATGCACTTGCTCCCCAGCTAATTACTTTTCCATCTTCTCTTAATGCTGCGAAAGCCCCTTCATTTGCAAATCCTCCCATAGTGTGTCCGGGGTAGAGAGTTTTTTGCATCTTTGTTTTCGGCGGTTTTGTTTTTACTTCGCATCCGATTTCATTATCTACCAAAACCCATATAGCATCTCCGGCTTTTAGATCTCCTAAAAGATTGTAAGTTACAGGGACGCTAAAATTGTTAGGATCTGATACATGGACATACCACTGCGGAGTTCCGAAG
>JALVWX010000204.1 GCA_027023165.1 Thermococcus sp. | reverse complement strand
GTCTGGGCTAACGAGGTCTCGCCGAGGCCCCACGACACGGGGATGGTGACGCTAGCATCGCACCCGGCGGGCTTTTCGGAATTTGGCCTTCATCTACGAGCTGTCCTTGGACTTCCGATTCCCGGCAAGTGGGATGATGGTTACAGGCTCTTTCCGATGCTCACCTCCGCGGCAACCCACGTCATAAAGGCCAACACCTCGGGTTATTCGCCGCGCTTCCGCGGGCTGGTTAAAGCCATGAGCGTTCCCAACGCGACTGTGAGGCTCTTTGGGAAGCCCGAAGCCTATCCGGGAAGGAGGCTCGGCGTTGCAATAGCGTGGGGCGGAAGCGTTGATGAAGCCAAAAGGAGGGCGGAGATGGTTGCCCACTCGGTAGAGCTGAGAACCAGAACCTCCAGTTGGCAGGGACAGGAGGTTTAACGGAAACCCATCCAATAGAATGCACTAAAGCGACACCCCAACAGACACCGGAGGACATTTTATTTGATAACAACGTACACCATTCCGGTGAACACAGGTGTATGTTTGTCCAATGATTTGGATAATATCCGAAAAGTTTAAATTCGGTTCTCCACATCATTGAACGTCCCATCCATGGAATAAGATGCTGAAGTCCGTAGGAAGTGGAATAAGAAGCTCAACGTCAGAGGCGTTGAATAAGGGGATGGAACGAAGGGGAGTAGAATAAGGGAGGGTATGAAATTGAGAACGAGGGGATTTCCCCCTCATCTCCCAGATTTTTAAGTGCTCTCGCGCATTCTCCTTCTGTACTCGGCGAGCTTTTTGTCAAGCTCCGGATTCTTTAGCGCAAGAATTTCAATCGCAAACAGGGCCGCGTTCTTGCCATTGTCTATCCCCACAGCCGCAACTGGGACTCCGGGAGGCATCTGGGCGATGCTGAGAAGGGCATCGAGACCGCCGAGCTTTGCCGAGACAGGAACGCCTATCACCGGCTTCGTCGTGTGGGCCGCTATGACGCCGGACAGGGCGGCGCTCAATCCCGCTATGGCTATGAAGACGTCGTAATCGCTCTTGGCGAGCCTCTCCACCTTCTCCGGGTTTCTGTGGGCTGAGGCGACTTCGACGTCGTAGTCGACGCCGAACTCATCGAGAACCGCGGCCACCTTCTCCGCTATGCCAGAATCGCTCCTGCTCCCCATAACGACCAGGATCCTCATTGGACCACCATTCACAGAAAAATGTAAACCTTTTAAAAATTTATGGGAAGAATTGGCAAGAATATTTAAAACTCAGAGAAACTCGATCCTGCCAGAGCGGAAGGTGTACTCGTAGAGGGGCATCGATTCAACATCGGGAGCCTTCACGATTTTCATAGTTCTCAGTACCTCACCCTCATCAGTTATCCTGCTCTCCGTTTTTAGAACATAGGTGGCCTTCCGATACAGCAGGGGGAGGACCACCACGTCGTTCCCGGTGTAAACCCAGATGTTGGTTCCCGCTGGGTACTTCGTGTAAACGTCCGAACTTGCCCTGAGGAAGTCAGCCAACTCAAGGTACCGCTGTGTCTTCTGAGGTCCGAACATGTGGAGATAGTCCGAAATGGAAAGGGTGATCCCCCAGAGTTCCCTGCCCTCGAACATGTTCAGCCGGCGCCACTTCTCTTTGTGGGCACGTATAACCTCAATGTACTTCTCGTTGAGCACCTCAAGGCTTATGGGCCTGGAGAGGTACCAGACGTTCTCCCACTCGGTGCGGAGGTCGTAGATGCTCCCAAAGGTGTCAATTATCATCAGCCTGTTCTCCTTCAGATGGGCTTCAACGTCTATCCCAAGGCTGCTGGCAACAGAAAGGAACACGGAAAGCGGAATGCCGATGTTAAAGTAACCGACGAGGTTGTCGGAGTCAAGCTTGTGCTTCATCACGTGGAGCGCGAGGAACTTGCCAAGTGACCTAGGATCGGCCTCATGGATCAGTATCAGGCTTCTTTCCCTGACGCCCCCGAGTTCCTCATCAACGGGTTTTATTCCAAGCTTAAGGTTCATCTTCACCACCCTTGGTAACTATGAGCTTCCTGCGGTCTTTCTCGACGAACCCCTCTATCACAAGATCAGAACGGAAGTAAACCAGCTCATCCATGGGGGAACATTCCGGCAGAATGTACGTCTTGATAATCGAGAGCTTGAGCGGTACTCCCCTAATTAGGTCCCAGGCCTTTTTCTGAACCTTAATCGGGTTCTTGAACAGCCTGCAGAGACCCGATTCCAGGTGTCCCAGAACGGTGACTTCCTCAGGTCTGGGCCTGAGGGACTCGATTACCTCGGAGATCAGCTTCTGATACTTCAAGATAAAGACGTTGTCGTCAAGGTATCCCTTGAGGGTGAAAACCCCATCAATCTCGGGTTCAATCCCCTTGATAGAGCCGAAAACGTCGAAGATAAGAAGGTTCTTTCCAATGTGCTCCCCATAGTCAATGCCAATCCTGTCCATGTCCCGGAAAAGGCTCCGGAGAGGATCATACGACGCAACCCAGACGTATTTTCCTCTCTCAACGTGCCATTTTATGGCTTCGAGGCCAAGCATATACCCAAAGGACGCGACATCCCTGTCTATTACGCTCACAAGTTTATTAGAAGAGATGGCACTGGATATCAGCTTAAGCATCTCTTCTCTGTTGTCCACGGCACCCACCGTTTAGTATTCGGACCGAAAAGATAAAACGTTTTTGTTCACGAACGGCCAAGTAGATGCTTCGCTGTCCATACATTAACGTTCATTCCCAGCCAGGATTTTTGCCTAGTTTATGGTAAAATAAAGTTTAAAATATGTAAATTTTAACAGATAAATGGTGAAGCTCATGAGGTTTTTGCTCGTCGGCGGTGGCGGAAGGGAGCATGCGATTGGAGAGGCCCTCGTCAGGAGTGGGGCCGGGCTTTACGTCGTCTCAAGGCACAAAAACCCGGGCCTGGCGAGGCTCGCCAGGGGATACAGCCTGGCCAGGGAGACGGATACCGAAAAATTACTCGAACTCGCCCGGAAATGGAGGGTGGAGCTTGCCTTCATAGGGCCGGAGGCACCGCTTGAGAAGGGCATAGTTGATTTTCTTGAACGCGAGGGCATTCCAGCGGTCGGACCGACCAAAGAGGCCGCTCGGCTTGAGACCAACAAGGCCTTTGCCCGCTCCCTCATGGAGGAGTATGAAATTCCTGGCAGGAAGCTCTTCCGCGTCTTTGATGATGTCTCAGAGATGCGTTCGTGGATAGACGATTTTGGAAGGCCTGTCGTTGTGAAGCCCCTCGGGCTCACCGGCGGCAAGGGCGTTAAGGTAGTCGGCTACCAGCTGAGGGACAACGAAGAGGCCAAAGCCTACGCCGAGGAGCTCATCAGAAAGGATGGGAAGGTGCTCATTGAGGAAAGAACCGACGGTGTGGAGTTCACCTTCCAGGTCTTCAGCGATGGGAAGCACGTTAGCCCCATGCCCCTCGCCCAGGACTATCCAAATGCCTACGAAAACGATGAGGGGCCGATAACCGGTGGAATGGGTAGCTACTCATGTTCAAACCACCTCCTCCCCTTCGTTCCGAAGGAGGACTACGAAAAGGCCCTCGAAACCCTGAAGGCAACCGTTGATGCCATGCGGAAGAACGGAACGCCCTACAGGGGAATCCTCTACGGCCAGTTCATGCTCTCCAGAGAAGGCCCCGTCATAATCGAGTACAACGCCCGCTTCGGCGATCCAGAAGCGATGAACGTCCTGCCGCTCCTGAAAACCTCACTAACGAAGATAGCCGCTGAGATAGTGGACGGGAACCTCCGGAATGCTGAGTTTGAGAAAAAAGCCACCGTTGTCAAGTACCTCGCACCCAAGGGCTATCCAACGAACCCGGTCAAAGGCGTCAGGGTCGAGGTTGATGAGAAAGCGGTGGAAGGGACTGGAGCGAAGCTCTACTACGCCTCCGTTGACGAGAACCTCACGCTCCTCGGTTCCCGTGCCATAGCGGTCGTTGGAATCGCCGATACCCTCGAAGAGGCTGAGAGGATAGCGCAGAGCGCCATCGGCCACGTTAAGGGAGGGCTGTTCTACCGGAGGGATGTGGGCACTAGGGAGAGCGTCGGGAAGAGGACCCGCCTGATGGGGGAGTTTGGAAGAGAATTTGAGCCGAATTCATGCTGAGGTGGTGGAGATGATAAACCGCGAGGAGATTTTGAGAATCCTTGAGAAGTACAATCCTGAAAAGATAACCGTTGGACTCATCGGGAGCCACTCCGCCCTGGACATAGCCGACGGTGCGAAGGAGGAGGGCCTGCCCGTCATCGTTGTCGCCCAGAGGGGCAGGCACAGGACCTACGCGGAGTACTTCAAGCTTCGGAGGACGAAAGACGGTCTGACCAAGGGCTTCATCGATGAGGTTATAGTCCTAGAAAGGTTCGCCCAAATAACCGAGATTCAGGAGGGGCTGGTGAAGAGGAACGTTATCTTTATTCCAAACCGCTCCTTCGTGGTCTACACAGGCATTGACAGGGTTGAGAAAGAGTTTCACGTTCCGCTCTTCGGGAGCAGGAACCTACTGCGGAGCGAGGAGAGGAGCGAGGAGAAGAGCTACTACTGGCTGCTTGAGAAAGCTAAGCTCCCCTATCCCGAACCGGTAAATCCGGAGGAGATCGACGAGGTGGGTCTCGTCATCGTCAAGCTCCCGCACGCGAAGAAGAGGCTTGAGCGCGGATTCTTCACGGCGGCAAGTTACAGGGAGTTCCGCGAGAAGGCCGAACGCCTGAAGAAGCTGGGCGTCATCACAGAGGAAGACCTTGCCAAAGCCAGAATTGAGCGCTACATAATCGGCCCGGTCTTCAACTTTGACTTCTTCTACTCGCCGATAGATGAAGAAATTGAGCTTCTGGGCATAGACTGGCGCTTTGAGACCAGTCTGGACGGCCACGTTCGCCTGCCCGCTTCCCAGCAGCTCACCCTGCCGGAGCACCAGTTCGAGCCGGAGTATACGGTAACCGGCCACGCGTCTTCAACGCTGAGGGAGAGCCTGCTTGAGAAGGTCTTCGACATGGCCGAGAGGTACGTGAAGGCAACGCAGGAGTACTATCCGCCCGGAATAATCGGGCCGTTCACCCTCCAGACGGCCGTGGACAAGGATCTCAACTTCTACATCTACGACGTCGCGCCGAGGACGGGGGGAGGGACGAACATCCACATGGCGATGGGACATCCCTACGGGAACTCCCTCTGGAGGAAGCCGATGAGCACCGGGCGGAGGATCGCGCTTGAGATAAAGAGGGCAATTGAGCTCGACGAGCTTGAGAAGGTGGTCACGTGAGGTGGTCGCGATGAGGTGGAAGGTTACCGTCATCGTTCGCCTCAGGGAAGGACTCAACGACCCGGAGGGAAGGGTCATAGGAAAGGCCCTTAGAAACCTCGGCTACGCGGTCGAGAACCTTCGTGTTCCCAAGCACTTCGAGTTCGAGTTGGAGAGCGAAAACCCGGAGAAAGACGCCGAGGAGATGTGCAGGAAGCTCCTCGCGAACCCGCTGATCCACAGCTGGGAGTACAGGATAGAGCCGGTGAGCTGAGATGGTTCGCTTTGCGGTGGTGGTCTTTCCGGGGACGAACTGCGACTTTGAGACTGAGAGGGCCATAAAAAAGGCCGGCGCCGAGGCCGAGCGCGTCTGGTATAAAACCAGCCTAAAGGACTTCGACGGCGTCGTTCTGCCCGGTGGCTTCAGCTACGCCGACTACTTGAGGGCTGGAGCGATAGCCGCTCGGCAGGAGATAATGGAGGAGGTCAAAGAGTTCGCCCGCGATGGAAGGCCAGTCCTCGGGATATGCAACGGCTTTCAAATCCTTACTGAGGCGGGTCTTTTGCCGGGAGCGCTGAGACCTAACAGGGTCCCGCGCTTCCTCTGCAGGTGGGTCCACCTCAGGGTTGCGGATACTGAAACGCCCTTCACTTCCCTCTACGAGCCCGGCGAAGTTATCAGAATGCCGATTGCTCACGCCGAAGGGAATTACTACATCGACGACCCGTCGAAGGTCAGAGTGGTGTTTCAGTACAGCGATGAGAGTGGCGATGTAACGGAGAAGGCAAACCCGAACGGTTCCGTCCTCAACACAGCGGCGGTTGCCAACGAGAAGGGAAACGTCCTTGGAACCATGCCGCACCCTGAGCGCGCGAGCGACAGGCTTCTGGGCAGTGAAGACGGGTTGAGAGTTTTCAAAGGCATGGTGGAGTGGGCGTGGAGGTAATTAATCCTCTCCAGTTCTCCTTTCTTGTCCAGAAGAGCCAGGAATTCAGAGGATAGACAAAACGAGAGAGTACTTTCTTTTGTCCAGTAAAAAACTATTTAAAGGCGCATGTATAAAGTGCACTTCGCAAAGTAATAGAACCCAGCTGGAGGTCAGCTTCATGGAAAGAAAAACCCTTCTTGGACTCTTATTGATTATAGCTCTTCTGACTTCCACACTCGGGTGCATCTCGACTTCCCAACAGACAGCCACGGGAACAAAAACCCCGGCGCCTACAACAACGGAAAACGCCGGTTCCGCTGGCAGTCAGGTTTACAGAAACTGGTACCACAACTCAACGAGATACTTCGAGGTCTACTACCCAAAAGAGGTCCGTGACGACCCGATACTGCAGTCGAAGCTCAACATACTCATCCTGGGTGCGGACAGCGCCTATGAGAGCTACTCCAAGCTCTTCGGAACCAGACCCCAAAAAGCAAGGATATACCTCTATCCGTCGGAGAAAGCCCTCGAAAACATCACAGGGAAAAATGTCCTCTGGTTTGTGGACTACAAAAAGAAGGAAATCCACGTCGCCCTGATTAACGAAACGGGTGTGTACTCCATCCTCGACGTTGACTCGGCGCTCCTTGAGTATGCTGCAGGAAGGAAGCTTCCGGACTTCATCGCCGTCGGGTTCGGGGTGATGGATGCTGGGAGGACCCACTTGAGTCCGCAGGAAAAGAAAGAGAAATACGTGAGCATGGATGAATTGAAGTCCCTGAACCTCAGAGGCGGATACAACACAACGCTGTTCGCTGAGGCCAAGGACCTGATGGAGTACATCGCCGACGAGTACGGCCCGCTGGCCCTCGTGGAGGTTCTGAAGACGGGCAGGATTCCGAAAATCGACTGGATGGACTTCATGAAATCTGCCACCACCCCAGGAGGGACGGCTGAGATTGGGGTGACAACGATCGCCATGAACATCAGCTTAGAGAGAAGGAAGTTCGATGCGGTTGTGGACTACAGCAACATCACATCACAGCCCTACGTCTTCTTCCAGAGAACGCCGAGGCTCAACGTTGAAGATATCAATGTGGACAACAGAAGGGTTGGCTTCATCCAGGGTCTCTCGCTGGTCATTCCCCTGAAGGACTTCAAAAACGGGAGCGTGGAGATAAAATACACCGGCGACTACTCAACAATGGAGAAAATCGCGCCCCAAAGGAGCCACGTTGAGGGGCGGGTTACAGAGGACATGGCGTTTCTAAGGATGGAGTTCTTGAGGCCCATGCTGAAGTCCCTTGAACTCTTTCACATCATTGAGGTCAGGGTTAAAGCCGACAGGGGAACCGTAATAGGCCCTGGGGAAGAGATCGCCCCGGGAGTATGGAGAATCACTTTCCCGCACGGCTTTAACGGGGTAATCCCTGTTTTCGTCGGAGACTTTAAGAAAATGGAGCTGATGAACGGTCGTCTGACGGTTTACTACATGGGGATCGGAGATGAAACCGCGAAGAGGTACGCAAACCTCACAGAGGAGATCCTGAGCTTTGGAATAGAGCATTTTGGAAAGCCTGGGTACAGGAGAGTCAAGGTCGTCTATCCAAGGGGGATAAACATATCGAGCGAGATGTTTGACGTCCTGGCGTACTCTTACAACCCCATACGATACAAATACGGCTACTCCTACGAGGTGGCGCACTGGTGGGTTCCCGGGACTGTTATATTCACTTCAAACGTAAGCCAGTACTGGTTCAATTTTGCCTTTCCGGCGTACTTCTCGCTGAAATATGCCGAGAACGTCTCGGAGGAGGATTACATCGCGTTAAGGAACTACTACATTTCCATATACGGCAAGGAGACGGACTACGGAATAAGGGACCTTCCCTTAACTGAGGCTTGGAAAGTACGGTGCACGGACATCAACCGCTACTATGCCATCGCGGCTTACAGGGGGGCACTGGTTCTTGAAAAGCTTGAGGATGTTACAGGTAAGGAAGCTTTCTATAAATCCCTCAGGGAGTTCTTTGAGGAGTACAGGTTCAGAGAGGGGGACCTCAATAAATTCGTGGCAATCCTGGAAAAGAACTCTGGAAAGCCAGTCAAGGATCGCTTCCAGAATTTGACAACGAGCACGGGGCTGCCATAAAACCCCTTCCTACTATTTTTTGGCAGGTTGGAACTTCTGGACAGAGCCGTCTGTCTTGTATTGTTTAACATTTTTCAGTTAAAATAAACCTTAAAAACAAATCTTTTTTACATTAATTCGTCAATAATCGGAGGGTTCACAATGTTCCCGCACGAGGAAAAGCTCATCCGCGAGCGCCTGAAGAGAGAGCCAAACGAACTTGAGTGGGCGATGCTCGAGGTGATGTGGAGCGAGCACGCCTCTTACAAGTCGAGCAGGCCCTGGCTGAGGCTTTTACCCGCCGAGAACGAGCATGTCGTTATCGGCCCCGGGGAAGACGCCGGAATAGTGAGGTTCGACGACGATACTTGGATAGCCGTTGGAATCGAGAGCCACAACCACCCCTCCGCTGTCGAACCCTATGGAGGAGCCGCAACCGGGGTTGGCGGGATTGTCAGGGACATTCTCTGCATGGGGACAAGGCCGATAGCGCTCCTCGACCCGATACGCTTCGGCCCGCTGGAGGAGGAGCGCAACAGGTACCTCTTCGAGGGTGTCGTCAAGGGCATAGCCGACTACGGCAACAGGATAGGCGTTCCGACCGTCGGGGGCGAAACCGAGTTCGATGAGAGCCTTGACAGCTACACTCTCGTGAACGTGGCCTGCATCGGTGCTATGAGGCCCGAGCACCTTGTCCACAGCTACGCTGCCGAGGCGGGTCTCAAGCTCCTCCTCGTCGGCAACAGAACCGGCAGGGACGGAATCCACGGCATCACCTTCGCGAGCGAAGAACTCGGAGAGAATGCAGAGGAAGACCGCTCCGCGGTGCAGATCCCCGACCCCTTCACGGAGAAGCTCCTGATTGAGGCAACGCTGGAAGCCGTTTACACCGGCAGGGTGAGGGCTCTGAAGGACTTAGGCGGCGGCGGTTTAACCTGCGCCGCCTCCGAGATGGCTGGGAAGAAGGGCTTCGGTGCGGTGGTCTACGCCGACAGGGTTCCACTCCGTGAGCCGGGCATGACTCCAGCGGAGGTCATGATTTCGGAGAGCCAGGAGAGGATGCTCTTCGCGGTGAGGACAGAAGACCTAGGGGTGCTCGCCAAAATCTTCGAGAAGTACGGGCTGGAATGGACGGTTGTCGGGGAGGTCATAGAGGAGCCCAGGTTCATCGTCCGCTGGAAAGGCAGGAAGGTCGCCGACCTGCCGGTCGACCTTCTCACGGACGTTCCCACGATGGAGTGGGATATGCGGCCCTACAACATCGAAAGACCCGTCGAGATGCCAGAGATTGCCTTTGGAGAGGCTTTTGGGATCGTCTGGTCCAGTTCGAACATCCTGAGCAAGCGCTGGGTCTGGCAGCAGTACGACCACGAGGTTCAGGGCAGAACCGTGCTGAAACCGGGCAGGGACGCGGCCGTCCTTAAAATCAACGACGAATACGGTCTTGCTTTCGTTGCCGATGGAAACCCGAACCACAGCTACCTGAACCCATACCACGGCGCAATGGGGGCCGTTGCAGAGGTCGTTAGAAACCTCGTTAGCGTTGGGGCCAGACCCCTGGCGCTGGTGGACAACCTCAACTTCGCATCGCCGGAGAGGCCCGAGGTTTACTGGAGCTTCGCCGAGACGGTTAAAGGCCTGGCGGACGCCGCTAAGTCCTTCGGCCTGGCCTACGTGAGCGGAAACGTGAGCTTCTACAATGAAGTGGCCGGGAGGCCGATAAAGCCCACCCCGGTCGTTGCGGGCCTTGGGAAGGCCAGGCTTGAGGAAATTCCGGCCGGGCACTTCGAGGAGGGCCTTCTGATTGGGGTCGTTGGGCTGACAAAGGCTGAGCTCGGCGGCTCGGAGCTGTTTGCGAGGCTCGGCGTTGAGGGCGGCCCTGCCCCTCGCGTGAACCTCGACGAGGAGAGGGCCAACGCGGAGAGGATTCTGAGGGCCATCCAGGAAGGCCTCGTCAGGGCAGTCCACGACGTGAGCAGGGGCGGTATAGCGGTAGCTCTGATCGAGATGGCGCTTAACGGCGTTGGCTTCACAGCTGAACTCTCGAAGGTTCCTTCAAGAACCTCAAATCCGCTTGAGGTTGCCTTCAGCGAGAGTCACGGACGCTACATCGTCGCCTTCACCGAGGAGAGCCTCGCCGAGCTGAGGGCACTCTTCAGGCACTTTGCCGTCATCGGGAGAACTGGGGGAGGCAATGCCGTCTTCCTGTGGGGCGGCAAGGAGCTTCTCAGAAAACCGGTTTCCTGGCTTAGGGAAGTCCACGAGTCCCTACCGATGTTCTTGGGTGAGGAGGAATGAGGATAGCCACCTACGCCTCCCACTCGGCCCTCCAGATACTCAAGGGGGCCAAGCAGGAGGGCTTCAGGACGGTTGCCTTTGGGAAAGCGAGGGTTAAGCCCCTCTACACCCGCTACTTCCCCGTTGCGGATTACTTCATCGAGGGGACATATCCCGAGGAGGGGCTACTTGGGCTTGAGGCGGTGGTTATTCCGACGGGGTCTTTCGTGGCACACCTGGGCGTTGAACTCATCGAGAGAATGCGCGTCCCCTACTACGGAAACAAAGAGGTCCTCAAGTGGGAGAGTGACCGGAACCTCGAAAGGAAATGGCTGGAGAAAGCGAAGCTGAGGCTCCCGAGGGTTTATGACGACCCCGACGAGATAGACGGTCCCGTTATAGTCAAACCGCACGGAGCAAAGGGTGGAAAGGGTTACTTCCTGGCCAAAAGTTCAAGGGATTTCTGGGAGAAGGCGGAAAGGCTCGGGGTAAAGGACAAGGAAGACCTTGGTGAAATCCAAATTCAAGAATACGTTCTCGGCGTTCCGGTTTACCCCCACTACTTCTACTCGAAGCTAAACCGCGAGCTTGAGCTTATGAGCGTTGACAGACGATATGAGAGCAACGCGGACGCGATAGGCAGGATTCCAGCCAAAGAACAGCTCGACATAGAGTTCAACACCAACTATACGGTGGTTGGCAATATTCCACTCGTCCTGAGGGAGAGCCTGCTGATGGACGTCATTGAAGCCGGGGAAAGGGTAGTCAAAACCGCTGAGAAGCTCATGGGGGGCCTCTGGGGACCGTTCTGCCTCGAAGGGGTTTATACCGAGGATTTGGAGTTCGTCGTCTTCGAAATTTCCGCCAGAATAGTTGCCGGGACGAATCCTTTCATCCACGGCTCGCCCTACAGCTGGCTCCGATACGACAAGCCCGTAAGTACGGGCAGGAGAATCGCGATGGAGCTGAGGGAGGCTTTGGAAGAAGACAGGCGCGATGAGGTTTTGACATAAACCACTCAAAATCCGCAAGGATAGGTTTATATATTGACTCTCATATGCTCGCAAAAAGGTGATGCTCATGTGGGAAAAATTCGTCGAGGAGAAGATTGAGGAGATAAGGGAGACCGTTGGAGATGGAAAGGCCATAATAGCGCTCAGCGGTGGGGTTGACAGCTCAACGGTCGCGGTTCTGGCCCACAAGGCGATAGGTGACAGGCTCCACGCCGTCTTCGTGAACACCGGCTTCATGCGGAAAGGCGAACCCGAGTTCGTCGTTAAGACCTTCCGCGACGAGTTCGGCCTCAACCTCCACTACATCGATGCCAGCGAGCGCTTTTTTGAGGCGTTGAAAGGTGTTACCGACCCGGAGGAGAAGAGGAAGATAATCGGCAGGGTCTTCATCGAGGTGTTCGAGGAGGTTGCGAGGGAGATAAACGCCGACTTTCTAATTCAGGGAACCATCGCTCCCGACTGGATTGAGAGCAAGGGGAAAATCAAAAGTCACCACAACGTTGGCGGTCTTCCAGAGAGGCTCAACCTAAAGCTCATAGAGCCGCTGAGGGACCTCTACAAGGACGAGGTTCGTGAGCTGGCCAGGGAACTCGGCCTGCCGGAGAAGATATACAATAGAATGCCCTTCCCCGGGCCGGGGTTAGCAGTTAGGGTCCTCGGCGAGGTGACGCCGGAGAAGATTGCAATGGTCAGGGAGGCCAACGCAATAGTCGAGGAGGAAATCGAGAAGGCGGGACTAAAGCCCTGGCAGGCCTTCGCTGTTCTTCTCGGCGTTAAAACCGTTGGAGTGCAGGGCGACATAAGGGCCTACAAGGAAACTGTAGCCCTTCGCGTTGTTGAGAGCCTCGACGGAATGACCGCCAACGCGATGGATGTTCCCTTTGAGGTGCTCCAGAGGATAGCCTTTAGGATTACGAGCGAGATTCCCGAGGTCGGAAGGGTGCTTTACGACGTAACCAACAAGCCTCCCGCGACGATAGAGTTCGAGTGAGAACCTTTATTTATTTTCGGAAGGATGTTAAAACGGTGGGAGCATGGGGGAGATAATTGAGGTAATCTACGAAGACGGCGTGCTGAAGCCATTGAAACCCCTGAAGCTGAAGGAACACGAGCGAGTGAGAATCAAAATTATCAAGGGCGATATATTGGAGCTGACGAGGAAGTTCAGGGAGGCAATCACCCCCGAAAACTTCGACGAGTCCCCCGAGGATTACCTTCTTAGACTCCGGGAGGAGGAGACATGAGGGTCGTTATAGATACTTCCGTTATTGTCAATTTGTTTTCCAGTTTTTATCCTGATAGAACTGAAACCGCAAAGAAAGTTGCAAAACTGGCAGAACAGGATATTGTGGAACTCTATGCACCTCGTTTTGGTGAGCTCGAGTTTATCTCCGTAATGAGACGATTTTTAGAGGAAGAATTGGCGCGAGAAGCCCACGGGATATATCTCTCCCTTATATCGGGGTTCGTGGAAGAGGAGCTTATACTTCATAGTCTTAGAGAGCTCGCGTTTAAGACCGCCCACAGGATTCCGGATTTGTATTTCATAGCAACGGCGGAATTCATTAAGGGCGTGCTGATAACAAACGACAGAAAAATGGCAGACTTGGCTAAATCTCTCGGCTTGAAAGCATTCTATCTGGTTGAGGAATCCGATGAGTTTTTCAAACCCTTGGAGGTGGGTTCATGATAGTTATAATGGACAACGGGGGCCAGTACGTCCACAGGATTTGGAGAACCCTAAGGTACCTCGGCGTTGAGGCAAAGATAATACCAAACACCACCCCGCTGGAGGAAATCAAGGCACTGAATCCAAAGGGTATAATCTTCTCGGGCGGGCCGGATATAAACAGAACGGGCAACTGCGAGGCGATTCTTGAGCACTACGACGAGTTCAACGTTCCAATCCTGGGAATCTGCCTCGGACACCAGCTCATAGCGAGGCACTTTGGCGGGAAGGTTGGAAGGGGTGATAAAGCGGAATACAGCCTCGTTGAAATTGAAATAATCGAGGAAAACGACCTCTTCAAGGGCTTTCCAAAGAAATTGAAGGTCTGGGAGAGCCACATGGATGAAGTTAAGGAACTCCCACCGGGCTTCAAGCTTTTGGCCAGGAGCGAGACCTGTCCCGTTGAGGCCATGAAGCACGAGAGCCTTCCAATCTATGGCGTCCAGTTCCACCCCGAGGTTTCCCACACCGAGCGAGGAGCAGAGGTCTACAGGAACTTCGCAAGGCTATGCAGAGTGCTCTAATGTTGCCCGTTGCGTAAGGAATTACTACTTACTATTTTCTATTCTAAAAATTAGAAAACTTTATAACCGTTGAACTGTATTTCCACTGGTGATAGTTTGGGCCACACCATTTACTACCACACATCAATCAAAGAGTGGGATGAGTTCCTCCTCTTTGTAAAGAGGGTGTGCGCCGGCATTGGCTGGGATGTCGGGGTAACGGAGGAGAGGGCAGTTATCGAACCTCCCTGCAACCTCACAGAAAAGCTAGTCATAGAAAGGGAAGGAGAGGGCTTCGTGAAGACCAACCTCGTGGAGCCGTGCCACTCTATATGCCTGCTTCTCCTTCACTCGGTAGCTTCCTTCGGCTCAGTCTCGGTTTGGGAGGACTGATCGAGGTACACCTCGATTATCCTCGAGGGGCGGGCGCTCTTCAAGACCTTCTCCTCTACCAGTATCTTCACTACCCTCCCCGGCTGAGCATCTGGAACGGCTGGAAGCCAGTAGTAGCCGGGCTTAACGTTGGCCGCCATGTCATCGTGAACGAAGACCCTGACGAGGTCGTTTTTAACCTCCTCAACGACGCCATAGGTGTACTCACGGCCGTAGCGGGACTTGAAGTAGTGACGGAAGACTAGGACCGCTATCAGAGCCATCATAAGGTATGCGTAGTAGTAATAGACATTCGGAGAAAACCTACGGAGGAGTAAGTACCCCAAGAATGAAAGGAAAGCTATGGCAGAAAGCCAGTAGTAGAAGAAGCGATATGGTTCTGGATCAATGAAAAAATCCCAGTTCTTCAGGAGGATGTACCTGACCGAGAGAAACTCGACGATGAAGAGAAGAGAGAGATAAACTATACTACCCAAGAACACAGTGATGAAAAGGGACAAAAGGAGGTAGGATAGGAGAACGAGCTGAAGCTCGAGACTCAGAAACTCATGGGGTGTGAAGCTTTTCTTTACAATTTTCCTCAGGAATCCGAACTCCGGTGCATCTCTATTCTTACTTGGTATTATTATCTCCTCCGTTGTTTCAACTATCCTTTGAATAAATCTATCCACCATCTCCCCTATGGAATAAAAGAATTCCGTGAGGTTCATGCTCCTTCACCTCAAGAGCAGATGTAACCATAAAGCAGATCACAGGTTCCTTCGGTCCCAAGAACTTCTCTTGAAGTCCCTGGATCAAGGAAAAATGGAACCCTGCTCAGATCATCCGTCGCTAGAATGCCTTCTGAAATTCCCCAAACGCGGTAGCCCACTACCCTCGCCCCACCGTGGAAGTAATAATTGAGGAAGTAATAGTCAACACTGGACTCCCCCTCCTGCACAGTGAGTCCAAGTGTCTCGAAGAGATTGTAAAGTTTCAAGTCATAGTTAGGATCAGGTATCATAAAGCTCACGAGACCGATTGGGTAATGCCTGCCACCGTAAGTGTAGCCCATCTCATCCTGAGTCTCATTTGCAATCTTTTCATAGGAGAGATGATTTTGATCACTGCCTTCAAGCCTCTCAAAGAATGACCATCCATTCTCAGTGGCTATATACCTCTGGTCCATCAAGCAATCTATAAAGGTCTGAAGGTCGTAAACTCTGCCATTAGACGACTGAAACTGACCCGACGAGGTGAGAGAGGGTTTTTGCTCGATAACTTGGGCTGGATCTGTGGTCTTCCAATAGAAGGTTATACCATTAAAGTCGGGGTCTTCAAGGAGATCGCTTGAAATCGTGTACTTTCTCACGGCAACCCAGTCGTAGGTGGTGGTCCTCCAAGATTTTTCACTATCCGTTGCCCAATAGACATACTCAAGGGGTTCAACCCAGTATCTCGGACTGTACTTGCTATCATAGTTAACTCTGCCATCGGTGATATCCTTGAACTTAGCACTCTTAAGGTATGTTGAGTAGGGCTTCATTAATGCTTCGTATACATGGAACGAAGTTATGGGGTACCTACCTGAAACATAGGACTCCTCAGACCACCATGTAAAGAAAGTAACCCAGTGTATGGCTAGCCCATCCCCACTGTCTGTTGTGTCGTCAGTGAAGGCAAGATCATCTGGATTCACATCAGAATCCTCAACTATAATACCACTATCCCAGTCCCCATAATCACCATTGGCTTTCATTCTGAATCTCACTGCAAAACCACCGTAAAGATCAAGAGATTGACTATTTATGAGATACTCCTTATTATTCCCGCCCGTTATAGTTTTTGGACCTGCAAAAAGGACAAAGACATTTTTTCCATTCCCCTTTGTAGGAGCCACTTCTTTCCCAAAATACATCTCAATGTGGAGGGAGCCACCTATCGGAATAGACGCCTTTATCCATATCAGTGCCTTTTGGTTTACCGGATCCCAGTATTCTATCCAGAAGGGGATAGGATTACAGTTCGAATCATAGAGTGCTATCGAGGCGTTGGTCTGATAAGGATCCTTTGTTGTAAGATATGTATTATTAGTGTTTTGAAAGATTATATCCAAAATCTGACTTGTAAAGCCCTTGGCAGTGCTTATCAAGAGAGGGATCTGATAATTATCAAGATCAACTCCAACTTGATTTTGGACAGTCAAGTTCAACCTGTACCCTAAGGGAGAGCACCAGCTGGAAACCGCAGTTCCACTACCCCCAGTGACGGACACGTTCGAGAAAACCATAACGCCAGTGTCCCCGTTGGACTTTATGAACGCATTAGTAGTAACAGGAACTGAGTTAATTGTAAAGTTGGTAAGGTAATCACCGCTCTGATCCCAGACGTGGGTTGAATTATAACCAAGATCTGAACTAAGCTGTGGGGAATCCTCAAAGTTACCAACCACATGGGCAACACTTGATAATCCTGATGCATTGGCAGAAAGAACTGGTCCCTGGCCAAGCCCTGGATAAGCCAATGGACAAGCTCTTATAGAGCGCTGGTATCTACCCCCAGTCATAGCGGAAAAAATGGGGTCCTCAAGTTCTTGAATATTAATCGTTGAGTATACATACTTCCTATCTGTTGGCAGAGGACCTGAGTATACAACTTTCCCCGCCATGTCCCTTATTGTTATTTTTGGTATTCTCGCCTTTACCACGATATCAAACGCGTCTAATGGGGCAACGGTTATCTCCATTGAATTCAGTATGTCTACAATCGAGGGGGATATTTTGTACCCCTGCTTTTGAAGAACCGTAGTGACATTAGACAACCACACCTTCAATGTTTGCGTCCCCATAATCCTGAGAGAATCATAGGCAATTATAGAAGGGGACGTACCATTGATCATAAGGTCTCGTATGGTGTTGTTTACCATGTAGCTTGGACTTATGAACCTACCAGTAACTGACACGTAATCAACAACGGAAACAACAGCTCTCTTACCTGATAGCTCCAAAGCCCGTTGAAACTCCAAATTGAGGAATGAAATAACATCGTAAGTACGTTCAACGTGGCTTCTCTCGCTTTGAGCCACGATTATTTGGTAGGATACATTTTCATATGTTGCAATAAGAAGAAGAAGCGGAATAAGGAGAACTAACACGGCAGAATTTAGGAAAAAGCCCCTTCTTTTCATGGCTTCCCCCTCCATACCCTCAGGGTTATTTGGATAGGCTGAAAGAGACCTGGAATGTTGCCTAAGGAGACCGTCTCAATATTCACACCTTCCGGAAGATCAACATCTATTGGGTTTTGCTGGGAACCATCATAGGGTGCATTTTTCCACTCTCCCGGGTTTTTATCATCAACATAGTTTAGATTGTCAAAGAGACGGAGAATCGAATCATCTACAGCGTATTTTGTAGGATCAAGGTCATCCACAGATATCTGTTTGTAGGGAGGATCACCTACAAGGATGTATCTCTCATAAGTAGTTTTACCATCAGAATAGTAGTAAGTTAGGTTGTAACCTCTATAAGTTGGATAATCCTGCAGGAGATATGGAAAAACATCTCCATATCCAGCATAACCTTCAATAAAGTACTTAATCACGCCTCTCGTTGCGTGGTATCTAAATGATGTTCCGCCTTTATCCACGCCAGTATCCAACTCTGCCGTAAAAGTATTCGACCCGGGTTCCATCATCCAGGCATACATTTTGGAATAAGCAATCCTTAATGAATAGACTCCATTAGGGCCGCTATAAAACGTATTTCCGTTCTCTTTTAAATATTGGGTGGTGGAGCCACCAAAACAGTAACCTACCCATAAATCAGCATACCACGGAGTAGCTTTCGAAGGAAGTGTATACGTGACTGTCATATTCTTGTAGGTATACCCTCCACAATGATATCCAGTATATCCACTGTACGATGGAGTATCATAACCTATTGATATGGACAGCGGAATACTGTATCTTGTAATAACCGTTCGGGGTAGGTACGATATCTGAACATAAGAATCGGGGTAGCCGTATAGCACCCTCTCCCTTTCCCCTCCACAATCACTAGCAGGACAGGAATAAGAAACGAAATTAGCACCTCCATAGTGGAACTGGCCATCAGAGGGATAATATTTTGCATCAATAGCCACAACAAAATCAAAGACCATTTTCGACAGGTTTTTATAGTTTACCCCAATTGACTCAAGGGCGTTTTCGATCTCCGAGTTCGTGAATTCAACCGTCTGGACTGAGTTTGGATCCACTGTTTTTTCAAGAAGAAGATAGAGATTGGCTCCCAGCCCGTAGTACAGGCGCACCACTTGAGCCCCCTTAACCTTGAAAACCATGTTTATCGCAGTTACATTACCTGGCACAAAGTTCTCAAGTAAATAAATAAACCCAGTATACTGGGATGTCACATTATAAACATGTATAAGACCCGGATCCCCTACACGAAGGCTGTTGCTTTTGTACTTGACATACACTGTGGTTCCACTGCCAATACCAATTGTATAACGGAGGTTGCTTCCATAGTACGCCGGATCATGGAAATACATCCTTATAACATTTTTACCTGGAACTAAGTAGTCCTTGATATCCGGTGCGTTTGGTTCTGTATTACCCAGTGCCACATAGTTACCATTTATATACACATCCTCCTGCTCGGTGAACCTGTGAACAAAGTTGCCATTCGCCTCATAGATATCATTCTCGCTATCTGTAGGTATACTGATAGTGCTGATAACATCGAGAGAGTTGCTGTACCCACTACTGGAAAAAGCTCCTGCAAGAACTCTCATCCATCCAAACAAATCACTCCTCACAAACGCGGCCTTTGTTAGATATGCTCTAGCCATGTATCCCCTCGGCGTCTGGTTGTAGGCGTAGCCGCTCATTATTAGGGTATCTGAAGAGACATCAGATGCCTTCGAATAGTTCGAACCCACCTTTCTCAGGTAGGGACTCGTGTAGTTGTTTATCAGGAGTTCGTAGTCATAGCCTTGAAGGGTTGTGTTGAGTAGATAGCCGAGGATCATCTCCGCCTTGTGGTGGAGATCCCTTGAGGGATACAGCGGTGCAGTAGCCCAGTATGTTGCGACTATATCAAGAGGATCCATATCAGGACTGACAAGCCCAGTATCAAGAACACCATCATTAATCCATTCAGTGATTTTGTCCTGAGGAACCAGCTGATTGAGGGGAACCGTCCTGAGGGTCTCGAGGGTGTCAGCGGCTATGTGCTGGGACTGGGAGCGCATATAAGTTGAGTAAACTTGGGAAGTGTTCTCCATCATCACTACTATACTTGTCACAAACACCATGACCAACAGGAGCGAAAGCAGTGCATCAAGCGTGAATATAAAGCCTCGTCTCATCCTCAACCACCCCAGACCCACAAGTTAATAAGCATTAGATCCATTTTTGGACCCAAACATGTGTTGATGTTATTTAAATCCTCCAAATATACCCAAGGGAGATTCTTCGAGTATACCCACAAACCCACAGAGGCCGATCCCTCTTCAGCAGGGTTAGACTCAAATAGATCACTCCAGGGTATTGTCAAAGAGTCATTATCAGAACTGTAATTTGCAATGATGGATAAGGACCCATTAACTCCTTTTTCCCAGAGGGCACCTTCAACATTCCCGTCTGTGCGCCAGACTGCCAAGAGCTTGAGATTGACACCATCCTCAACGATGAAGAGAGAATAACCAGTAGTATCCGGCAGAGTTATTCTAAGCCTCGCATAGGACGGAACAGCAAAGAGAAGGCTACCACTCATAATGAGTCTGACCCGGTTGGAGGTCACGTTTATGGAGGCGTTATAGATAAACACTTCCATAGATGTTCTTCTCTGGGAGTAGAGCACCCATGGAGATGAGTTCATTGAGAACATCACATCCCTACTGTTAGCGCCAATAGAAACAGTGCCGTTCAGGTTAACGACTGGGATGATGAGTGGTGTTACCTCAGAGGAGAGATTCCATGGACTCTGATAAGTTCCATTATAGTACATATCAGCTGGAAAAACATAACTTGCATTAAAACTATCTAACTGCAGGGGGGGTGTATAACCACTGTTCTGGTTAGGGTTCCATGTGTAATTAACGGAGAAGTTCCATCCACCGCGGTAAAGAACAAGTTCAAAATCGTTCCCCATACTCATGTTCAGGAGGGATGACTTTGCACGCGTGTTGTTCTGAGCTATGAGATAGATTAAGGACTGGACTTTTTCCCAAGAAATGGTACCATCCTCTCCCGCGAGGCCAACAACCTCAACGGATGAAGGATCCCTCTCCCAATCCTCCGGAACTCCAGGATTCTTCGTCAGCACGTCGAGCATGTTGTCGGCTATGTTCGACCTCTCGTACCACCCAATCATGGATGTTATACCGCTCCGCAAGCTCTCGGAAGTGGCTGAAACTGTTCCGAGGATCATTATCACGAGGACTATGGATACAAGGGCGTCCATGGAGAGGAGCTGACCGCGTCTCACGATACCACCACCCATGTCCCACAAACGGTTACGTTGAACTCCAGGAGCCTGTTATTAGAATAAACTTGCCCACCACGCTGGCTGAACCCACTCACCCCCTCCAGGTAGCCCTTGATAAAGTCTCCGATGGCCACGGCAATCTTTCCGTCTCTCGTGGAGTTGGGGGGGAGGTCGTGGGCAAACTTAACCGCCACCACGATAGAGGTGGAGTTCTCTTCAAGGATCCTAAGGCCCACAAACCGGAAGCCGGCGTTGGAATAGCCGGTGTAATTGTTGATAACCTCGCGTAATGGGGCATAGGAGGAATCGTTGGACAGAACCCCCATGTTTATGTAAGCAACCGCCTGGGAGGCAGCGTCCCTGACGGCAGTGAGCATAACCGAATTGGAGTTCTGATGGATATAAACCGGGACAACCAAGACTATTCCCGCTAAGATGACCCCAAGGATGAAGAGCATTTCCACTGCGGTTTGTCCCTTACGGGTTCTGTGAAACCTTGACATCTACCATCCCTGCCGTTTCATTGTACGTGGCAACAACCCACAGGCTCCCCATGGTGGAGTTGAGTTTGACCGTGCTGTTGGAGACGAGGGGAACCTGGAGTTTTTGAGTGGTGAAATACCTCTTCCCGCCGATTAATGCGCTGACCTCCACACTGTCAGACGAAGCGTTGAGCGTTACGTTTATCACATCCCCTGGTCCAAGGACGATGGGAGAATCCTTTCTAACCGAGAACCCGTTGCCGGCGGAGTAAACTTTAACCACCGTATCCCTAATGTCAACTGCGAAGACCTTGAGCTTGGCCACTGTGTCGAGCGTCCTTGCTCCCTGGGCCTCATGGGTGGACATACTGACTAAGCTGAGTACCGTTAGACTTATCAGAGTCACCGCAAAGAGGAGATCAATGCTTAGCTGGGCGCGCTTCATCTTCATCCACCGACGTTGATGTTTATTCTAAGTTCGCCCTTAGCGGAGTCGTACGTCCAGCTGTCGGGATTATCAGGATTCCACTCCACCACTATGCGAAGGGAGGACGGTAATGCCGTTGGATCAATGGTAAGGCCGTAATAGGAAGACGAACTGCCGGTTATATTAAGGGTCACACTCGAATCGGGGTTCCACACTGAACTGTTTGAGACGAGGTCTTTCTGGAACAATGAGGGGCTGAGGAAAACGTTCTTGTTGCCCCCGCTGAGCACAGCATTGGTGGTTCCGCTTCCGTTCACCACAATAACGTAGGTCCCGTTGGCAGACGAAGTACCAGAGAGGGTGCCGTAGGTTATGAATATCTTGGGAGCGCTGACCCCCCACGCCTTCTTGAGATAGTCCTCGTTGCGCAGGTATACTAAGGAGACATAGCTTGTGGCCTTTGAACCCGGCCCCTGGGCGTAGACCTGGCTTATCGTGTTGGATATGGCGTTAGCGAGGCCCTTCTCCTCAACGGCCACCTGCATCCTGAGGTTCTCAACCGAGGGACTACCCTGGCGGAACGTGACGGCGTTTATCGAGTAGAGTAGCAGTATCGTGAGCAGGCTGAATATGAACAGGAACTCAAGTGTAACCTGACCTCGCATGGGCAACTTCATTCTCCCACTTCCACCATACACTACAACGACCATCTATTTAATGCTTATCCTCTTCAACCTGAAGATTTGACAACCGCGAATATTCCTGAAGGAGTTCTTCGCGTCTCAACTGAGAAGTAGTCGCCGCTGAAGACTTTGAATTTATACCTCTCCGGATCGAGATCGTGTTTCTCAACGAGGCTCCTGAGTTCATCGATGAAGAACTGCGTAAGCTCGTAGTAGATGAGGTCGAGCCTCTCCCTCGCGACGTCGCGGATGACGAAGGCCAAGGGGAGAACTGAGAGTCCGAGGAGGAAGTAAGGCTCGGACGCGAGCCAGGAGGCCAGAACACTCACGAGGAGGACGAATGAAATCGCGGCGTAGCCGGCCCTCTCAAGGTTCCTCACCCTCTTGCCCTCCTTCACCTTCGCCTCCCAGATGTCAAGCAACGCCGGATTGTAGAAGTCAAAGGCAGTGTGGCGCTTCCCCTTCGCTATCCTCTCCCGTATGAGGTCGTCCCAGTCGTCTTTGTAGTAGATGACCTCACCGTGGAGCCTCGCGCGCTCCGCATCGAGGGAAGAGATTATCCGGATTATATCCTGGGCACTCTCGTGGGCAATGTGGGAGTATACCTCCTTCTCGTCGAGGTCGAGGGCGGCTTCAACCGAGTCCATAACCGGCTCGGTCATTCTCCCCCCTCCGCAGGGTAGATGTCATCGAAATCGGGTAGGCCGCTCAGGAGTTCCTTCTTCCTGGTTTCCGCCTCCTCCTTGGCCTCCATAAAGGAGCGGGCGTAGTTCTTTGCAGTGATTACGATGTTCTCGATGCTCTTGCTGTCGTAGATTCCGCTGAGGAGTGTGACGACCTCCACCTCCCTCTCTCGTGGATCTGGATAAAAACCCCTGAAGATCTGCTTGCCCCTTATCTTGCCCGTGAGGTAATCGAGGGCCTCGAAGATGTCGCCTGCCTTCAGGACCTCGGGCGGCCCGTGAACCGCAACGAGGCCGTAGAGGGCAGATTCTATGTTCGCATCGAGGTAAAGCCCCTCGCTCTCAAAGGACTTTATGATGAGCCTGGAGAGGCTCTTGACCTTCCCGGCGTCGGCCTTGGCATAACCGACCGTTGCGAAACTGCCGAAAGCCTTAAGGACGAACTTCAAATCGCTCGCGTCGAGAGTCTGCTCGCCGGGGACGTCCACCAGAGCTAGGAGCGAGGCTATCCTCTCGACTATCGTGTAGTTGATGCGCTCGTAGGCCCTGCTGATGTCGTCGTTCCCCTCCTTCAGCTTGTTGTTGTCTATCGCGATGATGGAGTCCGCTATCTTGGAGAGCTTGTCTATCGTTATGGCCGCGTTTATGGTGGGCCTTATGCCCTCCTCCCTGAGCGGAAGGGCACCTATCGCGACCACGAGGGAATCCGGGTACTCCTCCTTCAGAGCCTCGGCCAGAACCGGTGTTCCACCCGCCCCTGTCCCGCCTCCAAAGCCGAAGGTGAGAAAGAAGATGTCGACATCCTCGTAGCCGATGATGGAGTTTATCTTGCGCATTACGAGGGGCAGGTCACGCTTCATAGCTTCTCTGCCGAGCAGGGGGTTCGCGTTCACCCCTTTTCCTCCGGTGATGCTCTCGCCCACCAGTATCCTCCGGTCCTGAGGGACGTGCTTGAGGTATTCAAGGTCGCCCCGGGAGGTGTTTATCGCCAGGGCCTCAAAATCAACCAGAGAAAAGAGGTCGGCGATTTTGGTGCCGCACTGGCCGACCCCGATGATTAAAGCCCTCAAAGGCTATCACCCCACCGCCACGAGGGTTATCTCGTTAGGCTCTATCTTTCCGTCGCCGTTGCTGTCGCTGGCCTGGAGAACGAGGTAGGCTCCATGGAGGTACCTGAACATTCCCGAGCTGAATATCGTCTTCACTGCATCGGAGTTATCAAGGTCGAAGAGAACCGCCAGCACGTAGCCGTCCTGCGTCCTTCCGGGGGCTATAAGGATCGTCGTAGCGGCGGGGTAGGGTTTCCCATTGATTATCACCCTGTTGCCGCTGAGGACGACCGAGAGCCTGCTGTTATAGCCGGAAACATTGAACCGGTCGAAGGGTGCTAGCACAATGTGGTTGCCCCCATCAAAACTCAGCGAGCCTTCTTTGAGTTCTGCCGTAGCACCATAGGCCGAGACCGCGTCCTTAACTGCAGAGGCAACGTCCGCGTAGGATTCGGGGTAGTTGACCTCCCAGATTCCACTGGAGAGGGCGTTGATGACCTCGTAGATGGACACCTCTGGGATTATCTTAACGTCCCTTATGAGTTCGAGGGCGAGAGCCTTGTCGACCGTCGTCTTCGCGAGGTCGAGGTTCGCCAGAGTCCAGCTGACCACTGAGGGCATCACATCGTAGCCGAAGCCATTAAGGAGGAACGCGGCCCTGGCGGTGTACTCGACCGAAGGAGCGCCCTCTGACACTTGGCCGAGAATGTTGGTGCTCTCCTTGAAGTAGCCCCAGGCGCCGTCCGGAAGCCTCTGGGAGAGGAGCCAGTCGAGGTGGGGCTTCAGCTCCTCATATGTAGAGACGTTCGAGAGGGCTTCGAGAACGGTAACGGTCGTGGGGACGTTCTCGGCGGTCATAACCCCAAACAAGTGGTTCAGGATGATGCCCCAGCCGCCGTTGGTCAGGGAGAGCAACCACTTCTTGCCGGCCGCAACGTCGCGGCTCGAGCCGTCCCCGAGTGCCTGGAGGAGGGAGAGGCCCATCGCGGTCTCGTAGGGTTGCGGAATCGAGAAGAGGCCCCTCCACTGGCCGGGGGCGTACTCAAGGGAGCGGGTGAAGTTGAGGAGTTCCTCCCTCTCGGAACTGCTCAGGTTGCCGAACCTCGCGAGGGTTAGAACCGTGTAGTAGTAGTCCTCGGTTATCGTCCCCGCCCTTAGAGCTTCATCCTCCGCTGACTTCAGGTGATTCCAGGCCCATTCAACGCCCCTCTCAACACCGGAGGGAACGGGGGTGCAGTAGTGAAGCGCCTCAACCGCGTAGTAGGTGGCCTTGGCGGAGGAAGCCCTTCCTGCGTAAATTCCCCAGCCGCCGTCCGCGTTCTGGCTTTCCTTCAGCTCGGAGCAGAGGGCCGCTTTGGGACTGACAAAGGTCCCCTTCGAAAGCTCGTCCGCGAGCAGGGAGAAGGCCATGACGGCGTAGGCCGTTGGAGTGAGGGAGTCAACGTTGAGGAGGGCACCGCTGCCGCTGAGGACGAAGTAGGTACCGTTGTGCTGGCCCTCCTCTTCAAGGACCGTGAGCGCCTTGGCGGTGTCGAAACCGAACGGCTCGTAGAGAACTAGGGCGTAGGTGAGCATGGCCCTCTCAAGGCCGTCCAATTTATCGCCACTCAAAAGCTCCCTGCACCTCTCGAGGTCGCCTTCAACGGGCTTGCGGCCAACGGCCTTGAAGGCGATGAGCCTGAGGGCGAGGTATTCGGGGCTTGGGTCGGTGAAATTGGCGATGTACTCCGAGGCGGATTCGACGACGAGGCTGTTGTTAACGTTGAAGCCGAGTTCCCCGAGCGCCCAGAGTGAGAGAACCGTTGGGTAGAACTCAACTGGGGCGCCTTTAACGTATCCCCATCCCTTCCCCTCAAAGGAGCCGAAAAGGTAGTCCCTGCCGTCGCGGATGCTGGTGTCGAGATCGTTCAGAGCGTATTCGTCGGCGTACTCCTCCACGACCGGTCTGGAGGTGACGAGACCGATGAGGGCAAGCGCGGTGTCCTGCGGCGTGCTGACGCTGTTCACGTAGTGCCCCCAGCCTCCGTCTGGGTTCTGCCAGCCCTCCAGGGTTTTGACGGTATCGATAACCGTGGCGGCGGCAACGCTGGTGTTCACGGTTTTTCCAACCGTCGAGGCCAGTGCCGCGAGCAGGAGGGCCTTCTGAGGGATCTCGTTCGTGTAGTCGACAGCGGGGTTGAGGAAGGGCTGGGATTCATCGATAACGCTGGCCGCGCCCGCGTACGGGAGCATGACCATGATAATCAGGAATAACGGGACTATTCTCCTGTCCATCTCATCACACCTAAGCACCTTAGACCCTGAAAATAAATAAACTTTTCCAAAAGGGTGGAAGGTCAGGCCTTTATGAAGCGGCCCTCCAGTCCCCTGCCCTTCGGGTCGACGTCGTCGCGCATTATGAGCACGACCCTGCTGGGCTGGTACTCGTCCTCGAGGTGGTAGCCAGGCAGGTGCTTCAGGAGTTCCTCGGCGAAGGCTTTGATCTCCTCGTGACGCGGCATGTTGTTGATGGTCAGCCGGTTCCTCGAGAAGCCGACGAACATGTAGGCTTTTGCCTCGACGAACATGGGGTTGGCAAGCTTGATGAGGTTGGCGTACCCCTCTGGATTGCTCATGTTCTCGCCCTTGACCAGCGTCATCCTGATGACCGTCCTCGTTAGGAGTCCATTCATAAGTTCGAGCGTTTGCTTTATCCTGTCCCAGCCGTCCGGAATCATGGGGACGTTTACGCGGTTGTAGGTCTCGATGTCGGGGGCGGTTAGCGAGACGTAGAGCTGGGCCGGTAGTTTATCCTCCCTCATCATCTCCTCCAGCCTCTCCGGGACGGTTCCGTTGGTGACTATGAATGTTGTGAAGCCGCGCTTGTGGAACTCCTCAACGAGGTCGCCCATGTAGGGGTAGAGCATCGGCTCGCCCGAGAGGCTTATGGCCGCGTGCTTTGGATTCCACGCCTCCTCGAACTTCTTCATGTTTATGCCCGGCATGCCCTTGTAGCCGACGAGGAGCTTCCTCTGGGCCTTTATGCTCTCCTCTACGATGAAGGCAGGATCGTCCCATGGCTTGGGCAGTTCGGTTCCCAGGAAGCCCTCCATCGGGCGCCAGCAGAATATGCAGTTGTGGGTGCACCAAGCAGTCACCGGCGTCATCTGGAGGCAGCGGTGGCTCGCTATTCCGTAGAACTTCTGCTTGTAACAGAAGCGGTCGTGCTTTATGCTCTCCTTGAGCCAGTGGCAGAGCTTCACCGAGCTGTGCCTCCCAACGAGCGCGTAGTGCTGCTTTTTAAAGAGGTTGGCAATCTCCTCCGGCATGTTGGGGTTGGACACGAACGTTATCGCCATTAGCCTCACCTAATCTCTCTCTGGGCTGGCTTTGGACGAGCCTTTTAAAAAGGTGATGGACCGGTTTTGTGGAACGGGTCTCGCCGTCGAAACCTGATTCGTCAATTCCCGAAAGGTTTAAAAGCATGGTTTCGTGCCTTCACCCATGTTCGAGAGAATAAAGCCCGAACCAGCACTCAATGGGAAGGCCGCTGAAATGGAGCCTCTCGAGGAACCCGAGGAGCGAACCGGGAGACCGAAGGTCAAGCTCCTCCTCGAAATCAGGCGCTACCACCTAGCCTGAGCGGTTATAAGAACAATGTCCTCAAAGAAAACGTGCCTCTTAGCGGCAACCTTCGCGGCCAGCTCCGCTTTTTCCAGCCTTTTGAGGGTTTCATCAACGCCGGTTATCGAACTCTGGACTATCTGAACGGTCCCGCCGGATTTGAGGTGGGCCGGCACTTCCCGGATGAACCTATCAAGGACGTCTCTCCCGGTTTCCCCGCCAACGAGGGCAAGGTCTATCGGCTCCTCCGGCTCGCCGGGCAGGTAGGGGGCGTTGAAGGTTATAACGTCGAACTTTCCAGAAACGTTCTCAAAGAGGTCGCTAAGGCGGAACTCGACGTTTTTGATGTCGTTCAGCCTGGCGTTTTCCCTTGCCAGCCCCACAGCAAGGGGGTTTATATCGACGCCGAGGACGTAGCGGGCCTTTCTCGCCATCAGGAGCGCTACAAGGCCAGTGCCGGTCCCAACATCAAGGACAACGTCACCTTCCTTAACGGCGAGGTTCTCCGCGAGCAGGAAGGTGTCCTCAGCGGGCTCGTAGACCTGGGGGTGGAGCTTGAGCCTGAGGTTGTAGTAAACCGGCATTTGGAACACCGGAAGAAGCAGAAAAGCCGGAGAAAAGGAAGTCACTTCCTCTTCCACTCGGTGTAGCCGCAGCGGCCGCAGCTCCAGCGGTCCTTGTGGTCGGCCATGAAAACACCCGGGCCACAGCGCGGGCAGAACTTGTTCTTCCTGACGACCTTTCCACCCTTAACCTCGTAGAGCTTCCACTTCTGGCTGGTCTTTTTCTTCTTCGCCATTCAGACCACCTCACTCCTCCTTCTGGATGAGTCCGTTCCTGAGGAGAACGTACTCGGGTTCGATGTACTGGAGCCTCTCCTTGCTCTCGTAGGCCTTTGCGTAGCCCTTGCTGACGTGG
>JALVWX010000203.1 GCA_027023165.1 Thermococcus sp. | reverse complement strand
CATCATGCCCCCTCTCAAGGAAGCCCGAAAGAGCCTGAAGGCCTATGTCGGCGGTACCACCGTCGCCGGCCCATCCGACGACCATAACTCCGTCCTCGCCCTTGACCTTGTAGCCCATCGCCTTGAGGGCCGCCTCAATGCCGCTTATAACGGCACCTGTGGTCTCAAAGGCCGTGTGGAAGAGGTTGGCGTCCAGAGTGGAATAGGGCCAGGCGCCGGCTATGATGGTTGAACAGCAGGCCGGAATCGTGACTATGGTCTTCTTACCGTAAGCCTTGAGGACGTAGCGGAGGCCGAGCGAGGCACCGCAGCCCTGACAGGCGGTGTGGCCGGCGTAGAAGTGCTCCTCCGCAGGAAGGGTAAGCTTTTTCTTAATGCTCTCGGGAATCTCCATCTTTCTCACCTCTTAAGGTGGTACCACTCCACCTCTCTATCAAGCTCGCCTTTCTCGATGATGGCCTTCATGTTCTCGGCTATCGCCTTGACGTCCGGGACCGTGAAGTCCCTGCCGCCAAGTCCGACGATGTAGTCCTTTATGAGCGGCCTAGCGCCGGTGTTGTAGAGCGCGCCCTTGGCCTCGTTGAAGAGTATGCCCTCCTGGCCGAAGGAGAAGTTCCTGTCGAGAACCGCTATTCCCCTGACGCTCTCCGCTATCTCCTCAAGCTCTTCCTTCGGGAACGGGCGGAACCACCTCACCTTGGCGTAGCCGACCTTGTAGCCTTCCTCCCTGAGCAGATCAACGGCCTGCTTGACGGTTCCCATGAGCGAGCCCATGCCCATGAACACGAAGTCCGCATCGTCGATGTAGCCGGTCTCGATCATGCTGCTGTAGTCCCTGCCAAACCTCTCGCCGAACTCCCTGCCGACGTCCTTTATGACCTTCTTGGCGTCCTCCATGGCCTTGGCGAGCTTGTAGCGGAACTCGTAGTAGTCGCCGGGCCCGGCGAGGGCACCGACGGCGACGGGGTTGTCGAAGTCGGTCAGGGTGTAGAGCGGCTTCCTCGGCGGGAGGAACTCGTCGACCAGCTCCTGAGGGATCATCTCAACGACGTCGTAGGTGTGGCTCAGTATGAACGCGCTCTCAATGACCATTATCGGGACGTTAACCGTCTCGGCCACTTTGTAGGACATGAGAACGCCGTCGTAAACCTCCTGGTTGTTCTCGGCGTAGAACTGCATCCAGCCGGTGTCCCTCTGGGCAAGGCTGTCCGTCTGGTCGTCCCAGACGCTCCACGGGGGAGCCATGGCACGGTTGACATCAACCATGACTATCGGTAATCTCGCGCCGCTCGCCCAGTGGAGCATCTCGTGCATCAAAGCGAGACCCTGGGCGGCGGTGGCGGTGAAGGCCCTCGCACCCGTGGCGGAGGCACCTATGGTCGCGGCCATGGCCGAGTGCTCGCTCTCAACGGGAACGTACTGTATGTCGGTCTCGCCGTTGGCTATGAACTCGGCTATCTTCTCGATGATGCTCGTCTGAGGTGTGATGGGATAAGCGGCAACAACCTGAACGCGGGCGTGTTTGACCGCGTAAGCGGCCGCGTAGTTGCCGCTCACAACCTTTCTAATGGGCTTGTACTCCACCATATCACTTCTCCTCCTTCTCCATTGTTATCGCATTTGTCGGGCACTCGTTCGCGCATATTCCACAGCCCTTGCAGTAGTCGTAGTCAACCGCGACGTAGCCGTCGTCCCTGATGTAGATCGCCGGTTCCGGACAGAACTTCCAGCAGATGTAGCATTTAACGCACTTGTTATCATCTATGACCGGGATGAAGGTCCTCCAGTCGCCCGTGAAGTTGCTGAGGGTTGTACCCATGCTCACCGGGGCCTCGGGATACTCGTCCACTTTAGTAAGGACGATTTTGGTGGCCCCCTCTTTCTTTTCACCGAACAACGTGTTCAACTCTATCACCACCCGCAGGGGATTAAGGAAGTAAGTGGAAGAAGATCAAAGCTCATAGATAACGGTCTTGTTGAAGGATTCCTCGGCGGCTTTGGCGTTCTTCTCGCCGAGCGCTCCTGAGAAGGTCTCCTTGATGGCCTCCTGGATGTAGGGGAGGTCAACGATTCCGGTGGCCTTGGCAACGGCACCGAGGATGGCGGTGTTGGTGATCGGCAGTCCAAGGACTTCGAGGGCTATAGTGGTTGCATCGACGAGGGCAAGCTTCTTGGGCTTCTTCTTGAGCTTTTCAAGCACTTCATCCTTGCTCTTCTCGGTGTTGACGATGACTATGCCGTTCTCCTTGAGGCCCGCTGTGACATCGACGGTATCGAGAAGGCTCGGGTCGAGGACGACTACAACGTCAGGCTCGTAAATCTGGGTCTTTATTCTGATGGGCTTGTCGTCAATCCTGGTGAAGGCAGTGACCGGCGCTCCACGCCTCTCAACGCCGAAGAACGGGAACGCCTGGACGTACTTGCCACTCTTGAAGGCTGCTGAAGCTAAAATGTTGGCGGCGGTAACGGCACCCTGTCCACCTCTACCGTGAAAACGAATCTCGATCATCTTCCATGCCTCCTAAGTTTGTCAAACTTAATTCATCCAAAGCATTTATTTAAGTTTCGGTATTGGCTTAAGCTCCCTTCGGCAGGTGCCTTTGGGTAGGGGTGAACGTCATCATCCTTCAATGGCAGAAAAAGCTCACCGTTTCCCGAAAAACCTTCGCCCGCTAAGCTTTTAAACGCCCCGCTATATGCAGGTATATAATCTATATAGTAGAGGGTGGTTAAAATGGACGTGCTGGCGCTCACAGCGATAGCAGTGGCCTTTTACATAGCCTGGAACATAGGCTCAAACGATTCTGCAAACGCAATGGGGACGGCGGTTGGAGCGGGGATACTGAGCTTCCGCCAAGCAACGCTTACGATAGCCATCTTCGTCCTCATGGGCGCCTATCTCAGGGGCTACAAAGTCATGAAGACCGTTGGGGAGGGCATAGTACCCCACGGCTTCCTCACGATGAACATGGCCGTTATAGCGCTCCTCGCCGCGGGGATATGGGTCACGATAGCGACCGTCAAGGGCCTGCCGGTTTCCACAACCCAGTCGATAGTCGGCGGCGTCATCGGAGTCGGCCTCGCCACGCACGCCCCTATAAACTGGTGGACGTTCACGAAGATAGCCTCGGCGTGGGTCATCTCACCCATCCTCTCCGGGATATTCGCGATAATCCTCTACAAATTCTACGCATGGGTCGTCTCGAAGATGAAGAGCGTTTCCACAATAGAAGCCCTCTACAAGGCCCTCGCCATACTCGGCGGTTCCTACATGGCCTTCAACTTCGGAACGAACGAGGTTGCGAACGCCTCCGGACCGCTCGTAGGGGCGGGATTCATGGAGCCGAGGATTGCCGGAGCATTCGGAGCAATCTCACTCGCCATAGGCTCGCTCACCTTTAGCTACGCGGTCATGCACACAGTAGGGAAGAAGATAACCTCCCTCGGGCCGATTTCGGCCTTCGCGGCCCAGTTCGGCTCGGCAATAGCAGTCAGCATGGCCAACTTTGTGGGGCTTCCAGTGAGTTCGAGCCAGTCGATAGTCGGTGGCGTCGTCGGTGTCGGCCTGCTCGCGGGAAGGGGCGTTGAGAAGTCGGTCATACGGGACATAATCTTCGGCTGGGTGGCAACGCCGCTAACGGCCATCGTCATCTCCCTCGTCGTCTTCAAGGCCTTCGCCTTTGTGGGGCTGGTCTAGCCGCCTCACCCCAGCCCCCATCCTCGTCAGTTCTTTTATCATGCCGGTCTGGAGGTAGGCCCTTATCCGGGTTCTCTCGCCGTATTCCACGCTAAGAACCTCTCCGACGGAGCGGAGGAGCGAGAGGACGCGCGGGACATCATCCGGTGACCCAACGGTTATCTCAAAGGCCCCGTACTTCGGGAGCGAGAGGACCGCACTCTCAAGGGCCTCGTAAAGCTCATCCAGCCGGCCGAGTTTGGCTGAAATGGAGACAACCCAAGGGCTGAGTCCCCTCTCCTCCGCAAGCTCACGGATTCTCCTGGCCTTTTCTCCAGCGTCCTCCGGCGAGGTCAGGTCGATCTTGTTGAGGGCGATGACCATCGGCCTGTCGAGGGTTTTAAGCTCGCGGAGAACGTTCAGGGAAGCCAGGAACTTCCGTCTTATCTCCCCCCACGGCTCGCTTGAGTCAAGAACGAGGATTATGACGTCGGCCTTCACTATCTCCTCAAGGGTGGAGTGGAAAGCCTCGACTATGAACGGTGGAAGACCGTCGATGAAGCCGACGGTATCGGTAACGAGAACCCTCTTCCCGGAGAGATTGAAGCGCCTCGTGGTGGTATCGAGCGTCGTGAACATCTGATTCCTCGCCTCGACGTTCTCTTTGGCCAGCGCGTTGAGAAGGGTTGACTTGCCGGCGTTGGTGTAGCCCGCCAAAGCGAGGAGTACGAAGCCGACTTCCTCCCTTCTCTTCCTCCTAACCTCGCGCTCCGCCTTCGCCCTCTCGAGTTCCTTTCTGATTCTGCCCATCCTGTAACGGATGTGCTTGAGGTACTGTCTGGTCTGGTACTCGCCCATGCCCTTGAAACCGGCCCTGTCGCCGAGCTTTGCCCGCCTTATGGCTTCCTTGACGAGCGGAACCTCGTACTGGAGCGAAGCGAGTTCAACCTGGAGCTTGGCCTCCCTGGAGTGGGCGCGCTTCTCGAATATCTCGAGAACGAGCTGCCACCTGTCGATTACCTCAACCTTAAGCTCCTTCCAGAGGTTGTAGGCCTGGCTCGGCGTTAAGCGGTTGGCGAAGACCACCCTGTCTGGCTTCAGCTCCTCGACTAGTTTCTTCAGCTCCTCGAGCTTCCCCTTTCCGATGTTGTATCTGGGGTGCTCCTCCCGGTTCTGCTCGAGTATCGCCAGAACCTCGTAGCCCGCACTTCTCAAAAGCTCCTCGAACTCGGCCCGTGAAGTGCGCTCCCTGCGGGACTTCCGTATTACACCAACGACCCTCATGCGGCTGGAGTTCTCAGCGCGCTTAATAAACTTACGCCCCTGTTCCGGTTCGACCAAAAAAACACGTCCAGGGGTTACAATCTGGAATTCTGTTCCCGAGGAAACCTTAAATCATCCTCCGCCCTATGTAATGAAACGGTGGGAACATGACCGGCTACCTCTCAATCCTCCTGATAAAGGGGGGAGAACTCATAGTCGACAGGGAAGGCCTGAAGAAAGACCTGCTCTCCTGGCACCTCAAGGAGGTAAAGGAGCTTGCTGAAGAGCACGAGAGCGCGTTTAAAGTTCTGGTAGATCTTCTCTCCGATGAGAACCCCCACGTCCGGGCCAACGTTCTGACGATACTCGGCGACATGACAGAAGGGGGAACGCTGAGGGGGGAGCGGCTTTCACTCGTTCTCGACAGAGTAATAGAACTGCTGAAGGATAAGGACGAGAAAGTGGCCCTCAGGGCCATCGAAGTGCTGAACCTCCTCCTCGAGAAGGGGGAGCTGAGCGATGACGACTACGATAAGGTCACGGAGGCCCTCATGGACGTTGTAAAGTCGGGGATGCCGATTCTGGGAGAATACGCGGCCGAAGGACTCGGAAAAGTCGGCGTGAAGGTCGCAAGACTGGCGTACAAGATAGTGAACTGGCTGTTCTCACTCATAGGCTCGAGCGGAAAGAGGGAGGTCCAGGGTGCGGCGATAACGGCCTTAACTGAGATGGCGAGCAAAACCGACGACCCCAAACTGCTCAACGAGGTCTTCGGCAGGATGGCGGACCTGCTGGGCCACCCGGACCCGTACGTGGTTGAGAGGGCACTGATAGCGATAGACAGGCTCTCGACACGGGACAAGTACATCTCAACGAAGAATAAGCTAAAGGCCATAGCCAGGATAAAGGAGCTGAAGAGCAACGTCAAGCTCGGTCTGAAGGCCGGCACGGTTCTTGAGAAGCTCGAGAAGTCGGCGAGCGTTGGGGACGTCGTTCAGAGCGAGAGAGAACTCAAGAAGGCCATGGAGGTAACGAAATACAGCGCCGAAGACGTTGACCGGCTACTCGACGCGGGGAAAACTGAGATCGTCGCCGAGCTGGCGAAGCTCGACCCGGAAGTCATGGAAAGGATACTGAACATGCTTGAAGACCCAGATTACACAAGGAGAATGGATGCCCTGTGGATAATCTCGAGGGTGACGGAGCACCTGACTCCAACGGACGCCTACAGGATTCTCCCGATTCTGGGGGAGTTCCTCAAGAGCAGGAACCCATGGGCAAGGGAGACCGCGGCGAAAACGATGGCCGACATATACACCCTCTACCCAGGAACCGCGAAGTTCTTCTCCTCCCTGATAGACGTTCTCCTGAAGTCTAACAACCCCCTCGATATAGAGGGCGGGCTAGAAATGCTAGCAAGGCTCTCGGAGAAGATAGGTGGAGACGAGTTCGAGAGGTCGGCGATGAGGATAATCTTCAAGCTCCTCGACCGCGATGACGCGAGGCCCGTTGCCCTGAAGTTCTTAGCAAGGGAGGCGCAGAAGCTCATCGATATGGACGAAGAGGTGCTCTTCGACCTTGTTGACAAGCTCAAGAGCCTCTACGGGAAGGACAACGGCAGAAACGACGAGATAATAGCGTCGCTGATAGACGTCATAGAGGACGTTCTGAAGCTCCGGCAGCGGGGAATAGCGGTCTGATGGCCAAAGAAGGTTTCAAACCTTACGTTTTAGAAATCCTTTAATCCTTCTCCCCCAACTCCCCACGGTGGTCCTATGGGGGAAGAAGACGTAATGATGAAGCTTGAGGAGATCGAGGCCCTTTTAGAGAAGCTCGGAAAGGAGCACCCGAAGGAGATATCGGCATTCTCAAGGTTTTTGCGCGAGACACTCGATAACAAGGCCCTGACGACGAGAGAGAAAGAGCTTATAGCCCTCGCCCTTGGAATCTCGGCCGGCTGCGAGTGGTGCATCTACCTCCACACGAGAAAGGCCCTGGAAGCCGGTGCGAAGCCGGAGGAGCTTATGGAAGCCGGGTTAGTGGCCGTTCTCATGGCCGGCGGACCTGCATTGATGCACCTCATACCGCTAACCAAGGCAATAGAAGCCTTCAGAAAAGGGCATGAAAAGGATTGAGCGCTCTTTTCATTCTTCCGTCAGCTTCAATATCGCCTCCGCCAGGTCGCCCTTGGCCTCCATAAGGGCTTTCCTGGCGGTTTCTTCATCCACCCCAGCCTGCTCCATGACGAGCTTGACGTCTTCCTCGGAGACCCTGACGAGCGGCCTGACCTCCTCGCTTCCTGGAACTATCTGGTAGCTCTTCTCGCCCTGCGCCGAGATTGTGGTCACGACCGGGTCCTTGAGGACTATCTCCTTGTTGGCCATCCTGATTACTACCTCTTCAACTCCCTCAAGCTCGTCCATCTTGATGCCCATCTGCCTCATGAGCTTCTTCATCTGCCTCGGGTTCATGCCCATCATCCTTACCACCGGTGGAAATT
>JALVWX010000202.1 GCA_027023165.1 Thermococcus sp. | reverse complement strand
GCGGAGGTCGTCGCTCTTCGCGAGCGTTATGTAGATTCCCGCCCCCGCGATGCTCCCCGCAAGGACGAGGAGGGATGCGAGTGGACGCTCCGGGAAGAGGAAGATGAGGCCCGCGAGGGGAACGAGGGCCAGGTAGCGGAACTCCCTGGCGTTTGGCAGGGGTTTGAAAAGCTCGTCGGCGGCCTCGATGTTGGCCAGCCAGAGGAAAGAAGCCGAGAACGCGAGGGAAGCGAAGTAAACGCCTGCATCCTTCACAAAGAAGGGAACGGCGAGGGCGAAGAGGGCAAGGGAGTAGTAGGCCATGGAGCGGCGGCTGGTGAAGTGGTACCTGTAAAATAGAAGAACGTAGGCAACGAGCAGGGCCACCCCAAAGGCGAACTCAATCATGCCAGCTCACCGATCACCCTCTCCGCATCGCTGAGGATTTTCTCCTCGTCCAGAGTCAGTATTTCCCCATCGAGCATTAAAACCTTTCCGTCCACTATCGTCGTCTCCACGTCGTTTCCGTTAGCAGAATAGACGAGGTGGCTGATAACGTTGTTCACCGGCCTGAGGTGGGGCTTGTTGAAGTTGATTATCGCGATATCGGCGAGGTAGCCCTCCTTTATCATTCCCGCCTTGATTCCGAGTGCCCTTGCCCCGTTGAGCGTGGCCATCCTGAAGACGGTTTTGGCATCTGCAACGGTAGGATCGAGGTTGTGAACCTTGTGGAGGAGGGCAGCTAACTTCATCTCGTCGAGCATGTCGAGGTTGTTGTTGCTCGCGGCTCCGTCCGTGCCGAGGCCGACGTTTACGCCCGCATTCCGGAGCCTCTGGAGGGGCATGACGCCGCTCGCGAGCTTCATGTTGCTCCCGGGGTTGTGGGCGACCGTGACGCCTTCCCTCGCGAGTATCTGGATGTCCCTGCTGTCGAGCCAGACGCCGTGGGCGATGATAACGTCCCTCCCAAGGAAGCCAATGTCGTCGAGCAGAACGACTGGACTCTTGCCGTAGCGCTCGGTTATCTGACCTATCTCGGCCATCGTCTCGCTCACGTGGATGGTTATCAGCTTCCCGTGCTCGCTCGCGAGCCTTCTGACCTCCTTGAGAAGGGCTATAGAGCAGGTGTAGGGCGCGTGAGGCCCGAAGACGAAGTGAACCCTGTCGGAGTCGAGCTTCTCGATGAACTCCATCACGCGAAGGGCTTCCCTTATCTCCTTCTCGGTCTTCTCCGGGTCGCCAAGATCTATCATCCCGTAGGAGAGGTAACCGCGGAGGCCGCTCTCGAGGGCCACCTCCGCAACGCCGTCCATGAAGAAGTACATGTCGAGGAACGTCCCGGTTCCGGATTTTATCATCTCCAGAGCGCCGAGGTACGCTCCGACCTTCGTGTACTCGCGAGTAAGCTTCGCCTCACGCGGCCAGATGTGGTTCTGGAGCCAGTCCATCAGCGGAAGGTCGTCGGCCAGACCGCGGAAGAGGCCCATCGGCGAGTGGGTGTGGAGGTTGATGAAGGCCGGAGAAACGACCCTCCCCTTGGCGTCTATAACGGTGTCGGCACTCTTGTTTATACCCTTCGCGACCTTCGCTATCCGGTTCCCCTCGATCAGCACATCAGCCTCAACGACCTCGAAGTTCTCCCCGTAGATGACCTTACCGTTTTTGATGAGAATGCTCATGAGCACCACCCGGTTTCCTTTGAAAAGGTGTGTTTCCTCTGGAAGTTAAAAAGGTTGGGGAGAAAAGATCAGATGGGAACCCAGAGGCTCCAGGAGTAGGGGTTGAACTCGTTGTAGTGGTCCCATATCGAGGCGTAGCCCTCCTCGACGAGCCATTCATTGACGTTCAGGGCATAGCCGTAGCTCCAGAACGGCAGGTAGACGACCGCAACGACCCTTCCGTAGTGGTCGGTTTCGTAAACGTCGTCAACGTCGAGGTAGACGTAGCGGCCGTAGGTGTCGAAGAGCCACTCCAAAGCGGCCTTGGATTCCTTCCCTTCATCGGTGTATATCTCGGGGGCGTTTATGTCGGCGAAGCGGACTTTGAAGGTCTCTCCAGCCCGGTAGCCGTAGTAGGAGTGGAACCAGACCGTGTCGCCGTCGACGACCTTGGTGACGTAGCCGTAGGCCTGGAACTCATAGGCGCTCGCAAAGCCCGAGAGCAGAAAAACCACAGAAATCACTATGGAAGCAAGGATTACACCCCTGCGCATTTGAGACCACCAGAAGCCAGATCATAAGAACGCTTAAAAATTTTTGCCATAGCTGTCCAAAAGTGAAAATAAACGCGTTAAAATGGACATAAAAACGGCAAGAAGTGTCAGACGAACATGCTCTTCAGAACGTCGGCACAGCCGCACTTCCGCTCCTCTGGAATCCTCGGGATGGCCTTCTTGAGCAGCTCCTGGACCTTGTAGTTGTTCTCTGCCATGACCTTGAGAACCTCCTGAGCATCCACCGGCTCCTCTGCCCAGACGTCGTAGTCTGTAACGGTGGCAATGTTAACGTAGCACATTCCGAGTTCCCTCGCCAAGTTGACCTCCGGGACGAGGGTCATTCCGATGATGTGGGCGTACTGCCTGAACATGAAGCTCTCCGCCCTTGTAGAAAAGCGCGGGCCTTCAATGCAGACGTAGGTGCCCTTTTCGTGAACCGGAAAGCCGAGCTCTTTGGCAGTCTCGTGGAAGATTTTCCTCATCTCAGGGCAGAATGGGTCGGCCATCGAGACGTGGGCCACTTTAGGGCCGTTGTAGAAGGTGTAGTCCCTCTTCTTCGTGAAGTCGATGAACTGGTCGGTTATGACGATGTCGCCCGGTTTGTACTCCTCGCGGAGCGAGCCGACAGCGGTAACACCTATGACGCGCTCAACGCCAAGCTCGTGTAGCGCCCAGATGTTTGCCCTGTAGGGAACCTCATGCGGCGGGAACTCGTGGTGCTTGCCGTGCCTCGGTATAAAAGCCACCTCAACACCTTCGATTTCGCCTATTTCCACCGGTGCCGAGGGCCTGCCGTACGGTGTGTGAACCTTAACGGTCTCCTTCGGCTCGAAGACGCCATAAACCCCGGAACCGCCTATGATGCCTATCCTTGGCATGGTCATCACCATGTTAACTGCTCGCCCCACTCATATAAGGGTTGCCGTTCCAGTGGAAATAGAACTCCCCTACTTCCGAAAATTTAATAACCTTTTGGAACTAAACCTGGGTGGGGGTGAGAGCGTGGGAAACGAAAAGCCGGTGGACATAGTCCTGCCCGAGATTGAGAGGCCCATCCTGATAGAGGGCTATCCCGGAGTCGGCCTCGTGGGGCACATAGCGGCCAACTTCCTCGCCAAGGAACTCGGGATGGAGATGATAGGCTACGTTGAAAGCCCGTTCATCCCGCCGATGGCGCTCATCCTCGAGGGGAAGCCGAATCCACCGCTGCGCTTCTACGGGAAGGACAACATAATCGTCGCCGTTGCAGACGTCTACGTCGCCCCGACGCTCGTGAACGAGATAGTGAGGGAGCTGACCACCTATCTACGGGAGAGAAACGCTGAGAAGGTGATATCCCTCGGTGGCATCGGGATAGGCTTCTTCAAGGAGCGGATGGACGTCTGGGGCGTTGGAGCGCGTGAAGAACTCAACAGGGAGCTTGAGGATAAAGGGGTTAAGCTCCTCCAGTACGGCTCGATAATGGGCATGAGCGGCAGGCTTCTCCTTGAGGCGAGCAGGAACAACCTGGACGCCTACGTCCTCTTAGGGGAGACCTTCGGGGACAGGCCGGATCCGAAGGCGGCCGCCAACGTCATCGAAGCCCTCAAGAAGCTCGTCCCGCTGGAGGTCTCGACGGAGCCGCTCCTGCAGGAGGCTAAGATGATAGAGGAGCAGCTCCGGAGGATGCACGAGCAGATGGAGCAGGCGAGGAAGAAGGCCCAGCAGCAGTACGAGAGCATCTACCTGTGAGGTGAGAGCATGGAGGCGGTGGTCTTAGCGGGCATCTCGCGGCGCGTACTGGACGAGCTGATGAGAAACCCCTACAGAACGATAGAGCTTAGGAGTGCCAAAAACGTCCTGGCCGTGGAGGAAGCGCTGGAGAAGGCCATGAGATTGTTCCTGACCTACGATCCCTTCAGCGACATTGACATCGGCACAGAGGGCCTTCTGGCGGAACTCCTGGGCATGGAAGAGCTTGAGACCAGGATACCCTGGGAGGAGAGCGACGAGAGGGAGGTAACCGTCTGCAGGGCGAGGGTGAAGCTGGTCGGCCTCGGAAGGGTCGTCGAAATCGAGAGGAAGCGCAACATGATGATAGTTAGCATCCGCGAACTGATGCCCCACGAGATTGGGATGGGTTAAAGGAGCGTCGTCTGTCTGCCTTTGGATTTTCCAGAACGCTTGGGCGGCTCAAGCCTGCGGAACTCCAGGTTCTCCTTTTCGAGGAGCTTTCTCGCCCCCGAGGTTAGGGATGGCGCCACGAGGATGCCCCTAACGCTTTCCCCGTGCTCCTCCCTGAGGGCCTCAACGTAGCGCTTGAGCTGGCTGACGGCGTGGAGTTCAGCCCTGCGCCTCTTCAGCTCCAGGACGACGAGGTTTCCGCTGGCGTCCCTCCCTAGGATGTCAACGATTCCGTGTCCGATGTCCTTCTCGCGGAAGAGCGGTTTGAAGCCGGGTTCAATGAGTTCAGGAGTTTCAAAGATCATCTCGGCCATCTCCGCCTCACTCCCAGTTAGAGCAAGCTCCTCGTAGTCCTCCGCCTTAAAGACCGAGACGAGGTATACCTCCTCGAGTTCAACCTCAAGAACCTCCCTTGGCTTCCTCCTGACGGAGCGGAGGACTGGAGGGTCGCGCTCTTCAAGAACAACGAAGCTCCCGGGCGGCTGCCAGTTTACCGGCTCCCTCTTCCTGTTCTGGTGGATTAGAAAAGCGCCGTCCGGTTTGATTATTATCACCCTGTCCCCCGAACCAAGCTCGCTTTTGGCCCTGCCGTCGTAGTGAACCTTGCAGCGGGCGAAAATCGTCAGCAAAGCCTCGCTTGAGAGGGCCGAATTCACAAGATGTCTGAGTTCCTCCCGAGACGGATTGGTCACTGCCTCAACTTTCGACATGAAACCGGATAAAAAAGGGGAGTTAAAAAGCTAACTCAGTCCTCGACGCCCTTTTCGGTTATCCTGAATATCGCCTCGCCCTCGGGCAGGTGCGGACTGTCTATGAGCCTGGCGACGCGCTTCCCAGCCTTGCCCTTCCTGAGGTATATCCTGAGCGTGGCGCTGTGTGCTAAGATGTGCCCGCCAACCGGCCTCGTCGGGTCGCCGAAGAACGCATCGGGCTTCGCCTGAACCTGGTTGGTGACGAAGACGGCTATGTCGTAGAGGTCCGCCAGGCGGTGGAGGTCGGAGAGGTGCTTGGCCAGCTTCTGCTGCCTCTCTGCCAGAGTTCCCCTGCCGACGTACTCGCTCCTGAAGTGGGCCATGAGGGAGTCAACGATGAGGAGCTTGACGGGTCTGTCGGTCTCGGCCTTCTCCTTGATGATCTCCTCCGCCCTCTCGATGAGGAGCATCTGATGGTTGCTGTTGAAGGCCCTCGCGACGTAGATGTTCTTGAGGACCTCGTCCGGGTCGAGGCCGCGGTTTTCGGCTATCTGCCTTATCCTCTCTGGCCTGAAGGTGTTCTCGGTGTCGATCCAGATGACCGAGCCGTTCAGACCGCCCTCTTCCCTCGGGAGCTGGGCCATGACGGCAAGGGTGTGGGCCAGCTGGGTCTTCCCCGAACCGAACTCTCCAAATACTTCGGTTATCGCCTGAGTTTCAACGCCCCCACCTATGAGCTTGTCGAGGCTCTTGCTTCCGGTGGAGATCTTGCCAACGGTGCTCCTCCTCTCCATGTATTCGTCGGCGCGCATGAAGGTTCCGATGTTAGCTGCCTCTCTCGCGGCCTGAATGATCTTGAGCGCAGCACCCTCGCTTATGCCGGCTATCTCCTTGAGTTCCATAGGAGAGGCAACGGCTATGGCCTCTATGCTGTCGTAGCCGGCCTCGCGGAGCTTCTCGGCGGTTGCCGGGCCGACACCGGGCAGGTCCTCAAGGGTTTTGATTTCTTTCTCCTTCTTTTTCTTGGCTGAGCTTGAGGAAGACTCTTCAACGACTTCCAGTTCCTCAAACTCCTCCAGTTCCTTTATTTCATCCTCAGTCTTCTTCTTCCTCGGCATGAGCATCACCCTAAGGCCTCTACCTTTCATAGGGGTAAAAAGTCGAAGGGTTATATACTTTTCTTCCAAGATTTGGGAAGACATAGCCACACAGAATTGCCCGAAAATCCCTGTGATAGGGGTAAAATCAAACAGGAGGAAGAGTCAACCCCTCATTTTCCAGTGGAAATCGCGGGCTTGACCACTATAAGCCTCGAGTTCATGGGGATGGTCGCATCTAGGGAAGGGGCAAGGACAGGACCGTCCAAGTAGTACCCGAGGAGGAAGCAGCCGCATTCGTCCTGAAGGCGCTTCATTGCATCCAGGTAGTGCATACCCCAGAAACCGCTGCCGTCTACGAGGGCTATGTCGTAGTGCCCCAAGGCCGTGGTGAGATCATCAACGACGTCCACGACCTCCGGCTCGAAGACGGAACTCGCGAGCAGCCTTCCTGCAAAGCTTCTGCTCAATATAACTCTGTCTGCACCTGCCTGCCGTAGGAGTTCTGCACTCTCCGCCTTTAGGGCCTCAACGAGAACCCGTGCCTTCGACATCCTCTTAACCATCAAAGTCGCGAAGACGGACTTGGAGTCGTCCTCGAGGGCCAGAATAACGTGCGAGGCCTCCCGGACGTGCGCCCTTTCGAGGGTTTCGCCGTTCGTCGGGTCGCCTATGAGAACCTCCACTTCCTCCGGAAGCTCAGCTTTCTTGCGCTCGTCCTCACTTGGAAAGACCACGACGATGGGCCTCAGGGGTGCCTCACCCCGAGACATAGCGAGAAGAAGCTCACTCACGCAGCTCTCGATACTGCTACCCTGTCCGATCACAACGTAGTGCCCGGAGTATTTAACACGGTGCATTCCCATCATCCTCCTGAGAGACGAGGAAATGAAGTACTCAGCCAGGACTGAAACGAGGGCGGTGAATGTGGAGATGCCCGCCACCGAAGCGACCATTGCGACGGCCCTTCCCGCGCCGGTCTGGGGGGTGACATCACCGTAGCCAATGGTTGCCATCGTTATAACCGCCCAGTAGAAGGCGGTGTAGAAGTCAACGTTCTCAAAGTACATGAAGAGAACTGCAAAAAGAAGGGCGAGCAACAGGACGGCCGCCGCTATCTGAAGGAGACGGTTCTTCCCGGCCTTCAGCCTGACCTTAAGCAGTGCCCTCACGAGCGGCGTTGGGATCATGAAATCAGCTTCGAAGGGAGGTTTAAAAACATATCACCACTGCCCAAGAAAGTCCGTTGATGGTGCTTTTTTCCAGTGGAAATAAAGGTCTTTTTCGATGGCCATCTGAAAGACCCCCCAGAGTTTCATTTCCACTGGAGCCGGGTTTCGGAGATGGATGGATTTACGGCCCCTGAAAAAAGAAAAGAGGGTTTATAATCCATAACTCAAACGTCAATTAAGCTATCTTAAAAATGCTGCTTGTCTTTGCTGGACAAAAGATCAAATTATTGGAGTAAATACACAATTCTTAGAACATTGTTCATAGTTAACTATAAGTACAAAAACTTGTATAGAAAAAGGGGGAGTTTCACTAGGAACAAGAACGAAACTTGGGAGTAGCCAAAACCTGGCTCCACAGGAAACAAAACTCCCTGGGGGTAATCATATGTTTTCTTTCTTCAGAATCGTAAATGTCTCTGCTTAACTTAATTGTACAGTAATGTCCACCAACGTCCTCTTTTCAGCAGACATAAATGTACATTTCACGCCCAGTGGAAATGACTGGATGTGTTCCTTGGTACGTTTGCATAGATAAAGTTTGAGCGAACATAATTGTACGACCAACCCCTTTGTTTCCTGTGGAGACCAACGGTTTCATCTGAAGTTCTTCGCCTTCGGGGTCCTGCTTCCAGTGCAAACTTAATTAACCCCAACACTTTAGTGTTTCAGGTGATCCCCGTGGACGACGTTGAGTCGAAGGTTATAGAATGGCTGAAAAGGGGAACAGATTCTGCGAAGGATATAGTGGATCTCCCCTGGACGCTGAGGGAGCTTCAACCGGGGACGTATCTCGCGGAACATCCCAGGATGCCCTTCTCCCTCATGGTGGTCTTTTCGGAGGAGTTCATCCACCTCCTCGTCCCCCTTGGCTTGGAAACACTCTCGATGTCGACTGAAGAGCGCCTCAAGGTCTACCACACTCTACTGCGCCTCAACGACGGTGTAAACATGATGAAGTTCACTCTCTCTGGGATGAACGATGACGTTTACCTCCGTGTTGACCTTGACAAGAGCACCCTCGGCAAGGAGGAGTTCAACAACGCCCTTACGGCTCTCCTCATCGGCCTCCTCTCTGCGGTTTCGGCCCTTGGTCTGGAGGAAGAGTTCGAGGGTGAGATCTTTGACCGCATCGTCGGCATGGTCGTTGAGAGGATGCAGAAAGGTGCCAGCAAGGATGAGCTTATGAAGTTCCTCACCGTTAAGGTCGGAATGTCGGAGAAGGAGGCAAGCGCGCTTCTTGCTCAGATTCTTCAGGCCATGAAAACCGAGAGTGGGGATGACATGGCTTATCTCTGAGGTCGGCGTTTGGGGCGTTAAGTTCCTGCTTCCCGGGTGCTTTTGCACCACCAATTTTTACACCCTCTTGTTCAACAAGGCATATAAACCTCCCGCCATACCAGTCCAATGCTTTCCACTGCATCCGGTGCGTCCAGTGGAGTGGCTGAATGTCTTTCCAATAATGTCCATTATGGTGGGATAAAATACGAAAAAATTGGTATAATTGGTATAATATTCAGACCTGGCGGCGCTATTGGGGCGCTTCGCGTCTCAACTGCGGCGTTTCCTGTGGAGAGTGGGGGAGATGGCCAACGATTACCTCGATTCAATCTTCGAGAAGTACCTTCACGCGAAGAAGATCTTCAAGAACAAGGAGGTTCTCAGACACAGCTACACTCCGAAAGAGCTTCCCCACAGGCGTGAACAGATAGAGGAGCTCGCCCACATCCTCGTTCCCGTTCTCCGCGGCGAGACCCCTTCAAACGTTTTCGTCTACGGGAAGACGGGTACCGGTAAAACCGTCACCATCAAGTTCGTCACTGAGGAGCTGAAGAAGATATCCGACAAATACGACATCCCCGTCGACGTCATCTACATCAACTGCGAGATAGTGGACACTCAGTACCGTGTCTTGGCCAACATTGTCAACTATTTTAAAGCCGAGAGCGGTATTGAGGTTCCCCTCGTCGGCTGGCCGACCGATGAGGTTTACGCCCGGCTCAAGGAGGTCATAGACGCCCGCGAGCGCTTCGTCATCATAGTCCTCGACGAGATAGACAAGCTCATCAAGAAGAGCGGCGACGATATACTCTACTCCCTCACGAGGATAAACACGGAGCTTAAACTGGCGAAGGTGAGCATAATCGGCATCTCCAACGACCTCAAGTTCAAGGAGTACCTCGATGCTCGCGTCCTCTCGAGCTTGAGCGAGGAGGAGGTGGTCTTCCCGCCCTACGACGCCAACCAGCTCCGCGACATACTCATGCAGCGTGCCAAGGATGCCTTCAACGATGGTGTCCTCGACGGTGGTGTAGTCCCCCTCTGTGCGGCCCTGGCTGCCAGGGAGCACGGCGACGCGAGGCGCGCTTTGGATCTGCTCCGCGTTGCCGGCGAAATAGCCGAGCGTGAGGGGGCGAGCAAGGTAACTGAAAGACACGTTTGGAAGGCCCAGGAGAAGATAGAGCAGGACACGATGGAGGAAGTCATAAAGACCCTCCCGCTCCACTCGAAGGTCCTCCTCTACGCGATAGTGCTCCTCGATGAAAACGGCGAGCTTCCGGCCAACACCGGTGACGTTTACTCGGTTTACAAGTCCCTCTGCGACCACATAGACCTCGAGCCACTCACCCAGAGGCGCGTCAGCGATTTGATCAACGAGCTTGACATGCTCGGCATCATCAACGCCAAAGTCGTTAGCAAGGGCCGCTACGGAAGGACCAAGGAGATTCGCCTGAACGTTACCCCCTACAAGGTCAAGAACATCTACCGCCAGGACCCGCAACTTCAGACCGTTTTGACCGTTAGCATGTCCAATCAGAGGAGGCTGCTCTGATGGGGCTTGTTGAGGACCTGCTGGCAAACAAGTACCTGATAACCCCTCCCGCCTACTACCTCCTGGCAGACTATTACAAAGAGTCCTTCACGCTCGCCGAGCTGATAAAGTTCGCCAAATCGCGGGGTACATTCGTCATCGACTCGACAATCGCGAACGACTTCCTGTGCGGGAAGGGCATCTTCTCGGCCCCACCGGAAGCTCCACCCGAAGAACCTCTCGAAGAGTCCGAGACATTTGTGGATGAAGAAAGCAACGAACTCGCTTCTTCCTCTGAAAGAAATTCTGAATCTGCTGTTCCTGGCGAGATGCCTGGTCAGAAGGCAGTTTCTACGGAGAGCGTGGCTGAAACTCCAGTTCCGGGATCACAATCGCAGACCTCCATTTCCACTGGAGAACCCTCTGAAACGGCCATTGAAACTGCTTCTTCTATCAAATCGACGCCTGAAGAACCCACTTTTTCGGAGGGGGGGAGTTTTGTTTCCACTGGAACTCCCGATGTTAAGGAGGATTTGGATGTTCCCGTCGGTGCTGGGGAAGCGGCTCAGAACCCGCCTGAGGACGAGTCCGGTGAGGTTCTTCCAGTGGAGAGCGAGGAGTCTCGGCGGTTTTCTGCCATAAAGGCGTCCGATTCTTCTGAGGCTTCCACTGACGATTCTTCCGATGCTTCCGTCGTTCCTGCTATGAACGGTGATTACTCCAACGGCTACTCGGACGGGAACGGCTACGCGGATTCGGAGGAGTACTACGAGGAGAACGGCGAGGTGAAGCCTAGGATAGTCTACGGCGACTACGGCGTTCCGATTGCCTACGTCGAGGAGGAGGTTCCGGAGGGAGGGAAGAGTTACTCCACCTACAGCGACTTCGTCATAACCCCCAGGGAGGGCTTCCACTACCGTGCAAAGGAAATCCCCGACGACTGGGAGATGGTCTTCGACGTCAAGAACGTCAAGTTCGAGGCCCCGAAGGTCAAGAACGCGGCCAGCAAGGAGGGCGAGATAATAATCAAGGCCTACACAGACTACTTCAAGAGCCGGCTGAAGAAGATGCGCAGGATCCTCCGCGAGAACCCCGAACTCGGGAGCGTCATCGACATCGGAAAGCTCGGCTACGTCGGTAGGGACGAGGAGGTCACGATAATCGGCCTCGTCAACAGCAAGCGCGAGACCGCGAAGGGATACATGTTCGAGGTCGAGGACAGCACCGGAATCATTAAGGTCTTCATAAACCGCAACAACGAGGAGAGCAAGAAGTTCTTCCAGATAATGCCAGACTCGGTGATAGGCTTCCGCGGCCACTACTCCGGCAGGAACATCTTCTTCGCCAACAAAATCTTCCTCCCGGACGTTCCGAAGTACAAGCGCGAGAAGCCGCCCCTTGAGGAGAAGGTCTACGCCGTTCTGCTGAGCGACATCCACGTCGGGAGCAACAAGTTCTGCGAGAAGGCCTTTGAAAAGTTCCTCGAGTGGCTCAACGGCGAGGTGAGCAACAGGAAAGAGGAGGAGCTTGTGAGCAGGATCAAGTACATGATACTGGACGGAGACGTTGTTGACGGCGTCGGCATCTATCCGGGGCAGTACAACGAGCTGGCAATTCCGGACATCTTCGACCAGTACGAGGCCCTCTACAACCTCCTGCGGAACGTTCCCGATCACATCACCATGTTCATCGGGCCCGGAAACCACGACGCCGCGAGAACGGCTTTGCCACAGCCGGGCTTCTACGAGGAGTACGCGAGACCCCTCTTCAAGCTCAAGAACGCGGTCATAATAAGCAACCCGGCCGTCGTGAGGCTCCACGGGCGGGACTTCCTCATCTTCCACGGCAGGGGAATAGAGGACGTGGTTAACGTGATCCCCAACAGGAGCCACCACCGCCCCGCGGAGGCCTCGGTCGACCTCCTCAAGCTCCGCCACCTTGCGCCAACCTTCGGCGAGAAGGTTCCAATCGCCCCGGACCCTGAGGACACGCTGGTCATAGAGTCCGTTCCAGACCTCTTCCAGACGGGCCACGTTCACGTTATGGAGTACAAGATCTACAACGGGGTCTTCGTGATAAACGCGGGCACCTGGCAGGCCCAGACGGAGTTCCAGAAGATGGTTAACATCGTCCCGACTCCGGCTCGCGTGCCGATAATAGACGTCGAAACCGCCCGCCTCAGGGCTGTTGTGAGCTTCGACCGCTTCTGCGAGGGTGTGTGAAATGTCCGAGGAGCTTTATTCCCCTGAAATGAAGGCCTACTTCGAATCGCTCCAGCGCGAGATAGACAGGGCCTATGAGATAGCGAGAAAGGCCCGTGCCCAGGGCAAGGATCCAAGCCTTGAGGTCGAGGTTCCCCAGGCGACCGACATGGCCGGCCGTGTGGAGAGCCTCGTTGGGCCTAAGGGCGTCGCCCCGCGCATAAGGGAGCTCGTCAAGGAGTACGGAAAGGAGCTGGCGTCGCTCAAAATCGTCGATGAGATAATCGACGGGAAGTTCGGCGACCTCGGGAGCAAGGAGCGCTATGCAGAACAGGCCGTTAGGACAGCCCTCGCAATTCTCACCGAGGGAATCGTTTCCGCCCCGCTGGAAGGAATAGCCGACGTTAAAATCAAGCGCAACACCTGGGCCGACAACAGCGAGTATCTCGCTTTATACTACGCCGGGCCGATAAGAAGCTCCGGCGGAACCGCTCAAGCGCTGAGCGTCCTCGTTGGAGACTACGTGAGGAAGAAGCTCGGCCTAGACCGCTTCAAGCCGAGTGAGGAGCACATAGAGCGCATGGTCGAGGAAGTCGACCTCTACCACCGCGCGGTCACGAGGCTGCAGTACCATCCCGAGGCCGACGAGGTAAGGCTCGCCATGAAGAACATCCCCATAGAGATAACCGGTGAGGAAACGGACAAGGTGGAGGTGAGCCACAGGAACGTTCCCGGCGTTGAGACCAACCACATCCGCGGCGGAGCCATCCTCGTCATGGCCGAGGGAGTTCTCCAGAAGGCGAAGAAGCTCATCAAGTACATCGACAAGATGGGCATCGGCGGCTGGGACTGGATAAAGGAGTTCGTTGAGGCGAAGGAGAAGGGCAAATCCGGCGGGGAAAAACCGGCCGGCGATTCCAGGGCAGAGGAAGCGGGCAAAGATGAGGTTAAAGAGGAGGTCGAGAAGGGCTTCTACTACGAGCTTTACGAGCGCTTTAAGGCCAACATCGCACCCAACAAGAAGTACACGAAGGAGATAATCGGAGGCAGGCCCCTCTTCGCCGAGCCTTCGACCAACGGCGGCTTCAGGCTGAGGTACGGCCGTTCCCGCGTTAGCGGTTTCGCCACGTGGAGCGTCAACCCTGCCACGATGCTAACCCTCGACGAGTTCATAGCGATCGGAACGCAGATGAAGACGGAGAGGCCCGGAAAGGGCTGCATAACAACGCCGGTGACGACCGTTGAAGGGCCGATCGTGAAGCTCAAGAACGGCTCCGTGGTTAAGGTGGACGATTACGAGACTGCCCTGAAGGTGAGGAACGAGATCGACGAGATCCTCTACGTTGGCGATGCCCTTGTGAACTTCGGCGACTTCGTCGAGAACAACCAGACGCTTCTTCCAGCGAACTACGTTGAGGAATGGTGGATTCAGGAGCTGGTCAAAGCTATAGCGGACACCTACGAGGTCGAGCTTGAGCCATTCGCCGAAAACCCACGCGAGGCCGTTGAAGAGGCGGCCGAATACATCGAGGTCGATCCGGATTTCCTGTGGAAGCTCCTCCGCGACCCGCTTAGGGTCAAACCTGATGTTGAGACCGCGATCCACCTCTCCAAGGTTCTCGACATTCCCCTCCACCCCCACTACACCCTCTTCTGGAACACGCTGGAGCCGGGGGAAGTTGAGGAACTCCAGAAAGCTTTGGTAAACGCTCAGATCGAGTGGGACGAGTTCAGGAAGAACAAGTTCGCCAGGAAAGTCGTTCTCGACAACGACGCCAAGATAAAGCGCTACCTTGAGCTCTTGGGCCTCCCGCACAGGCTCGAGCGGACGGAAGACCGGAAAAAGGTTATTGTCGTCGATTATCCCTGGAGTGCCGCGCTCTTAACGCCCCTCGGCAACCTGGAGTGGGAGTTCAAAGCCAAGCCCTTCTTTACCGTCATCGACATCATCAACGAGAACAACCGGATAAAGCTCCGCGACAGGGGGATAAGCTGGATTGGGGCGAGGATGGGAAGGCCGGAGAAGGCCAAAGAGAGGAGGATGAAACCGCCGGTTCAGGTTCTCTTCCCCATCGGTTTGGCCGGAGGCTCGAGCAGGGACATAAAGAAGGCCGCAGAGGCGGGGAAGGTTTCGAGTGTTGAAATAGCGTTCTTCAAGTGCCCGAGCTGTGGGCACGTGGGGCCGGAGCACCTCTGCCCTCGCTGCGGAACGCGGAAGGAACTCCTCTGGCACTGTCCAAGGTGTAACGTTGACTACACCCAGAGCGAAGCCGAGAACTTCGACTTCCGCTGTCCAAAATGCGGTGTCGAGTTGAGTCCCTACGCGAGGAGGACGATAAAGCCCTCGGAACTCCTTAGACAGGCGATGGAGAACGTCAAGGTCTACGGCATCGACAGGCTCAAGGGTGTCCAGGGTATGACCTCCGGCCACAAGATGGCCGAACCGCTTGAGAAGGGCCTCCTAAGGGCTAAGAACGACGTCTACGTCTTTAAAGACGGTACAATCCGCTTCGACGCCACAGACGCGCCGATAACCCACTTCAAGCCAAAGGAAATTGGCACAAGTGTTGAGAAGCTCAGGGAGCTTGGATATACTCACGACTTTGAAGGCAAGCCCCTTGAGCGGAACGATCAGATACTGGAGCTCAAAGTCCAGGACGTTATACTGCCCTACGAGGCTGGAAAATACCTCCTCAAGGTGGCCCGCTTCATAGATGATCTCCTTGAGAAGTTCTACGGCCTTCCACGCTTCTACAACGCCGAGAAGATGGAGAACTTGGTCGGTCACCTCGTGATAGGCCTCGCCCCGCACACATCGGCCGGAATCATTGGAAGAATTATAGGCTTCTCCGACGTTCTGGTCGGCTACGCCCACCCATATTACCACGCCGCGAAGAGGAGAAACTGCTTCCCCGGTGACACGAGAATCTTGGTCCAGGTAGACGGCAAACCGGCAAGGATAACGCTCCGCGAACTCTACGAGCTTTTTGAGGGAGAGAGCTATGAGAACATGGTCTACGTCAGGAAAAAGCCCAAGGTGAACGTTAAGGTCTACTCCTTCGACCCTGAGAGCGGTAAAGTCGTTCTGACAGACATCGAGGACGTCATAAAAGCCCCTTCAACGGACCACCTCATTCGCTTCGAGCTTGAGCTTGGAAGGGCCTTCGAAACAACGGTTGACCATCCTGTTCTCGTCTATGAGAACGGGAAGTTTGTGGAAAAGCGGGCTTTCGAGGTGAAAGAGGGCGACAGGATACTCGTCCCAAGACTGAAGTTCCCGGAGGTGAACGTTGAGTATCTTGACCTTCTGGAGGAGTTCGCGAGAGAGGAGTTCCGGGAACTCTGGGGCAGGATAATGGTGAGGGGCATAGCGGGGTGGATTAAGTCAACAGGTTTGGAAGAGCACATAAAGGCAGATTACATTAGAAGGGATTCTCTTCCATTGGGCGTTCTCTTGGAGTTCCTGAAAGCCAGAAACATTCAACTTTCAGAGGTTCCAGATTGCAAGATTGCCTTTAAACGGGATAGAGTGGTTATTAACCGCTTCGTCCCGATAAAACCTTTGATGAGGGTTCTTGGCTACTATTTGGCTGAAGGCTACGCGAGGGAAAGTGAAAGCGTTTACCAGATCAGCTTTTCAGTTGCGGATGAGGATGCAAGAGAGGATCTGAAGAAGGCCCTTAGGGAAGCTTTTGGGAACGGCTTTGGAATCTATGAGAGGGGAGAGAAAATCATCGTCGGTTCCCGCGTTCTCTACCTGCTCTTCACAGAAGTTCTCAAAGCTGGGAAGAACGCCCACACCAAGCGTGTTCCCTCACTCGTTTACACCCTCCCAAGAGAGACTGTTACCGAGATGCTCAGGGCCTACTTTGAGGGGGACGGAAGTGCGTTAAGGACAGTACCTAGGGTGGTAGTGTACAGTGTTAACAAGCCCCTCCTGGAGGACGTGGAGACTCTGCTGCTTTGGAAGTTTGGGATACGGGGTTATTACACCCTTGACAAAAATGCCAATCGTGGAAACGCTCGTGGAAGGCTGTACCACCTTGAACGTGGAACTGAACCCCCAATTTCAAAGGTTTATGCCCTAAACATAGCGGGACAGCACTACCACAGGTTCTTTGAGGAGATTGGCTTTGTCAGCGAGCGTAAGAACTCGGTATACTCTCTCCATTCTGGAGATAAAGAATCTGCAAGGGCGGATAGGTACTCCTCTAAAAACGGTTGGCTTTTGAAAGTCAGACGTGTTGAATATGTCGAATCTAAAGATGACTTTGTGTTCTCTCTTAATGCTAAGAAATATCATAACGCACTAATTAACGAAAATATTGTAACACACCAATGCGATGGCGACGAAGACGCCGTCATGCTTCTCCTTGATGCCCTGCTCAACTTCAGCAAGTACTACCTTCCAGAGAAGCGCGGCGGCAAGATGGACGCGCCGCTGGTCGTTACGACGAGGCTCGATCCGAGGGAAGTTGACAGCGAGGTCCACAACATGGACGTCGTCCGCTACTATCCGCTTGAATTCTACAGTGCCACCTACGAGATGAAGTCCCCGAAGTCGATAAAGTTCATCGAGCGCGTCGAGGACAGGCTTGGAAAGCCCGAGATGTACGAGGGCATAAAGTTCACCCATGATACTGATGACATCGGCCTCGGCCCGAAGATGAGTCTGTACAAGCAGCTCGGCGACATGGTCGAGAAGGTTGAGAGGCAGCTGACCTTGGCCGAGCGCATCCGCGCCGTTGACGAGCACCACGTCGCTGAAACCATCATCAATTCCCACCTCGTTCCCGACTTGAGGGGCAACCTCAGGAGCTTCACGAGGCAGGAGTTCCGCTGTGTCAAGTGCAACACGAAGTATCGGCGCCCCCCTCTCGGTGGAAAGTGCCCCAAGTGCGGGGGCAAGATCGTTCTGACGGTGAGCAAAGGTGCGATAGAGAAGTACCTGCCAACGGCCAAGATGCTCGTTACCAAGTACAACGTTCTGGATTACACGAGGCAGAGGATATGTATAACCGAGAAGGACATAAAGACGCTCTTCGAGAACGTTCTGCCCGAGAGGCAGAGAACTCTCATGGGCTTCTCCGCCGATGTCTGCGAGAAGATGATCAGGGAGCGCACAGGTAAATCCAACGGCAGAAACGGCTACCTCGACGAGCTGAAGGCCGGTGGAAACGGGAAGAAGGGAGCGAAGGCTAAGGATAAGAAAACCCCTTCGAAGGAAGTTAAAAAAACTCCCGAGAGGCCCAAGCGCTCCGAGAAGAAGATAAAGCCGGTTACTGGCTTCAAAAAGGCTGCCCTTAAGGAGTACATGATGGAGAAGAAAAAGACTGGGGCGGAAGAAGAGCGCGGGGCGAAGGGCAAGAAGAAAAAGAAGGGGATAAGCCTCGACGACTTCTTCGGTTCCTGACTCCTGTCTCTTCTCTCCCGGGCTTTCCGTTAATCATATATACGATAACACCGTTACCTTTCCGGTGGAAATGCAGGGGTTCAAGCTCCTCCCCAGCGTTGCTTACCTGCGCGTTCAGATGCAGGCCTTCATAGGCTATTCCATGCCCCTCGCCGGCTGGATTGGGGAGTACATGGTTAACTACGGGAAGCTTCCGAGGCCGAACTTCCTCTCCCGGGCCTTCGGTAAGCTGGGCTTTTCTTTGGCTGGAGAGGAGAGAGATGAGCGCTACATAACCCAGTTCTTCACGAAGGGGAGTGTTTCAATAAGCGCGAGCTGGGACGTTGAGCGGGAGGGCTTATTCCTCCAGCTCATACCGCTCCGCTCCAAGCTTTCCCGCGGTCTGACTATACGGGCCGATAACATAGAGTTCTACGACCAGTACGTTGTTTCTATAGAACCGACGAACAGGCTCCCGCCTGGAGTTCGGGGCATCGGGATAAACGCACTTATCTTAGAAGACTTCTACCCCATTGAGGTCCCTTACTGGGGCATGCTCCACGAGGACTGGGAGACCGAGCTTAACCTGATCGTCATGAGGGACGAGGTCTACGATAGGCTGAAGCGCGAGGAGTACCGCTGTCCCGTCTGCTTCTCACCGCTGAGCGAGGAGAACGGTGTCCTGAAGTGCAACCACTGTGGCTTCACATACGCCCCGGAGACGGACTTCGAGAGGGTCATGGAGAGCTTCAGTGTCGAGGAGTTCGCGTTCTAGCAAACTTTGCGGGGCAAAGTTTGATCAAAGAGTTCCTTTCTCATGCGAATGCCGAACGCTAACCGTGCCCTCTTTTTGTAACTCACTGGAAAGGGGTTTAATTCTAAAGGTGGCCTTTCAAGCAGGTTTGCTTTTTATTCTGGCGTCCTTCGGACGCCTTGAGGAGAGCAAACACTTGAGAGATGACAATTAATGAGTAAACCCCACTAAAAACCAGTATTCTAGAAAAAGCACCTAATCTTCCGCCAGCGCTTGTGCAAGCAAGCAAACTTTGCAGGGCAAAGTTTGACCAAAGAATAAACTTCCATCAAAATTGCTTGGAATGAGTTTGCATGTCCTCTCAAAAATTGCAAGTTCGAGGCGGATTTAACTCAAAAATCTCGATGTTAAGGCCCGTTTTCCCTTCTTTTGGCGTCCTTCGGGCGTTATTCTCGCAGTGAAACACCGCAAAACCTACGGGTGAAGGGGCAAATCCCCTTAAAACTGGGAATTTCCAAAAGCGACATGCGAACTTTGATGAAACTTTTGCTTGGCAAAAGTTTCTATGGTAGCCCCGCCGGGATTCGAACCCGGGTCGCGGGATCCAAAGTCCCGCATGCTTGGCCGCTACACCACGGGGCTGCCCATCCGAGTGAACTCCCCGGAGCTTATAAACCTTAGGCCGGTCCAACCTCCTTCGAATGATAACTCTGGAAGAGTGGTAATTGGAAAAATTTAAAACCTTCAGCTCGTAATCAAATGCACCGTTTGGTTGTTCAATGGACAGTTGGAGGCATGAAGATGGGAAGGGTTGATGGAAAGGTTGCCGTTGTCACCGGCGCTACTTCCGGAATTGGAAGGGCCATAGCCGAGCTTTTGGCGAAGGAGGGGGCGAAGGTAGCCGTCACCGGTAGGAACGTGGAGAGGGGCAACGAGGTCGTTGAAAGCATCAGGAAGGCAGGCGGAATCGCCAAGTTCTGGAAGCTGGACGTTAGCAACGAGGAGGAAGTGGAAAGGGTCTTCGCGGAGATAGCGCGGGAGTTCGAGAAGATTGATATTCTCGTTAACAACGCCGGAATAACCGGTGTCGACAAGCCGACCCATGAACTTACCGAGGAGGAGTGGGACCAGGTTATGAACGTCAACGTTAAGGGCGTCTTCTTCTGCACGAAGCACGTCATCCCGTACATGAAGAAAGCCGGTGGCGGAAGCATCGTCAATATCTCTTCCATTTACGGAATCGTCGGCTCACCGGGCATTCCACCATACCACGCCTCCAAGGGTGCAATTAGGATAATGACGAAGACCGACGCCCTCATCTATGCAAAGGACAACATCCGCGTTAATTCCGTTCACCCCGGGAGTATCTGGACTCCCATGCTCAAAAAGGCCTGCAGGAAGATGGGGATCCAGGATGAGGGGCAGTGCAGAAAAGCGTTCGCCAAGATGAACCCCATTGGCTGGGTCGGTGAGCCGATAGACGTTGCCTATGCCGTTCTCTATCTTGCCTCCGACGAGTCAAGGTTCGTAACCGGGGCTGAGCTGGTAGTCGACGGCGGTTACACGGCCATGTGAGGTTTTCTCTTCGTTCATTCCTTTTTGCCGGATTTTCTTCAGAAGGGCAGGAAGGGAAGAAGTGGAAAGCTCAGATTATAAGCGAGACCAAATCCCTTATGGCCTTCTCCGGGTCCTTGGCTTTGGTAACTCCGCTAGCGAGGAGAACGCCGACGCTTCCCAGCTCGAGGGCCTTCTTGACGTCCTCGCCCGTGCTTATGCCCGCTCCTGTAAGAACCTTGACCTCGGGGTTCACCTTCCTGACCAGTTCGACGGTGCTGGTTATGACTTCGGGTTTGGCCTTGCTGACAGGAATGCCAGTTCCTATGAGTTCGGGTGGCTCAACGGCCACGTAGTCCGGATTGAGGGCCGCAACTGCCGCCGAAACTGCCGGGTTGTTGGAGCAGACCATCGTCATGAGTCCAACTTCTTCTGCCCTCCTAATGCTCGCCTCGAGGTCCGCTAAGACCATCCTGTTCTCAGAGTGGTTGAGGAGCGTTCCGACGGCACCGGCCTCCTTAACGGCCTCCGGAAGAACGTGACCGGTGTGGCTTCCGGGTTTTATCGGGTCGATGTGCTGGGCGAAGACGGGAATCTCAACCTCCTGGGCTATTCTGTAGAGGTCCGCGAGCTGTGGTGCGACGACTATTGTTATTCCCGTCTCCTTCCAGACCTTCTCCGCGGCCTTGGCTATCTCCAAGGCCCTCTTTCCGGTCGCTTCGATGTAGGTCTTGAAGTTGATCGCTATAATCGGCTCCTTAAGCTTCTCCATGGATATCACCGGAAGTGTTATGCCTTTTTCCCTTAAACGTCTTTCGGGGAGTTTCGTTTCCACTGGAGAGCGACCTTCCGAAGGGGTCAATCAGCCCGGCCCTTATGAGGGAGGAGCTTATCTTCGGCCCGAGGGAGCTTTTAACCAGCCCTATGACGACTACATCGAGCGGTTCAAGCCCGTTCTCCTCCCTGGCGCGGTTGACCACGAGCGCCCCCTTGTAGGTTTCCTCGCTGACGACTATAGCTTCTAAACTTTTCATACTGCCGGCGAAGCCTATGGCGGTGTGTATCTTGATGACTCGGTAGTTAGAGTAGCCGTTGACCTCGAAGAACTTGAGAAGATCCTTTAAACGAAGCTCATAGGGGAGGATTTTCTCCGCGTATGGCTTGTTCCGTATCATCTCGTCCGATGTTAGGCCGACGTAGACATATTCGCCGACCTCGAATGCCTTCCTCAGCAAAGCCTTGTGGCCGAGGTGAAGCCTGTCGAAGGTCCCCCCGACGACCACTTTCCGGTACTTTTTCCTCATGGCCCATCTTTGGATGGGCGGACCAATAAGCTTTTTTGTTCACCGGCCAACCCGGTAGGGGTGGTGGAATGAGCTTGGACGCGTTTTTCTATCCGGAGAGCGTTGCGGTCTTCGGCTCCTTCAAGGAGGGTGCGATAGCGAGGGAAATCCTGAGGAACATCGTGGAGGGCGGCTTTGGGGGTGAGATAATCCCAGTAAATCCTAAGGGCGGAACCGTTGAAGTTGCCGGGAGAACCTTCCAGATACGGGAGAAACTCGACGAGCCGGTGGACACGGCAATAATTGCGGTTCCGGCCAAGGTTGTTCCGGGGTTGGTTGATGAGATAGGCCCCCTCATCAAGGGGGCGGTGGTCATCTCAGCGGGCTTTTCCGAGGTCGGAAACGAAGAACTGGAGAGGGAACTCGTTGAGAGGGCTAAAAAGCACGGTGTTCGCTTGATAGGCCCCAACTGTGCCGGCATCTTCGGGGTCCACGGGAAGTTCTTCGGCTCCTTCGAGGTTCGCGTAAGGCCCGGGGGTCTGACCCTAATCAGCCAGAGTGGTGCCTTCGGTGGCGCGGCTTTAGCTATGGGGAATGAAGAAGGAATAGGATTTTCCGCTTTCGTTTCCTATGGAAACGCCGCTGACCTGAACGAGAGCGACTTTTTAGAATACTTCGCCGACGATGAAAATACAAAGGCCATAGCCCTCTACATCGAAGGCGTTAAAGACGGCAGGCGCTTCCTTAAGGCACTCCGCTACGCGAGCGGGAAAAAGCCCGTGGTAATCCTCAAGGCCGGAAAGAGCGCGAGCGGTGCCAAAGCTGCAGCATCTCACACTGGTTCACTTGCCGGAAGCTATGAAATCTACCGCGCGGCCTTTAAACAGGCCGGGGCCATAGAGGTCGAGGAGATGGAGGAGCTTTTCGACGCGGCCAAGGCCTTCGAGATGTACTCCAAAGCAGGAAAGCGCGTGGCCGTAATCACGAACTCGGGTGGGCCGGGTGTTCTGGCAACGGACAAGCTTGAGAGGCTCGGCCTTGAGATTGTCGAGCTGAGCGATGAAACCACTCAAAAGCTCCGCTCCTTTCTTCCAGAGCAGTGCTCTGTGAAAAATCCAGTAGACCTCATAGCCGACGCCAACTACGAGCGCTATAAGAGAACCATAGAGACGGTCTGCAGGGATGAGAACGTCGATTCTCTCTTAATCATCTGCGTTCCCCCGATATTCATCCCGAGCGAGGAGATAGCAAGAGCAATCGTCGAGGCCGACTGCGACAAGCCGATTGTAGTCAACTTCATGGCGGGTGAACTAGTCAGGGACGGCGTTGGGCTTCTGGAAAAGCACGGCGTTAAGAACTTTCCCACTCCGGAGAGAGCCGCGAAAGCCCTGTACTGGCTCTCAAGGCGGTGAGTTTTTCTTTCTCACTTTACAACTGACGCGCTTTCGTCGGAATGTAAGAAATTTTTCTCGTCTAAAATTTCAGTTTTAGTCATCAGTGTTAATGTTTCAACAACCTTTTTATACCCTTCTTGGGAGTTCACTAACATGATTGCCCTGGGGATAGAAGGCACGGCCCACACCGTTGGAATCGGAATCGTGACTGAGGAGAAGGTTTTGGCGAACGTATTCCACACTCTCACCACCGAGAAGGGCGGAATCCACCCCAAGGAAGCCGCCGAACACCATGCAAGACTTCTCAAGCCCCTTCTGAGAAAGGCTCTCAACGAGGCCGGAATAACGATGGAGGACGTTGACGTTATAGCGTTCTCCCAGGGGCCGGGGCTGGGGCCGTGCCTCCGCGTTGTTGCAACCGCCGCGAGGGCATTGGCCATAAAATACCGGAAGCCCATCATCGGGGTAAACCACTGCATTGCCCACGTTGAGATAACGAAGATGTTCGGTGTCAGAGACCCGGTCGGTCTGTACGTCAGCGGCGGTAACACGCAGGTTCTCGCTCTGGAGGGCGGCCGCTACCGCGTTTTTGGAGAAACCCTCGACATAGGCATAGGGAACGCGATAGACACCTTTGCGAGGGAACTCGGCCTCGGCTTTCCGGGAGGCCCGAAGATAGAGAAGCTCGCTCAAAAGGGCCATCGCTACATTGAACTTCCCTACGCTGTAAAGGGTATGGATTTGAGTTTCTCCGGCGTTCTCACCGAGGCGGTCAGGAAATATCGCACTGGAAAGTACCGCGTTGAGGATCTGGCCTATTCCTTCCAGGAGACCGCTTTCGCCGCCCTCGTTGAGATCACTGAAAGGGCCCTAGCACACACCGGCAAGGACGAGGTCGTTCTCGTCGGTGGCGTTGCGGCAAACAACCGCCTTCGCGAGATGCTCAAGACGATGGCCGAGGACAGGGGCATAGAGTTCTTCGTCCCCCCCTACGACCTCTGCAGGGACAACGGGGCCATGATAGCCTACACCGGCCTGAGAATGTACCGCGGTGGCGTAAGGTTTAAAATGGAAGATACCGTTGTGAGGCAGAAATTCCGCACCGATGAGGTGAAAGTAACATGGGTTTAATCGTTTCGCCATACGTTTTAATCCTCGACCTCATCCTGGCCGTTGCCATAGGCTACGCACTCTTCTTCCTCTACCGCAGGATTGGCAAATACGACGTCGAACTCAACATCCTGATAAAGTACTCCTTTATCTTCCTCCTCCTGGCTGAGATAGGCAGGCTCCTTGACCTTGTGGATGACTTCTGCTGCAGGACGGACTTCGTTCTGGCGGAGGGCACGCTCTACTTCGTTTCCATCGTGGGCGTCATATACACTGTCATCAGGTACATAATGCTCGTGGAGCTTAGGTACATGCCCTCGGTGGCGGTAAACGCTGGAACGAGGGTTAAGTCCCGCCCGAGGGTTCCAAAACAGGATTCTCCTTTCTCTGTCGGAGCTTACGTCATCTTCTCCCGCTACAGGCTTTCCGACGTCCTTGAACTCCTGAAGGATGCTGATTTTCCAATGATGGCGGTGACCCGCTCCCCGTCGATATACGAGAGCTTCAGCAAGGGCAACATCAGTGTTCTCTGGGTAACTCAGGTTCCGGGCGGGGTCCAGCCAACGGCCCTTCACGTCATCCAGGACAGGGTGCTCCGCTTCGTTCAGGAGAACCCTGGGGCGGTTGTCATAGTTGATTCCGTCGAATATCTGCTCCTCTACAACGACTTCAAGACCGTCTTCAAGTTCCTCGTCAACCTTAAGGACTACCTCCTGGCCCTCAGGGGGACGCTGATGATTTTCGTGGACGACACCGTCGTGACCCCCCAGGAGAAGTCCTTCCTCATGAAGGAGTTTGAACCGCTCTAAAACCGCCCCTTGAGCCTCATCGTGTACTTGGGGTATATCTCATCGCTGAAGCGGACGAACTTTGCTTTTCTCGGGGATTTTTTCACCTCTATCCTCGTCTCTGGCTCAAGCTGGGTGTAGAACTGGCCGTCTATGGCCAGGATGAGCTTCCTTCCCTCCGCGAGGTTCTTCACCTCAACCGTGCTTTTCGCGGGAACAACCATGGGTCTGGAACTGAGGGCTATCGGAGCCAGCGGTGCTATGACAACCGCCTCGAGCCTCGGGTCAAGGAAAGGCCCTCCGGCGCTCATCGCGTACCCCGTTGAACCGGTGGGGGTGGAAACTATAAGGCCGTCCGCCCGTATCTCGTCAGCCAGGCCGCCGTCTATGTAGTACTTCAGGTGGATTATCTTTCCTGGTATGCCCGTCAGTATGGCCACCTCGTTGAGGGAATCCGGAACGTTGTTCTCCCCGTCGAGGTATGTTCTGAGTTTTATCCGCTCGTCTATGTGATAGTCGCCCTCTATGAGCTTGCTCAGGGCGAAGAATGCCTCATGAGGCTCCACCTCCGTCAGGAATCCCAGGGTCCCCATATTTATCCCCAGTATCGGTATCTCCTTCTTCGTCCTGTGCTCGACGCGGAGTATCGTTCCGTCGCCGCCTATTGCGACTATGAAGTCGACGTCGAACTCCTCCAGGGGGCGTACGTCCTCTTCCCTGAACTCCCTCAGGTGCTCGTAGGTTTCGGAATCCACGATGACCTCGTGCCCGCTGACTTTGAGGAAGTCATACACCCTGTAGGCAAGCTTAAGTGCGGCCCCCCTGTCCCGTCTCGCCACCACCCCAAACCTCACACTTCCACCTCCGTTGAATCCTCGACCCCTGCGGCCCCATCCGGCTTGAAGTCAGCCGCCACGAATGAACCGACTATTGTCGGACCCCAGTACGAGATGAGCCTCTCGAGTATGGTTCCGGTAACGGCGTACTCGGGGTTTATGCCCAGGGCCATGAAAACCGCGGTGTTGACAGCCTCTATTATTCCGGCGCCGCCGGGGATGACTGCGAACATGCCCACGACCATCGAAACGACCAGGACGACGGTTATGCTTACGGGGTCGATTGGCTGGCCTATGGCTCGGAAGACCAGGTAGTAGCGTGCCACGGTGAGTATCCAGTACACGAAGGACCAGCCTATGGCCACCAGCGTGTAGACGCGGCTCTTCGAGAGCACCCGGAAGTCCCTCTGGAAGTTGGGTATGGTTACGGTGTCTATCTTTTCAAAGCTCTCCCGTCTCTTCTCTGCTCCCGTCTTCGAGAGCTTCCGGTACTGCCTGAATATCCACCATATCGCGCTGTGTGCTCTCTCTTCGCTCATCAGGAGGCCGATTACGAGGGCCGAGAACCCTATCATAACGGCGTCGAGGAAGATTATGATGGTCGTCAGGAGGGTTTCACCGAGGTGATAAACGTGGAGCGTCGCGAGGACCATCATGAAGGCTATCGGCACCAGGTCGGTTATCCTGTCCATCATCACGCTCGCCGTCATCGGACCGTAGGGGTTGTTCGTCTCCTTCGCTATGTAGTAGACCCTGATGAACTCACCGAGGCCCTTTGCCCCTGGGCTTATGTTGTTGAAGAACATGCCCACGAATATCGCGTTCCAGACTATCCTCAGGGGTACGGATATGCCCAGTCCCTTCAGGAGAACCTGCCACCTGAGGGCAGATGCCAGGAGAGTGATGATGTAGACCGCGACCGCCAGTAGTAGGTACCTCCAGTCCGAGCTGGCTATTATCTCGGCCACTCCCTTGGCACCGGCCCACTTTATCAGCGCGCCTATGATGAGGAGGGCCACGGTGAAGAAGATCACTTTCTTTTTGTCCACGTGCAAGCACCTTTAAGCCTTCTTTTCGTCCTCCACGTTTATATCGTTGTCGTTGGCCTTCTTCTTCAGCTCCCTCACCATGGCTCCGAAGCGCGTCGTGAGTCCCGCCCCTATGATAGTGGGCGCCCAGTAGGAGATTAACCTCTCTAAGAGCGTCGCCGTAACCGCTATCTCCTTGTTTATGCCGAGGAGGACGTAGACCGCCGAGTTTACCGCCTCGATGAGGCCAGCTCCTCCAGGCACTACCGCGAACATTCCCACCGCTATGCCGACCATCTGGACGACCATGACGTCGAGGAGCCGTATCGGGCTGTTGATGCTGTAGAAGATGTAGTAGGAGCGCAGGAGTATCAGCATCCAGGTCACGAACGACCAGAAGACCGAAAGGGCGAAGGCCCTCTTGTGGGTCAGCAGAACCCTGAGGTTGTCCTGGAACTGGGGAACGCTCACCTCCACCGCCTTCACGAACTTCTTCTCGTACTTCAGGGCCTTCTTGGGCATTATCCGCCCGAACTGGCGGTAGAACCAGTAGAGTATCCCCTTGGTCTTCTGCTCGCTCAGCATTATGCCTATCGAGACGAGTGTGAGGGCGACGAAGAACGCGTCGAGGAGGAGAAGGGTCAGGGTGAGCGTTACTGAGCCGAGCCTGTAGACGTAAACCGTGCCGAAGAGGAGCATCACCATGACGGGGATGACGTCGGTCAGTCTGTCCATCATCACGGTTGCAAAAACCGGTCCGTAGGGGTCCCCCGTCTTCTTGTGGATGTAGTAAGCCCTAACAGGCTCCCCACCGCCCCTAGCACCGGGGGTTACGTTGTTGATGAAGATGCCTACGAGAAGTCCCCCCAGCACGGTTCTGAATCCCGCGTTTATTCCGAGGCTCTTCAGGAGAACCCGCCAGCGGAGCGCCCAGGTGATGAGGGAGGCTACGTAAACGACCACGGCGAGAAGAAAGTAGTCGAACCTGGCCGTTTTCAGTATCTCGATTACATCCTCTATCCCGGCCCACCAGAGGAGTAGGATTATGACGAGCAGTGCGGCGCCGAGGAGGGTGTACTTCCTTCCGGCCATCACCCCACCTTCCTGAACTTGGCTATGAAGAAGCCCTGCGTGAGGTGCCTGTTCGGATAGAACCTCTGGACCCCGTCGATTTCGATCCCTGGGGAACCTATGAAGATGCTCTGCTCCTCAAGCTTTAAGCCTTTCCCGAGGGCGTACCTCACGTTCGCCTCGTTTTCCTCCAGCGACAGCGTGCAGGTGGAGTAGACGAGAACTCCCCCCTTCCTCAGGGACTTTATCGCTGCCCAGATGAAGGCCCTCTGGTAGCGCGCGGTCGCCTCTATGTCCTTTGGGGTCCTGCTCTCCCAGAGCTTCGGCCTTATGCCGAGGGCGGTGCAGGGCGCATCGAGGAGGATTTTATCGGCTTCGATTCTGAGTTCGGGGAGCTTTCTCGCGTCCATTCTTATGAGCCTGACGTTTTTAACGCCGAGCCTCCTCAGCTCTTCCTCCGTCTTCCTCAGCCTGTTCTTCGATTTGTCCATCGCGATTATCTCTCCCCTGTTCTCCATCAGCTGGGCTATGTGGCTCGTCTTTCCGCCTGGAGCGGCTGCCATGTCGATTATTAGATCCTCCTCGCTCGGCTCCAAAACGTGGGCAACGACCATTGAGGGCAGGCTCTGGGCGTAGAATAGGCCCTCCTTAAAGCTCTCCAGCTCACTCAAACTGGGAAGCTTGAACTTTGGAAGGGTCACTTCAACGGCCAATCCTCTCGTCGAGGTTATCATCTCCTTGGCGCCCATTCTGGCTATTCCAATTCCGACGAGCAGGCCCCTCGGATCTCTAATCTCCACCTCGTCTCCCGGCTTTATCTTTTTGTCCGCCTGGAGAACACCGGGAGCGTAGAGCATCGCGCCCTGGTAGACGCTTTCACTCGCGAACTTGTTGGCCCTCACGGCGGGAAGGCCCGGCTCGTGGTCGTCGGGAAAGTTCGGGCCTTCCCTCTCGAAGTATATCCCCTCCTTGAGGTAGGGGCTTCTCTTTGGCTTCAAACCTTCTTTCCTCAGGATGCCCATTAGCTTCGAGCGGCTCGTCTTGAGCGTGTTAACGCGGATGTAGTACTTCTCCACCGGCGTCCTCAGCGAGGCCATTATCTCCT
>JALVWX010000201.1 GCA_027023165.1 Thermococcus sp. | reverse complement strand
GGGGATGGCCATGGACATCTACAAAGCCAAGTTTGGAACGCCCGACAGGGGCTGGGTCGTTTTGGTGCACGGCCTCGGCGAGCACAGCGGTCGCTACGGAAAGCTGATAGGAATGCTGAACGAGGCTGGTTTTGCCGTTTACACCTTCGACTGGCCGGGACACGGGAAGAGCCCCGGCAAAAGGGGGCACGCGAGCATTGAGGAAACACTGGAGATAATCGACTCCATAATCGAGGAAATAGGGGAGGAGCCCTTCATCTTCGGCCACAGCCTCGGCGGTCTAACGGTTATCCGCTACGCAGAGACAAGGAGCAATAGGATAAAGGGCGTAGTCGCTTCATCACCTGCCCTCGCGAAGAGTCCCGAAACGCCGGGCTTTATGGTCGCCTTGGCAAAGTTCCTCGGGAAGATTGCACCGGGGGTAACGCTGTCCAACGGCATAAGGCCGGAACTCCTCTCCAGAAACAGGGACGCCGTGAGGAGGTACGTGGAGGACCCTCTGGTCCACGACAGGATTTCGGCAAAGCTCGGCAGGAGCATATTCGTCAACATGGAACTGGCCCACTTGGAAGCCGACAGGATAAAAGTCCCGGTTCTCCTTCTTGTGGGGACAGGCGATGTGATAACCCCGCCAGAAGGAGCTAAAAGGCTCTTCGATAGGCTAAAGGTCAAGGACAAGACGCTGAAGGAGTTTCCGGGGGCTTACCACGAGATATTCGAGGACCCTGAGTGGGGAGAGGAGTTTCACAGAACGGTTGTTGAATGGCTCCTCAACAGGGCTTACTAAGTGTTATAATTAACCCTTTTTTACGGGCCACAAACTATTTATTCCCGGCAGTCGAACCGGTCAGGGGAGTCACTATGGAATGGGAACCGGCAATGATACTTCTCGCCCCTGAAGACTTCATAGTCGAGGGACTCGCCGAGCTAATGACTAAGGCCGGCTTTAGGGAGACCGGCAGGGAGTTCAAGAGAAAAGGGAAGGTTCGCCTCATCGTGGTCACCGGAGAGCGAGAGGACCCGTTTCAGGGGAAAGAGACCCTGGCGGTTGCCCTTCTCAGAGGCAAACCCACCGAAAACTGGCTCAAAAATGCACTCTCGGGGTACGGGAGGGTAATTCTCATAGCCCTGGATGGCCTTGAAGAGGGTGTTGAGGGCGTTACCGTCCTCGGTCCGGAGTGGCTCGCAGAGGCCTTTACACGCTACTCAATCGAACCCCCGAAAACCCTCCTCGAAAAGTTTCTCCCCGAGCGTGAGAGGCCCAGAGCCCTCAAGGAGTTTGTCCTAGACGGCCCCCTGGTGGAGTCCATCTCATCCCAGAAGCTCGTGGATGAGGCCAAGCGCGTTGTCTCGTACAAGTTCAGCGTCAGTTCTGATGAGATAGGACTCAAGGGCCTGAAGCTTATCCTTAAACCCGTCTACGTTGTCTCGTGGACGAGGGAAAACGAAAGCGGAAAGGCCTTCTTCGATGGCGAGAGGGTGGTACTCAACGTTGATGGCGAGCTTAAAGGACTCGCAATGAAGGTTCTCCTGGAGGACGTTGCAACGGTTCTGGCAACTGAGGTTGAGATAGGGAAGGACACCGACCCCACGAAGCCCGTCTTGGAGGAGGCCGTTAAA
>JALVWX010000200.1 GCA_027023165.1 Thermococcus sp. | reverse complement strand
GGCCCTGCAGTACAGGGTTCCACGGAGTGTGGAATACAATTTGGAGGGCATTCAACGAATCGCATGGGATTGGATAAAGTGGATTGAGAAGCTGGAGAAACACTTAGCAGAGCAGAAGGAGAGTGGCGATGGTGACCGTTAACTTTCATACGAAAGTTAACGTATTCACGAAATTCGTGAGCGGGATTTCGGTTTTGCCGAGTGCGGTCCGTTTCCTAGCTCACACTTTCCGTGAATATGGGTCCTCATTTACGGGTGGGCGGGCCCACACAAGAAAACCCTCCTGGAAACACTGCCGTGCTCACAAAAACCGTGAACGAGGTGAGCCTATGAAGCCCAAAATAGCCCTCCCGCGGAACGAGTTCGAGCTCAAGGGCCTCTACAACTTCCTTGAGCTGATCTTCGATGACGACGAGCATAGGATAGGCATTGCTGAAACCCTCCTTGAGCGGCTGAGGAATAAGAGAGAAACCTACACTGAAGACTGGCTTGAGGTCATCCTCGAATACCTCGGCGAGCAGGACCTGCTTGAGCAGTACCGCGAGCTCTTGAACAAGTTCGACAACGGGGAAATCAGCAAGACGAGGATAAACAAGCTCATCGAGAGGGAGCTTCGTGAAAGGGGCTATCCAGCCGCAAAGCTGAGGAAGGACTGGAGCATAGTCAAGAAGACGCTCATAAAACTCGGAATTGTGTCCAGGACTTCCAATAGGCTCAACCTCTCGTGGGAATTCGTCGAGAAGCTGAACACGCTGACGAAGTTTTACAACCTCTGGAGGGCCGGAGAGGTTTGAGGGGGTGATGCGTTTTGGATGATGTGGCGGAAATTCTCGTCGAGTGTGATGTGGAAAACCCTCCCGCACTCAAGGGATACTACAAGAGGGTGCACTATAAAGTTCTGAGGAAAGATGGCGAACTGTTCGTTGCCATTAGTGCACTCCCCAAGCGTGGTAAGCCACAGGGAGTCGTACTCCACTGGCCGATAATTGAGATGATAGTGACCGACACTGAATTAGTGGAAAAAGTTTCGGAGGTGTAGATATGGATGAAAAACCAGACATTTATACACTCCCAAAATGGGCCATGCTGAACGTCCATGAGTGGCTAAAAGAACACCCGGTAGAACCACCAATATGGCAGAAGGGTCAGTTACATTGGTTTGCACGAAAGCGGGCCCTTGCATTCCTCGGTGCTGGAAACGGCCTCCTCGTGAAAGTCATATATTACAAAACAGGTAAAGAGGAAGTTCTGGCCTGGCCAGAATTTCTCGATAAAATGTGCTCAAGTCCCGCGACCTGCTCAACACTATCAAAAAGGGCCCTCCAGATTTGGGTCGAGGACCTCTGGCCAAAAGTCGAAAAAAGATTGAAGCAGGGAGATGGTGGCAGTGATTAACGTCATCAAGATTGGAATCGCGGGCTTGGGTGGGTATTTCATATATACTGGCCTCGTCCAAGTGGGAAAACTCCTGACCCTCAAGGAAAGAGGTGTAAAGTTACCTTTACATCAATACTTCGAGGCCAGCATGTACTTCTTAGTGGGGGCCTTTACCTTTTTTCTAGCCCTCACCGTTTAACCCCATATCGGCACTTCTATCGTGAGCCGGCTCTGATACTGTGGTAG
>JALVWX010000199.1:956-1631 GCA_027023165.1 Thermococcus sp. | reverse complement strand
TAAGGTTCACGGACATCGACAACGTCGGAATAACCGGCAGGCACTTCACGATATTCGAGATGATGGCGCATCATGCGTTCAACTATCCGGGCAAGCCGATTTACTGGATGGACGAGACCGTTGAGCTTGCCTTCGAGTTCTTCACCAAGGAACTCGGAATGAAGGCCGAGGACATAACCTTCAAGGAGAACCCCTGGGCCGGCGGGGGAAACGCGGGACCGGCCTTCGAGGTGCTCTATCGCGGACTTGAGGTGGCAACCCTCGTTTTCATGCAGTACAAGAAGGCCCCAGCGAATGCAGACCCGAGCCAGGTGGTTGAGATAAAGGGCGACTACTACGTCCCTATGGAGACGCGCGTCGTTGATACCGGCTACGGCCTTGAGCGTTTGGTGTGGATGAGCCACGGGACGCCTACGGCTTACGACGCTGTCTTGGGCTACGTTGTCGAGCCGCTCAAGAGGATGGCCGGGATAGAGAGGATAGACGAGCGTATCCTCATGGAGAACTCCAGATTAGCTGGAATGTTCGACATCGAGGACATGGGAGATCTGCGCTATCTGAGGGAGCAGGTGGCAAAGCGCGTCGGCATAAGCGTCGAGGAGCTTGAGAAGGCTGTAAGGCCCTACGAGCTTGTGTACGCGATAGCTGACCACACGAAGACCCTCACCTTCATGC
>JALVWX010000199.1:0-946 GCA_027023165.1 Thermococcus sp. | reverse complement strand
TCAAGGAGCTTTCGCCGACCTATCCGGAGTTCAAAGAGATGGAGGATGTAATACTCGACATAATCAACGTCGAGGAGAAGCGCTACCAGGAGACGCTGAAGCGGGGAAGCGACCTCGTGAAGCGCGAGATAGCGAAGCTCAAGAAGAAGGGCATCAACGAGATACCGCTGGACAAGCTCATCCTCTTCTACGAGAGCCACGGCTTAACTCCGGAGATAGTGGCGGAAGTAGCTCAGAAAGAGGGAGTAAAGGTCGAGATACCGGACAACTTCTACACCCTCATCGCTGAAAAGGCCGAGAAGGCCGAGAAGAAGACGGCCGGAGAATATGTAGTGGACTTCGAACTGGTAAAGGATTTACCGGACACAAGGACGCTCTACTACGAGGAGCCGTTCATGAGGGAGTTCGACGCCGAGGTTTTAAAGGTCATAGACGACTGGGTTGTTCTTAACCAGACGGCCTTCTATCCGGAAGGCGGAGGCCAGCCCTATGACACAGGAACCCTCGAGGTGAACGGCGAGGAAGTGGGGGTAACCAACGTTCAGAAGGTTGGAAAGGTCATCCTCCACAGGGTCGAGAAGCCGGAACTCTTCAAGCCGGGTGTTAAGGTTCACGGAAGGCTCGACTGGGACAGGAGAATCCAACACATGCGTCACCACACCGGAACGCACGTCCTCATGGGTGCCCTTGTGAGGGTTCTTGGAAAGCACGTCTGGCAGGCCGGAAGCCAGCTCCACACCGACTGGGCCAGGCTCGACATAGCCCACTACAAGCGCATAACCGAGGATGAACTCAGGGAGATTGAGCGTTTAGCCAACCGCGTCGTCATGGAGAACAGAAGGGTGACTTGGGAGTGGCTTCCGAGAACCGAGGCGGAAATGAAGTACGGGTTCAGGCTCTACCAGGGCGGAGTCGTTCCCGGTAGGGTCATCCGCGTGCTGAAGAT